>JAJRYZ010000280.1 GCA_024275515.1 Spirochaetota bacterium
ACCGTCCATGTTTTCGACACACACGAGCACTTTTCCCCGCGCGCGATTCACCGTCTCCATCACGCGCGAAAGCGTTTCGATCAGATTCTCGAACGAACGTCGTCGCGATATCCTCTTCCCGTATCGGCCCGGATGAAAGGTAAGTACGCGGACGCCGAGCGTTGCGGCGAGCTCGATTTCGTCCGACAATTGAGCGACCGCCGCGTCACGAATATAGTGCGACCCGGCTCCCGGGACGAACTCCACATAGTTGGAATGGAACGTTACTCGGCTCGTGTCCACACCGTCGAAAAAACGAGACGCCGGCGGTTCCTCGAGCACCGACAGATTGACTTCGATTCCGTCGAAACCGATTTCGAGCGCCTTGCGCAACACCTCGGCGCCGGAGGCGAGTCTTCCGACCCGTATCTCTTCGATGAACGGCGAAAGATTGGTAAAAATTCTCATACGCAGCCGACCTCCGGAGCGCAAGTATCCGTCGAGGCAGACGGATATGTCAACGCCGCCGGTCCGCGGTGAGAGAGGGTGCGGGGAGTGGCTGACGAACCGCTTTTCTACCGCCGCGGCGGGACCGTTGTGGCGGATGCCTGCTCCGATCGAGAACGTATGGCGGCGCAGGTCCTCTCCGAAGAGACCGGGAGGTCGAACGCGAACCGGAGTGGCTTTCGGGGATCGTGTTCGGCGCGTGGGTGCGCGATTCGCTTCCCGAGCTGAGGACAGCCATACCGGATCGCTATCCCATCCGCCACTACCCGGACATCACGCACAGTCTGCGCTGTCAGTATCCCGTTCCCGGATGGGACCCCGCTTTCGCCCTGACCCTTGGTCGCGAGTGCATCAATCCGCGCCCTTACGCGATGAAAAGTATTCACAACAGATTCGCGCCCTATTGCATCGGGAGCGTCTGCTATTCCGAAGGGATCAACGACGATGTAAACAAGTTCGTCTGGCTCGATCAAGAGTGGGACCCCGAGCGGCCCGTCATGAAAACGCTTCGGGATTACTCCCGATTCTTCGTCGACGAGTCGCAGGAGGAGGAGATCGCGCATGCCGCCGTCGGGCTGGAGCGAAACTTCGAAGGTCCTCTCATAGCGAACGAAGGAGTCGAGCGGACGCTTTTCCGATGGCTCGACCTGGAACGTAACGTCTCCGAGCGCGCCCGCGGTTGATAAAGGAGACGCTCGAAGAGATTCGCGCCGTCGAGGTTCTGCGTCGGGCGTGTTTCGAAGGCGAAGACGTCGTATCCGCCGGCGCCCGAGCCGAAGAGATATTCACCGGGACGCCGATCGACGATCGTTCGCTCGAGTTACGTTCCAAATGCTTCCATGTGGGCGACGATCTCTTTAAAACAATCGGCGCGCAGCTTTCGGTTTCGCGGCATCACGCTATCTCGTGGGATCGCGACGCTTTTCTCGATTCCATCGATATGCCGTTGAACAACCGCGCCTGGTTGCTCGGTCAGATAGCCGATCTCTCATCGTGTCGCAACGAAAATGATCGGCGCGCGGCGCTGTTTCGGATAGTCGATCGGGACCATCCCGGCCGTGGCGGATTCTATGACGCCTTTTTCCGGCACGACGCACGAATGCGGCTCGACCTCTCGGACGCCTGGAACGCCGACCCCGGCGGCCGGCGGCGCTCTTGAATCGAGACTCAAGAAGACCGAACGATTCGCAAGGTCCGATTACGGCGATTCGCCGGAGCTCATAAACTCGTGGTAGAACGCGGCGTTCTCCTTGAGCATGTCGGGAATCTCAAGATCGTAGGGGCAGCGCTGCACGCATTGTCTGCACGCGGTGCATAGCTCCGCCTTTTCCACCGCTTCGGTGTGCGCGGCGGTCACGACGCGATCGCGGGGCATTTGCATGCTGAAGACTTTGAGGAAATTCACCGTGGGAATCGGTATTTCTTCCGGACAGGGAAGGCAATACCCGCACAACCGGCAGAAGCGATCGCCGAGAAGCCGCCGCCGGTCGGCGAGGACCGATTCGTCGGACGGGCCGTAGACGTCGGGGCCTTCCCATATCGCGATGTTTTCGGCCATCTGCTCGACCGAATCCACCCCGATGCACGGAATAAGATCGGGATAGGTCTTGAGAAACCGCAGCGACGGAGCGACCGCGTCGATGCGCCCGCCTCCGAACGGCTTCATGGCGAGAACCGCTACGTCTTTCCCGATCGCTTCACGCATGAAGGCCCCATCGACATATTCGCGATTTATATAGTTCGCGGGAATCATCGCGACGCGCAATTCCGGGAACTCCAGCGCCTTGAGCGCCACCGCCGGACGGTGCGCGGAAAACCCCAGATACCGAATCTTTCCCTGTTCGACGAAACGCAACGCGGTCTCCAGCAAGCCTCCCGGCGCTGCGAACTGCTCGGATACGACCGCCGTGCCGCCGTGGAAAAAAAAGACGTCGATGTAGTCGGTTCTCAAACGGTCGAGACTCGCCTCGATGTGTTCGGCGAGCGCATCGGCGTCGCCGGCCCCCGACTTTGTGATGACCGTCACCTTGTCGCGAAACCCGCGAACGGCTTCGCCGAGTCTGAGCTCCGCGTCGAAATACCCCTGGGCGGTATCGAACCAGGTGACGCCCAGATCGTACACGCCGTGGATCACCTCGACACTTTCTTTCCAACCGAGCCGCGTCATCTGGATCGTTCCCATGCCGATTTCGGATACGTCGATCCCCGTGGCGCCGAGTTTACGTCGTTTCATGGTTGCGGATACTATCGGGTTTCCAAGCCTCTTGCCACAAGCCGCCCCGCGCGACCGGCGGGCCGCATCTTACTCGGTCGTTTCGAACGAATACGGGATAAAATCGAGCGCAAAGGCAGCGCCGGCCGGAATAGCCAAAAACAGATAGAGCGCTCCGATCACATCCCCCCATCCACCGAGGCGCGACTCTCCTATCATGACATAGGTTCCGAACCCGGCGAATGCCAAAGTGATCGCCCCATCGGCAAAGAGTGTGATCGTTCGCCACAGACGCGTCGCGCGTGGGTGTTGAGTATAGACGTTCCACAGAAGCATCGTATTGGGAATCGAGTAGAGACCGATTCCCGCAAGCCCCATCGGCAACGCATTCGAATCGGAAAACATCTCCGGAATCAGAAGGAGCGGTAAGGCGGTCTTCGCCACGGGAGACAAGCTCAAAAGCACATCTCCCGCTTCAATCGCGCCCGCGGACATCGCGAAAAGGAGAAAAAGCGCAACCGCGAGGATGATTTTCTTTCTCATCTTGCTATAATACGCGCTACCGCGGACCGCGGCAATGAGGGGAACCGAGGCGGCTCGTGCCGGCGTGATAGACGTGGTTGTGCGCGACGGTCACCGGGTCCGCGAAACACTTCATCTCCAGATCGTTCAAACCCACCAGATTGAGCCGGCACGCAAGGTCACCGACCTCGACGCCTTCAACCTCGCCCGGACAATCTACCGCGAATACGATATCATATACGACAAAGTGCGCAATGCACTTTGCCCGGCGGCGAACGGAGGTATCGGTGTGACTGTTGCGCTTATTGATGAGAGATTCGTGGACCAGGCGTTCTATCTGAAAAGAGAGGTCGGAAAACCGGAACCGGTTCACGTCGGTCCGGTCGTCGCTCCGGCGTTTGCGTTTGGAAGCGTCATCAAAGGAGACGACGGTGAGCTTCGGATGTGGTACATGAGCCGCAGACGGCTGAGTGTCGATCTACCGGGCGATGAACAGCGAAACAGACGACAGATGAGCTACGAACTGTACGCGACGAGCAGCGACGGACTTAGCTGGAACATCCCTTCACTCGACCTTGTGGGACCCGTCGACGGCTACCGAGATATCGACCCCGTACCGGAGAATGCATTCTTGTCCGGATTCATGAGAGACGCCTGCGGTCGTCAGTTGTGCGGACGCCTCGGGCCGGAGAGTTTTTGCGTCCTCGATGCACGTTCCACGCCGCACCCTCACGCACGTGGGCGTTACACCGCCCTCTACTACACCTGGGTGAAGGATGAGCGCGACGAGACGCTCGGCGACAAATGGAAACCGGGCCAATCGATGGACAAAGGCCTCTGCCTCGCTCACTCGGATGATGGAGTCCGCTGGGTCGCCTATCCGGAAAACCCGGTGAGTCGGAACACCTCCGACGCGAACAATGTTTTTTTCTTTGATGCACGGTTGGGCAAGTACGTCATGTTTGCCCGGTTGGAAGTGGCTACGACCCTTGAAGAAAGGGCAACCCGGGCCGTGGCCAGGTCCGAAAGCGAGGATCTTATTCATTGGACGCCCTTTCGGGCGGTGCTGGACACCGACGATCGTGACGCCGACCCGTTCGACTACCCCGACGAAGGACTCGAACGTATCCGACACGGTGGAGACAAGACGCATATCAGAAGAGTCCGTGGCCGGAATCGACAGTTCTACGGAATGATGGTCTTCCCGTATCATTCCATTTACATCGGAATGGCGGAGGTGTTCGACGTCGGCAGCGGGAGCGCGTGGCTTGAGCTGTGTCACAGTTACGATGGAGAGAACTGGCTTCGAGAAGCGGTTCCCGAACCGTTTTTCAAGCCTCGTCCGGGCGACTGGGACGGCGTGAGAATCCAGCCGATGATGGCCTCCCCCCCGATAACGATGGGTGAGGAACTGTGGTTCTACCACGGCGGCATGGACGCGAATCACCACCGGAGCGACACCTACGAGAGGCGCGGGATCGGGGTACGTTCGGTCCTCAAGGACAGGTTCGTGGGCTATCGGGCGCTGAAGGAAAAGGCGGGTGAACTCATCACTGCTCCGCTTCCCAAACCGAAAACGGTACTGTTGAATGCCGATGTCGGCGCATCGGGGGAGATTCGGATCGAGATGCTCGGGCCGCACGGCGAGCAGATCAACGGCTACCGGCTCGACCAATGTCGTGCGATTCGATCCTCCGGCACGGCAGCGCCGGTGAGGTTCATCGATCACGAAACGTTCGACGCTCTTCCACACTCCCACATACGAATGCGAATCAGGTTAATCGGCTCGACTCTCTACGCGCTTTATCTGACCGGATTGAGCGAGGCCGACCGAAATGATTGCCGAAGCGCATTGCGTTCTTGACTCGTGGAGCGCCGGATGCGCAGATTCTCTATTCGGAGCTCGCACTCGACGCCACCGGCCCGCGATCGATGTTGTGTTCGGTGAATTCCGCGTGTCGAAAACTCGTCGCGACGCGACGAAAAAGTAGTGGACGGCCGGCGGCGGCGGCAGTAATATTCCTTAGTAGACAAGGAAGGAATAGACATGACCATAGACAGCGTACAGATTCAATCGAACTCAGCCTACCAGGTGGGGCCGAGCGGCGACAATGAAGCGGCGGAACGCGTTCCCGACAACGAAGCGGCGGAAATAAGTCGCTCCGCTCAGTCGACCTCCTCTGCGGATCCGACCGGTGGGCTTGCCGCCTTTCAAGGGCAAATCATAGATACCTACGCATAGCCAACGGCCCGCTCCTCTGCGAAGGTCGGGCGCGTTGAACGGCGTCGGGCACTCTCGATACGTCGGAACTCGTCATCGAAGCGCCCGATTGCGTCGCAGCACGATAGGCTCGCGGGTTTGTTTGGACCGCCGTCTACTGCGGCACTTCGTTCAGTGATATCTTCATCGCTTTGGCTACCCCTTCGCCGTACGCTCGGTCGGCTTTCAGGCAATTGCCGACGTGGCGCACCTTGATTTCCTTAGGTGCGTCGCCCATCGCGCGGGCGGTGTTTTCAAAAAGAGCCTTCCGTTGCTCGCCGCTCATCATTCGAAACAGAGCACCGGGCTGCGAGTAGTAGTCGTCGTCATCCGCTCGGTGATCCCACTGGGCGGCCGCGCCTTTCAGATCGAGAGGCGGCTCGCGAAAATCGGGTTGCTCCCGCCATTCCCCGTAGCTGTTGGGTTCGTAGCCGATGGTCCCCCCGTAGTTGCCGTCCACCCTCATAGCGCCGTCGCGATGATAGCCGTGGACCGGGCAGCGAGGATGGTTGACCGGGATAAGATGGTGGTTTACACCTAGGCGATAGCGTTGCGCATCGCCATAGGCGAATAGTCTCCCCTGCAGCATCTTGTCCGGAGAGAAGCCGATGCCCGGCACGATATTCGCCGGGTTGAAGGCGGACTGCTCGACTTCGGCGAAATAGTTTTCGGGATTCTTGTTCAATTCGAGCACGCCCACGTCGATGAGCGGGTAATCCTTGTGCGGCCAAACTTTGGTCAAATCGAAAGGATTAAAGGAAAACTTCGCGGCGTCGCACTCCGGCACGACCTGGATCTTCATAGTCCACTTCGGGAAGTCTCCCCTTTCGATGCTCTCGAACAGGTCGCGTTGATGACTCTCCCGGTCCTTCCCGATTATCGCTTCGGCCTCTTCGTCGGTCAGGTTTCGGATGCCCTGCTGAGTCTTGAAATGGAACTTGACCCAAAACCGCTCGCCGTCGGCGTTGATAAGACTGAAAGTGTGACTGCCGTATCCGTTCATATGCCGATAGGAATAGGGGATCCCGCGATCGCTCATGGTAATGGTAACCTGATGCAACGCTTCGGGAAGCGAAGTCCAGAAATCCCAATTGTTTCGCGCGCTGCGCAGGTTGGTCCGCGGGTCGCGTTTTACCGCATGGTTGAGATCGGGAAACTTGAGCGGGTCTCGCAAGAAAAAAACGGGCGTGTTGTTTCCGACAAGATCCCAGTTCCCCTCTTCGGTGTAGAATTTGATCGCGAAACCGCGGATGTCGCGCTCGGCATCGGCCGCTCCGCGTTCGCCGGCCACGGTGGAGAAACGCACAAAGAGATCGGTCTTCTTGCCGACGGCGGAGAAGATCTTGGCTTTCGTATATCGGGTAATATCGTGAGTGACCGTAAAGTTGCCGTACGCGCCGGAACCTTTGGCGTGCATGCGGCGTTCGGGGATCACTTCTCGATCGAAGTGGGATAGTTTCTCAAGAAACCACGCGTCTTGCAGCAGCATCGGTCCGCGTGGGCCGGCGGTTACCACGTTCTGGTTGTCGGGAACGGGCGCCCCTGCCGCACCGGTCAGTTTCTTCTTTTTGTCGTTCATGCTCTCCTCCTTGGCCGCCGAGAGGCACTCATTTTGCCCATGATCGACGGTCGGCGCAATCCGCCCGAAAGGATGTGTTCACGCTATCGGATAACACGGCGCAAGACAAGCCCTTGACGCCGAGATCCCTGCGAATCGAAAGAATCGTTCGTCCCGGGATACAGCCTTGACACCGCGTCCCTGACTTCGGCAAGCCATCGAGCCCTTTGCTCGGCCGTATTCGTCACAACCGTGCTGAACGTCCGTCGGTCGAGAAGCCCGACTCCTCCATAAGTATTCAGTCGTTCAACTCGGAATCAGACCAGCTGTCCCGTTATCAGCAAGAGTATGCCGACGCCGATCAGCGTAAGCTGCACCGGCACCGCCCGCTTCATCTCTTTGAACACGCCGGATGAGGAAGTATAGGTCGATGAACCGACAAATGTAACCGCGATAAACGACGATATAGCCGGCACGAGAAACAGCCAAGCCAGGATATTCAACCGAAGGCCGACGGACGCCGCAGCTCCCCAACGATACCAGCCGGCTGCGGCAGCTAACGCCAACCCCAGAACCGCCCCTTTTGTGGAGAATGCTCGTCCTGGAAGCCAAGGCAACAACAACGGAGCAAACAATGAGCCGCTCAAAAAGGCCGTTGAATACATGATGATTCCCGGCAGTCCGAATCGGACCACCTTGCCCAACTGGAATCCCGTCCTGTCTATGCCACTTACAAATAGGAGCACTGCAATAATAATCCAAGCTCTGGTTCCCCAAAACATGCGTCTTCCCCACATGAGAACTTCCATGGGCGAGAGTGCCAACCGATCCAGAAGCTTGAACCGCACTCGTCTCATCTTCGGACTTGCCTTCATATTATTGTTCATGAATTCTGGTATATCGGATGCTCGAACCGGACCGTAGACCACTCGATAACCGGACCTTTTTCTGACTTCATGAGCGGATACGCCCGGGGCACCAAGTTGAGGTACGATGAGGGTCTTGTGGCGGACAACGTTCGAAAGGTCGGTCTCGTTGATCTTGTCCACGATTTCGTCCGTGCTAAACGTTCGCTTTCCGGCGGCACACCAGACATTGATCCCCTGGGTATCCAACACCAGTATCCATGCCGACATTCCCGTCAGCCGGCTGCGCAGAATGTCAAAACTCATTTTATAGTTGGCTGAAACAAACACCGGGGACCCGGAGTCGGGACTACCCACCGCGTAGAGCCCCGGTTCCACCGGATAATTCATTCGGTAGGCCCTCGCCCATCGGCACTTCCATGAGCCGAGACGGTCCCGAAAACTGAGAGCCGTTTCGACTCTGGGAATCTTGCCCACCGCCGTCTCGATAAAGTCCGAAATCCAGTAAGCGCTCATCGAATCATCTCTCATCGGGACATGCTCCTGCAACTGATCGCTTTCACCGAGCGACAACCTATCAACAAGCCTCCCGTCGCCCGCCGGCGCCGTTCCTCATACGGGATAACCCCACATCCTAAAGAAAAAAGCGGAAACACGCCCGTGCTTCTGCTTCCGTATGAACATCGACGCGCAACCCACGCCCGATCGGACGAAAATGGCGCCGACGGCACAGTTCTTCGCGCAGGCGCCGCATTCCATACACGCATCGAGATCGATGATTCGTGCCTTCTTCTCTTCGACGACGAATACGTGATGAGGGCAGACGGTTGTGCACATGCCGCAGCCGGTGCATTTCCCGGCAGAGAGTTTCAAGGTAGTAACTTCCCGGAGATATGTGGAGCCGAACATCGAACCTCCTCCTTTTTCCATCGAACCGACGGACCAAGTCGGCGGTCCGGTCGCGGAATGTGCACTATTTCGAATACGGATCCGCCGCGTCTCGAAGGCCGTCGCCGACGAAGTTGAACGCCAGCACGGTGACAATAATAAAAAGGCTCGGGATGAGGAGCCACGGCGACAGACCCAATACGTGAATGTTCTGCGCTTCACTCAGAAGCACTCCCCAACTCACGGCCGGCGGCCTCATCCCCAAACCGAGAAAACTCAGGGCGGTTTCGGCGAGGATCATGCGCGGAACAGCCAGGGTTAAAGACACTATGACGTAGGTCAGAAAGGACGGGATCAAATGCCTGGCTATGATTGCACTACTGGGAGCGCCGGATATTTTCGCGGCCATTACGAAATCTTCTTCACGAAGACTCAACAGCTTGCCTCTCACCACCCTGGCAAGCCCCGTCCATCCAATGGTCGAGAGAATGAGCGTGATGCCGAAATACACTTTGATGGGGGACCAATCAGGAGGGAGAGCTGCGGCCAAGGCCATCCAGAGAGGAAGAATCGGAACGGATCGCAGGAACTCTATCACCCTTTGAATAAGGGTGTCGGCCTTACCCCCGAAGTAGCCGGAAACGCCGCCGATCAACAGTCCTAAGAGAAAGCTCATAAAGACACCGATCAGTCCTATCGAAAGAGAAATGCGGGATCCGAAGAGTATCCTGGAAAAAAGGTCCCGCCCGAGCGAGTCCGTTCCAAACAGAAAAATCTCTCCTTCTTTGGTGCCGAAGAAATGCATGTTTGCCCGAAACAGACCCCACATCTTATACTCGGAACCCCTGACAAAGAAGTAAATCGGATGCTTCACACTTCTGTCGGGAGTGTATGTCCTTCTCCATGTCACCGGATCGGTATCAACCGTGTAATCATAAACGAACGGACGAAGTTGAAATCTCCCTTCGTCGAAAAAGCGCCCCCGCTGAGGCGGCGCGTACCGATAAGCGGTATGACGCTCATAGATGTCGTAGGGAGAAAAGAACTCGCAGAACAGCGCGCCGGCATAGAGTACGAAGAGAAGACTCCCCCCCACCAAAGCAAGCTTGTGCTTCTTGAGCTTCAACCACATGAGTCTGTACTGGGAAGCGACATAGAGTCTTTCTTCCGAGGAGGAATCTCCCGTGTCGGCCGCGATCTCTTCTCTCATGGCTTACCTCATCGTCCTGATGCGCGGATCCAGCGCGGCCAGAAGCAGATCGGAAACGAAGGTACCGATGACGGTCAACGTGCTTAGCAGCATAATAAAGGCGCCGGCCAAATACATATCTTGACTCAACAACGCCCTCAAGAGCAGAGGTCCCGTGGTGGGGAGATTCAGAACAACGGCCACAATAGGCGCCCCGGACACGATGTTGGTCAATCGCCAGCCCAGAGTGCTGACTATGGGATTGAGAGCTACTCTCACAGGGTACTTGATAATGAGTTTCGACTCTTTGAGTCCTTTCGCGCGCGCCGTGACGACGTACTGTTTGTTGAGCTCATCGAGAAGCATGCCCCTCATGACGCGGATGAGGCCTGCCGTGCCCGCCGTACCCAAAACGACAACAGGTATCCAAAGGTGGGAAAGCATATCCATGAACTTCGCTATGCTCCAGGAAGCTTGCACATATTCCGGCGAAAAGAGACCGCCGACGCTCAAACCCGTGTACTTGTAGACGAAGAACATAAGAATCAGCGCCAAAAGGAAATTGGGGGTGGCCAAACCCAAATAGCCGACGACGGTAATCGAAAAGTCGGCCACCGAATACTGGTGTCGAGCCGAATATATCCCTATGGGAATCGCCACAGCGAACGTAAAGATCAAGGCTCCCAGCCCCAGAATCGCGGTAATGCCCATACGTTCCCAAATGAGATCCTTCACCGGCTTGTTCCATTGAAACGACCGGCCGAAGTCGCCGCGAACCACAATGTTCCGAACCCATACGAAGTATTGAACGTAGAGAGGTTTGTCCAGGCCGTACTGCTTCCGAAGCGAAGCGAAGTCGGACTCCGAAACCGTACTTCCCTGCTCCTGAAGTTGCACGGCATACGAAGTGATGAAATCTCCGGGAGGAAGCTGAATCAAAACAAAAGTCACCACGGAAACAAGGGCGATCGTAATCAACATATACAGGAATCTACGAAGGAAGAAGTACAGCATTTTTCCTCCTTGCGCCGCTGACTACCACGCAGCTGTGAATTCTAAACTCGGGAACTCTGAAAGACAGACACCCGTCCTTCAGCTCCCAGGCAAGATCCCGTTCTTCAGGTATTTGGACGACTCGCTCCGGCTCGCCGGCCACTTTCAATTTGACCGAGACATTACGAATAGGGGGAATCTTTTCCATAACTGCCGCTCGCGGGCCGTCAAAGACTTTTTCAATCTGACCGAAAAGCAGGTGCAGCACGAGTCGGGAATTCTGCTCAAAGAGAGAGACCTCCACGGCGGCGGAAGCCTCCACCTCCAGCAGTTTCTCGGTTGTGACAAGGCGAACCAGATTGCGAATAAGGTATTTCGTTTGTGAACGATTCTTTTCCCAATAGGACCGAAAGATGCTTCCGCTGATGTAGGCGACATTACCACGGCCGAACCGGTTCAACGTTACCGCCGGGTATCCCGAATTTTCGCCGGGCGGGGCGGCCGACCCGATAGAAAACCTGCCCGGTATCTCCTCGATATACGCACAATCAACAAGGTTGGCCAGAGTTTGTGCGGAGGTCGGCTCTACGTAGACAAAATCGCCGTCTATATGCATCGGAAGACCGTGGATATCGCCTGCGATCGACTCGTCGGTCAGCTTGAAATAGGCATGGGGATGGGGATACTCCGCTCGATATTTCACTCCGAAGACCTCCCCAAGACCGAAGTCACCGCGTCGCTCGCCCGTCTCGGTGCCGAGAGAAGTCGAGCCCGAAGCGACCAAGCCTCCCCCTCTTTTAACAAAGGCTTCTATGATTCGAACCACGCGCTCGCTGAGGTTGGTCTGCTCGGGCAGAACGAGTGTCTTATAGGCGTCGAGGCTGCGCATCAAAGTGTCTTCGTTGATGATGTTGAAGTGAAGACTGCTCTGCACCAGAGCCTCGTGGGCTGCAAGATCGGGTGAGAGGTCGTTGTTGCTGTACTTCCTGGTAGTTTCCGACTGCAGAACGGCGATGTAGGGTACGGGTTTCGCCTTGAGGCAAAACTGCTCCCGCTCTTTGACGAACTCGTAGGTCTCGCGGAGGCTCCGGTAGAACTCCTCTTCCAGAGTCCCGTCGGCATAGAGTTTGTCCACGAAACAGCAGGTCGCTCCGGTGGTGATCATCGCCGCGCTTTCATACTGTAACATCGCGGTGGGTTTGAGGTCCCAGTCGAGCCACGAATTCATGAACCTGTCGCCCAGCAGCTGAAAAGGCTTGTCCAGAGTCGCCAGGTACCTGCCGAAGTAGCCGGCGCCGACATGCCGACTGGTTTCCGTCTTGACTTCCTTATTGAGGAAATCGACATAGTCGGGAGGGTCGGAGGGATAATAGGTGCCGCAGAAGGTGTTGTTGATAGTTATCAACAGATGAGGCTTGCTGCGATGCGCAGCCTCGCAGCACTTTCTTCTGAAGTCGTTGAAGATCTCCCGGCGCCACGCAGCACACCGAAATCCGAGAGGCGACTCTCTGTTTCGGGGAATCTCTTCGCCGAACCGCTCTTTGAATTTGGCCCGGCAGCACGGGCAATAGCACCAGCGTTGCTCAATGTAATGAGCGATCGGGTCCAAAAATATCCCGTCTATGTCGTATCGCTCCACCAACTCCTGTAGCTCCGGCAGTACGCATTCCTGCAGATACGGACTATTCACGCACAGCGGGTCGATAGTCCATGCGGTATAGGGTCTGCCCTCGGCGTCGACGGCTCGCCAATCGGGATGGGCCTTGGCAACGCGGTCATCGAAGAGAATCCCAAAGTAGGCGATGACTCTGATGTCGCTGCGGCGACAAACGTCCGTCATTTCCTGCAGCATATCCTTCCTGAGATGAGGATGTTCGGCGCCGCGATGCGTTTCATAATAGCTGTGGCCGTACATATCTCTCGCATAGAAATGAACGACTTGAACGTGGGCGCTCTTGAGCGTGGCGACGACGGCCTCCGCGTCGAAGTTGACGCCTACATCGGGCACGTCGGGAAGTGTCTGAAAGTCCAGGTATATCCTACGGCGCCTTTCTTGAAGCCGGCTCATATCTTCTCTTCCTTAAATATCATTCCCGGTAGTTAAGGCCTCTCTGTTCGTCGATCAACTACCACACAGGTGTGAATGCGGAACTCCGGCACACTGAAGGACAAACGCTCGCCTCTCATTTCCCAAGGCAGATCCCGTCCTTCGGGAATTTGAACGACCCGTTTCGGATTTCCGGCGACCCGCAACTTCACCGCGACGTCGTAGACAGGCGGAATACTTTCTATCGCCGCCCAGCGCGGGCCGTCAAAGATCTTCTCAATCTGACCGAAGAGTAGATGCAACACGAGTCGAGAATCCTGTTGAAAGAGCGACACCTCTACGCATGCATCGGCGTCCACTTCGAGCAATTCGTCGGTTGTGACGAGCCGAACAAGATTGCGAACAAGATACTTTGTTTGAGGACGATTCTTTTTCCAGTAGGACCGGAAAACGCTTCCGCTGATGTACGCAACACTACCCCGACCGAACCGGTTAAAGGTTACCGCCGGGTATCCCGTGTCTGCGCCGACAGGAGCGAACGACCCCAGATTGAACCGACCCGGTATCTCTTTCAGATAGGCACGGTCGGCAAGGTTCGCCGGCGCCTTGGCCGATGTCGATTCGACGCAGAGGAACTCGCCGTCGATATGCATCGGGAGACCGCGAATATCATCGCCGATCGACTCATCGGTCAGCCTAAAGTAAGCGTAGGGATGGGGATACTCCCCGCGATGCTCCACGCCGAAAACATCCGCAAGGCCGAAGTCTCGGCGCCGTTTGCCTGCTTCGGTGAACAAAGACGTCGAGCCCGAGGCGATTAGACCTCCCCCGTTTTCCACGAAGGTCCTTATGGTGCGGACCACTTTATCGCCGAGATTGCTTTGCTCAGGCAGGATGAGCGTTTGGTAGTCGTCGAGGCTGCATAAAAGGGTGTCTTCATTGATGATGCTGAAATGAAGACTGCTCTCTTGAAGCATCCGATGAGCGGCGAGAGTAGGGGCGAGTTCGTAACCCTGATGATGCATAGTGGGAGCGGAATGCAGAATGGCTATGTAAGGCACCGGCGTTGCCTTTAGGCAGAACTCTTCGCGCTCTTTGATGAACTCGAAGACTTCGCCAAGGTTGTTGTAGAACTCCTCCTCCAGCGTTCCGTCAGGGTAGAGCTTGTCGCCGACGCAGCAAGTGGCGCCGGCGGCGATCATCGCCGCACATTCATACTTGAGCATTGTAACGGGTTTCATGTCCCAGTCGAGCCACCCATGCAGGAGTCGATTGCACAACAGATGGAAGGGCTTTCCTACGGTTGCCAGGTATCGGCCGAAATAGCTCTGATCCATGTGGTGTCCGGTGAAGGTTTTGACTTCTTTTGTGAGAAAATCCACGTAATCCGGCGGCCCGGCAGGATGGTGTGTCCCACAAAAAGTGTTGTTTACCGTCACGAGCAGATGAGATTTTGTTTGGTGAATCGTCTCGCTGCAAATGCTCCTGAAATCATTGAAGAGCTTCCGTCGCCACTCCGTGCACCGAAGACCGCGCGCCGATCCTTTCTCCCGTGGTATCTCCTCTCCCGACTCCTCTTTGAACCTGGCCCGACAGCGGGGGCAATAGCACCAAAGTTGTTCGACGCGATTGGCGATAGGATCGAGAAACACGCCGTCGATGTCATAGAGTTCCACCAGTTCCCTCAACTGTGGAAGCACGTATTCCTCCGGGTAAGGGGTGTTGATGCACATAGGATCGACGCCCCAGGTCGTGTAGTGCTCGCCCGTTGCACCGACGGCCCGCCAGTCGGGATGAGCCTTCGCAGCGCGGTCGTCGAAGACAAGCTGAAAGGTGGATATCACTTTGACGTCGTTTTCGTGGCACACTTCGATTACTTCTTTCAATAGGTTCCTTTGCAGATGGGGATGTTTCGCGCCGCTTTGGGTTTCATAATAGCAGTATCCGTACATGTCTCTGCTGGTAAGATGAACGGCCTGAATGTGCGCACGCCTGAGTACGGCGCCGGCGGTCTCACGATCAAAGTTGACGGCGATACCCGGCGCCTCGGGCAGATTATTGAACTCCCAATACACTTTGCGAAATCTTTCTTCGATCCAGTTCACGTTCGAGTCCTTCTATATGTTCAAGAATCCGGAAGTTTCGAGCGGACCAGCTGCGAATATGGACGCCCCCCGTGACTGTAATACGAAGGCACATATTCTTCCTGATAAAGAAGGGACTCCATCTGTCCGGATGGAGTCCCGAAATCCCCGGTTCTCAGCTATTCCCGAAAGAACCACTGGACCGCTTGATAAGGTCTCCAAAATCCATAATCGCTTACATACATAACGTCTTCGGCGACGTTTTCGATGTCATTCTTCACCGTCCAGAGGTTAGGAACCATCCCCACCGTTCCGATCAGAAAGAGATTCTTTACCACTATGGTCTGTAGCTCTTTTCCCAGCTCCAGATACCTGTCCGTTCCTGCCAGCGTAGTCTGCCATTCTCGGGCGAGCGCGTAGAGTTTCTTGACGGTTTCAGGCGGTTCTTCCCCGGTTTCCCCTCCGCTCTGCAGCCAGTTTCCCCATGGAACGCAGGACAGACCGACCCACAGCTGCCAGGGCGGAATTACCCAATAAAGCGAACGTTGCATAGCCAGCTCGGTGGTCTGAGCCATGCTCCATTGACCCACATCAGCTTCATTCTCCGAAAACCTTCGTCTGAGCAAAGGAGTCGATCTGGATTGAACATCGGCCTTGATTCCCACTCTTTTCAAGTGATCGCTAATCACCTCGTTTATTGCCACGAGTTTCTTTTGTGACTCGAGTGTCAGAGAAAGAACCTCACCGTCGGGACGCAAACGGTATTCATGGCCCGTATTCCACTCCAGTCCCATTTCGTCCAAAAGCTCGTTTGCCTTTTCCGGGTCAAACTCGGCATAGTATTTCCCCATCCAATCTTCATAGAAGCTGGCCCAGGGAACAACCGTTGCTTGACGGGGCGTGGCTTTACCGAAATAGAAGAGCTCGTTCAACTCATTACGATCGATAGCCAGCGAGAATGCCTGTCTAAACCTGATATCATTGAAAATCTCTCTTAGAATCGGATCCTTGTGAGTCAGGTTCAAACCGAACACCTGGGCGTTTCCGCGAGGGGCGTTTCTAACGAGGACGCGGTAATCTCCCTTTTCTTCTCCCTCCTTGAAAAGCGTATAGTCTTTCATAAAAGTTGGACTTCCATGCGCCATGACATCGAACTCTCCGGCTATTACCTTCAGTTCCAGCACCTGGACGTTTTCAACCATTATTCTGGCCTGGGTGTCTATATAAGGAAGTTGATTTCCGGCAACATCGACTTTCCAGAAGTAGGGATTACGTTCGTAGTACCTGTTGCCTTGGCTGTCGACCGTGCTCAACACCCACGGATCTACCACGGGGAGATCAGGGTCCTGCAGCCTGGCTCCTCGTTCGTTGTGAAACTTGAAAGCTATCCACCACTGCTCATATCCTTCACTCTTCGCCAGATCGTTGGCGTCCGGGTTATACTTAATATGATATTTCTTAAGATAGTGCTTTGGAGCGAAAATATCGCCTCTAGAAACGGCAAGAGCGCTGATTATGGTCGGGTTGGGTCGCACGAACCGGAAGCGAACTGCGTAGTCGTTTAGTTTTTCCACCTTCGGCAACTCTCCACCGGGAGTCCATTCCTGCGGCTTGGACGGGAAGAGCTGATCGTCCAAAAGGATGTCCTCGTACCAGAACAGGACATCGTCGGCGGTAAAAGGTTCGCCGTCACTCCATTTCATTCCTTCTCTCAAGAAAATCGTCAAAGTTTTGTAATCATCTGATAGTTCCCAACCTTTGGCGACGTTGGGTACCACCGATTGCAGATCCGGAGAAAACACGGCCAACTCCTGAATCCGCGTCGTCTCAACATCCAACCCTTGCCCCATGGGCCCCCTGGCAGAGAGTCGCAGTGTTCCGCCATACACGCCAATTCCCCTGAGCGGCTGCACTACCATCGGCTCCTCAGGAAGTCTTTGTTCCACCGGAGGCAGTTCCCCCGCCGCTACCTTCTCCCTGAGTGCGGGAGCTTCGTTGAACCCGGCGATCTTTTGCCCGGTAATCCTCTCATATTCGCTCACCGTGGCATACACCTGCAAACCGGCCGTTTCGGCGGCGACCGCCGCTTCTTGTGTCTTTTCTTCGGACTCTCCCGCCCCGCCTGAGAACACGGGCAGGTTTACCGCAAGGAAAACGACCACGAAAATACAGAGTAACTTTCTCATTCTCTTCCTCCTCTACTTCATCAACATCTATACTTTGTGCGTTGCCTCGCTCCCAAAAGCGCGCCTCGCATTCCACGCTTTGTGGGAATTCTTCTCTTCAAACCCATATCCGTCTTGATCCTTCACCCCCTCCGTCCTTCGATTTGCGACTTGCTTGCCGCCGTCCGGCCTTCCATCAACCTAGGGCATAACATTATTTCACATGATCTTCAGTTAATGACATGATGAACGACTTGTCAAGAGGTAACTTCACGTGTTTTCACGGGGATGATTAGCGGCAAATATTGGTGGAAATGGATATTGATCAAGCGGTCGTTTGGTGGAGCCGCTGAAAAACGGCCCGCCGTGAGGTTCTACCAGACCTTTATGTCTTCGATCGTTCAGCGCCCTTCGCCGGAATTTCCGCCGTACGCGCCTTTTGAACTTGACCTGAATCGAAGGTCGAGTCTATATTCATACCGTTAGTTAACGTTAGCGGCATGATTCTTCGTTGCGGCGGCCAAGCGGCTTTCACTTGCGTGTCGCCGGTCAAGCTCCTACGGACCGCTCGGGAAGTCGATACCAACATTTCCGAATCGGTCGGTTCGGTAGCTTCCCGTGGACGGTAATGTGCAGGACTACGACTAAAGCAGCGCAACGCGTATGACGTGCTTCTACCAGTAAGGAAGAGCGGAAAGTGAGCAATCGGAACGCCGAAAAAGACAAGCGTGTTACGATGAAGGATATTGCAAGAGCAGTCGGCGTGTCGACCAACACCGTCTCCAGAGCTCTGAACAATAAACCTGATATCAGACCGGAAACCGTCGAGCGAATACGAGTTGTCGCCGAGCGGATGGGCTATGCGGGAGCCAAGACAATCAAGGGTCTGCGGGCAAAGGGTACGAAGATCGTGGGGCTCATCATCGCCGACAATACGAATCCTTTCTTTAGTAGCGTGGTCAAGGGAACCGAAGATGCGTTAAGTCATGCCGGGTACAATCTGATCCTCTGCAATACCAACGAGAACTACGCAAAGGAAAAGAGTATTATCGAAATGCTCGTCCAGAAGAGAGTGGACGGGATACTGGTCACTCCGTCTCAATCCAAAGAAGAGGACATTTCGAGACTGGTGCAAAAAGGCCTCCCCCTTGTTCTCGTGGGAAGGCACTTTACAGACTTGGAAGTCGGTACCGTCCTGTGCGATGACAAGGCGGGAGCCATGGCTGCCGTGGAGCATCTTATCAGATTGGGACACAGAGATGTTTTGTTTATCAATGCCCCCGGTTACATCTCGAGCGCCGTCGAGAGACAGGCCGGCTTTGAAGAAGCGTTCGAAAAAAACGGGCTCCAACCCAATCCTGCTCTCGTGCGGGTGTGCGATCCTAAGGTCGAGAGCGCGTATAACACGATCAGAAGCGTTCTGATTGAAGGCATCAAATTCACCGCAGTTTTTACTTTTAGCGATCTGATGATGTTGGGCGTAATCAAAGCCTTCAGGGAAGCCGGGGTCAGGATTCCTCGCGATGTGTCGGCTGTGGGTTTCGATGACATCGAGTTCGTGTCTCTACTCAGTCCTTCGTTGACCACGGTTCGCCAGCAGCGCTATCAAATGGGTTTTGAAAGCGCAAGACTGCTTCTGTCGAAGATACACGGAGACAAGGAAAATCATCGGGTCGTATTGCCGACGGAGCTCATCGTCAGGGAATCGACGGCGAAAATAGGATAGTTTCAACTCCGCGACAGACCGGCGCGGGCGCCGGCTGTGAAGATTCCCACACAAGACTCCACTTCCGACTTGACAGAATCAATTCTGTACCGGTAAAATAATGTTAAGTAACGTTAGAATATAGGTCGCGCACGCGAAAACTAAATGACCCACGAAGGGCAACCGAGAAGCGACGCCGCCCCTACGCAGACAGACCGCGAGATTGCCTCGGTAAACAACAACGGGCGCGCCGTTGCGTTCGCGGGACGGTCCGACAAATGAAACGAGCAGATGGAGCAGTCGAAGTTACGGACTTAGAGAGAGCATCGAATGTCCAGGCGTGGAAGAGAGAATTAAGCTTTCGATTCGGGCCGGGCGACGGCCGACGAACTCATCAACGGAGGAACTGCGTGAACATACCTTTTGATCCGAACGAAAGACGGCGCTACCGAATGTCGGAACTAAAAGAGATCATTCAACGGAAGTTCCACGTGGCGCTCGTCGACGGGTTCCTGGCGCCGGCCGACGTCGATGTCCGAGCCGATCATCAGAGACATCCCATCGCGTCGTTCATCAACGTCTACGAGGCATGGAAGGTCGATCAGTGGAACAAGCCCTTCTTCTCCTGGCTGACGGAAACCGTTCCCACGGACATCGGCCAAGACGACGTCGTCTTCGTTTTTCCCATGGCCACCGGCTACGGCGTCGGCTACCCCGAGCCGTCGGGTTGGTTCGATCTTTCCGTAAACGGGAATCCGGCGGTCAGATTCAGAGAGACGAAATACACGGATGTCTGGCGCATGGGAGAGTGCGCGCTGTGCTTCGACGTGATGCGCTGCGATTGCGCGACCGACGGTCACGGTCTGGAGGTCGACCCGTGGATAAGCGGAGCTCGTATGGTCGGCTATGGGGTGGCCTTGCTGAAAGTTCCCAGGGGAATGGTGCACCCGGGCAGGAGCGCAAAGATCGACATCGAGGCCGGCCACTATTTCGCTTCTCACACATGGGCGAGAATCGACCGCGTCTTCGAAGAAGGCCGACGTAACGAGGCCAATCTGGCCCGGCTGGTCTGGGCGCCCGGACTCGATAGGCTCCTGTCCGGGAGCAAGCCGGTGGAAACGCCCCAGGGGCGCGTTTTTTTTGGAGACATACACGCCCACAGCTTCTGCGGTTTGCAGAGCCCGTGCGGCGAATGGCGGCGCCAGGCCGAAGAGACGTGCTACGGATGCGAGTTGGAGGGAAAAGGCGACGGCTGCGGCTGGGCAACGGTAAGCAGCAATTATCTTTACGCCAGGGACGTCGCCAATCTGGATTTCTTTACTCTATCGGAACATGACTTCCAGATGCCCGGGAACCTATGGGCCAGAAGGGTCGAAATCGCGAATCGCTATACCGAGCCCGATCGTTTCGTGACCCTAAACGGCTATGAATACACATCGTGGCTATACGGACACAGAAATGTATACTTCCTGGGCGACGATCCCCCGATGTTTCCGGCGAGCCCGAATCAGGGGAGATACGCCGCCGATCCGCAGACGCCTCCCGAAAAACTCTGGGAGTTTCTCGAAGAGAGCCGGGAGGACTTCTTTACGGTTCCGCATCATCCGACCGCGGCCGACCATCCTTTCTGTTGGGACAGATTCAACGGAATCTACGATCGCACCGTGGAGATCTTCTCGGGCTGGGGCTCGTCGGAGTCGGTCGAAGGTCCTCTCATCGGCGATGGGGCGAACAAATATGCGCATCTGTGCCTCAGGGCGGCCTTGAAACGGGGACTGCGGTTCGGCTTTGTCTCGGGTTCCGACTCTCACGACGGATGCCCGGGCAACGCCCAAGGGACATCCATCTACAATTGGGCAAATAAGTTCTCAAAAGTCGGGAGCGGCAGAACGGCGGTGATCTGCGACCAACTGACCAGAAGGGATGTCTTTTCGGCGATCAAGTCTCGCTCCTGTTACGCTACGACCGGCGCCCGCATCGGGATTAGCTTCTCAATAAACGGGCGGCCGATGGGAGCTACGCTCGAGGCAAAGGGTCTTCGAGAGATTCAGGCGAGTATCCGGGCGCCCGCTCGAATTCGCGTGGTGGAATTGATTAAAAACGGTGTTCCGTTATTCCGGGAGTCGTGCGAAGGCAGCAGCGAAGAGATTTCGTACAGCGACGAACGGGCAAGCGACTGCGATTCCTACTACCTGAAGGTCGTGTTGCAGGATATGGAAACGGCGTGGAGCAGTCCGATATTCGTTGAACGAAAAACGTGAAGGCGTCGGCGGTCCGTTTCGCACCCGGTGGTCGCGGCGCGGCGGCAAGGACGATGCATCGCGTGGAGGAACAGAGGACACTCGATATAGGAACGTGCCCCGAAGGCACGGATCGCGGAAACTTTCTTGCGCAAGAGGCGAGTGATGTTATCCGATGCTCGACCGATGGTCCTCCGTTGTGAGAGAGCCGACCGGAGTAGTCTACAAGATAAAAGAGCTCGCGGTTCATGATGGCCCCGGAATACGGACAACCGTGTTCATGAAGGGCTGCCCGCTCAGATGCTCCTGGTGCCACAATCCCGAAGGGTTGACCGAGACACCCGTCGTTATGCGAGGTCCGCGAGAGCGGATCGTAGGGATCAAATACACCAGTGGCGAACTGGCGGAAGTGATATTGGAGCACGAAGACTTTTTGAGACAGAACCGGGGCGGCGTGACCTTCTCCGGAGGAGAGCCTCTGCAGAACCACGCCTTTCTGGCGGAAGTTATCGAGGCATTGGACGGACGGGTTCACGTTGCCGTCGACACGTGCGGATACGCGGGAAACGGCGCATTCCGTAGAATCGCGGACATGGCGGACTTGATTCTGTACGACCTGAAGATAATGGACGAACGATTACATATCAGATTTACCGGGAAGAGTAACAAGCCGATTCTGCGGAATCTTGAAACAGCGTTCGAAATGGAAAAAAAGCTGCTGATTCGTGTTCCCTTGATTCCCGAGATAACGGACACCATTGAGAATCTTTCGGCGATCGCCTCGTTTCTTTCGCGGTTTGACGGGCCCGTCCAGGTTGAGCTTCTTCCCTACAACAAGGCGGCCGGCGCCAAATATGAATTGATAGGAATGGAATACGACCCCGGCTTCGACGAAACTGTTCCCGTCAACCCGAACCTCGCGGTGTTCGCAGAGAAAAACATAGGAGCTACGGTAAGATGAAAGAAAGAATCGAGAGACTTTGCGCTTTCACCAGGAATAAGCGGCATGCACGGCACCGGCGGGAGCAACCGATAGAGCTTACGGCCGATCTGGAAGGCAAGTCATATATGAAAAGAGTCGCCGTGCGCTTCAAACGTCTCCTGGAAGCCGAGAAACCGGTTTTTTTGCCGGATGAGCGAATCGTCTTCACACGAACCACGGTGGAGATTCCCGAAGTATACACGCCGAACGAAATGGTGAACATCCGGAAGGGACGTTTTTGCCACGAGATGGGCAGAGTTTTCAACATTTGCAGCGACTTCGACGCGGTGATCTCGGAAGGTCTCCTGTCCCGCAGGGCGGTGGCGGTCGCTTCCCTGAAAGGGTCCAAAACGGCCGAAAAGGCGGAGTTTCTAGAATCTGCGATAGAGACAATAGACGCGGTGCTCGGTCTGGCGAAACGGTATTCCCGTACGGCTCGCGAAGAAGGGCTAACGAAAATAGCCGAGACTCTGGAACGAGTGCCAAGCTACGGCGCGAGGACATTCGCGGAAGCGCTGCAGTCGCTGAGGATTCTCCATTCCTGTTTGTACTTGGCCGGCCACTATCATTGCGGATTGGGACGGTTCGATCAGTACATGTGGCCTTATCTGAAAGATGATCTGGATACCGGTAGACTGGATGAAGAAGACGCTGAAGAGTTGTTGCAGGAGTTCTTCATCTCTCTGAACAGAGACTCGGACCTCTACCCGGGAGTCCAGCAGGGCGACAACGGCCAAAGTCTCATTCTCGGCGGATGCGACGGCGAGGGCAACGACGCGGTCAATCCACTAACATATATGTGCCTACGGGCGAGTCGGGAACTCGGCCTGATCGATCCGAAGATCAATCTGCGAGTGTCGCGTCGGACCGACCTTGGGCTATTCAAACTGGCAACGGAACTGACCGCGCGCGGCCTCGGCTTTCCGCAATACGCAAACGACGACGTGGTAATCCCGGGTCTCGTGGCGGCGGGATACTCGCTGCAGGATGCACGAAACTATACGGTTGCCGCCTGCTGGGAGTTTATCGTTCCCGGCGTCGGAATGGACATCCCGAATATCAACGCCGTCTCTCTCGCCTCCGCCGCCGATTCGGCGATTCGAAAAGGGCTCGGAGACGGAGGGGATTTCGATCGTATTCTCTCACTGCTCAGACAAGAAATACGCAGACAAGTGGACGCGAAATGCGAAGAAATACGAAACATAGTTATTGAACCGGCGCCGTATCAATCCGTGCTTATGACCGGGTGCCTGGAAAGGGGAGCGGATATCTCGACCGGCGGAAAGTACAACAACTACGGCTTTCACGGAACGGGACTCGCCAATGCGGTGGACCAGTTGGCGGCGGTTAAGAAACTCGTTCTCGACGAACACCACATTCCCGCCGCCGATTTTCTGACCGCTCTGGATAAGGATTTCAAGGGACTTGAGGATTTGCGCCTCACGATCGTACGCACCGCACCCCGGATGGGCCACAACGACGCAACGACGAATGAACTCGCCCGGGAAGTCTCGGATATGTTCATCGATGCGCTCAAGGGTAGGAAGAATGAGCGCGGGGGATGCATCAGGGCCGGGTTTGGTTCGGCAATGTACTACCTGACCCACGGCAGGGAGCTCGGCGCAACGGCCGACAGCAGAGGAGCGGGAGAGCCGCTGAGCGCGAACCTGGCGCCTTCGCTGGAAACGGAGGCGAAGGGTCCGGTATCGGTAATTAAATCATTCGCGGGGCTCAACTATCTGGACGCGCCCAACGGTGGACCCTTGACGATGGAAATCGACAGTAGTGTCTTCAGAGCGTCGGAAACGATAGAGAAGATGGCCATGTTCGTCAGGTCTTACATTTTCATGGGCGGCCAGCAGTTTCAACTCAACGCTATCAGCAGAGAAGAACTCGTGCATGCTCAGACGCATCCTTATCTTCATAAGAACCTTGTCGTTCGCGTGTGGGGATGGAGCGGGTATTTCTGCGAATTGGACAGACCATATCAAAACCACATTATCGCGAGGACCGTTTACTAAAGAGCAGCGCGCGAACAGACGCGTTTCACCGACCTTTCTTGCAGGCCTTCGTCGCCATGAAAATGGGAGTGTAGCGCCCCAGAGGGTCGTGATTCTGCGGCGGATAGCGGTCCTCGTAGAATCCCGTGACGAGGAAACCGCATTCTATCTGGCCGCCGATAAGCTCTGCAAGGGTGTGCCCGAACTCAAGCGGAACTCCCTCTCGCCTCCGTTCCGCCAACTCTTCAGCCGAAAGCGACTCCGCTTCCGAGTATGGAAGAACGTTGGCTACAACGAGTTCTCCTCGCTCATACGCAGCTTCGTCGAAGAGATGAAGAACCGGATTATCGAATCCCGAAAGAAGACAGGCGTCCGGTCGCAAAACTCGATAGGCTTCTCGCCACACGGGCAGGACGTCGGGAATGAAAGTGTTGGAAACCGGATGAACGATAAGATCGAATGCTTCGTCGCGGCAACCTCCTGCGAAGACACCGGTATGGTCCACGGATTACCCCTCTCGACCTGCCTGTTCCAGGCCTCCCGGTTGTGACACCTTACGTCCGTCATCTTTCGCCCCGACCTCCCTCTCGGACACCGTCGCCCGCGCCGTCCGGTTCGATTCTCTTCGACATCACGCCTATGTCCCGCCGCGGCATCCAACCCAGAGCATTCCAGAAAGCAGTACCGGCGGTATTGCCTCCCAAGATGAAAATGTGGACTTTCGTGATTCCCGCTGCGCTCAGAACTTCAAGGCAGCTTTCCACCAGCCGGCGACCGATGCCTATCCTTCGGTGGTCGGGACGAACGGCAAGATGATGAATATACCCGCGCCTACCGTCGTGACCGGACAGGACCGCTCCTACGACGACGCCGCCGGCCCTTGCAACGAAGCTCATCCCCCGGTTACGCGCCAGGTATGATCGGATCGCCGGCCTCGAATCAGAGTCATCGTGCAACCCGACGCCCTCGGTTTGGCGCCACAAGGCGAGAACCTCATCGTACGAACGAATCGTGAACGAAGCGATTTCAACCTGCATCTCTTCCCACAATACCACGGGAACGGCCACCTGAACGATCCGCGAACAATTCGAAATCTGGTGCATCACATTTTGAATTGCCGACGATCCGAGGCAAGGGAAAACGTTCGGGTCAAGGCCTATGCGCCGACCTCTTTTATGCTGACGAAAAGGTAGACCATACCGAACTCGCACGAGAGCGGCACGGTAATGACCGGGACTCCGGCCATCCACGCGATTCTATGCTGCGGGCCTTTGACCACCGACGGAAGAGAGATTTCAATTCTGAACTGCTGCAGACCCTTTTTTGCGTTTCCGGCCACGATATTGACCAACTCGCCCACCGCGTCGGTAACGTCGTCGTCGAACACCTTCGTTTCCACACCGGTCATTCTTGTCACTATTTTCAACGCGGCAAGCTTCGGGAAGCTGACGACGACGGAGCCCTTCACCTCTCCGGCGAGGCCGATGATGCCGGACACGTCGTAGTGCAAATCGCTGTTTCCGGCGTCGTAGAGGAACGGTTTCTGTGCCTTGATCTCGGTCTGCAGAAAATTGGTGAAGGCGTTGATCGACGCTACTATGAATGGGTTTATGTATCTTACATCCATGTAAATGTCCTATCGCTGGAGAAATGCATCGATCTTGTTTCCCAGTATTCTGCCCGTTATGGGCTTGACGACATAGTCGCTTACGCCGGCCTTAAGAGCTTCCATGACATTGTAGCGGGCGGCTTCCGACGTGATCATGACGATGGGCATCGTCTTGTACCGATCCATTTCCCGTATCTTCTTTACGAGATCAAGCCCGTTCATTTTGGGCATGTTCCAGTCGACAAGTAATAAGGAAATATCTTCACGCTCCAGAAGGATCGACAACGCCTCGGAGCCGTCTCCCGCGTCGAGAATGCCCTCATCGGCCATATTTCTCTCCGCCAGAACGTTTTTGATGATATTTCGATACAGTCTCGAATCATCGACTACCAAAATGGCCATTGTATCGCTCCGAATCTATTCAACCGGTTTCAGGAAAAGTAACGACGAACTTCACTCCCTCACCGGGACAATTGCCGAACTGTAATCTGCCGCCTAGCTTCGCCATCGCATTCGCCTTGACCACGGCCATGCCGGCGCCGACGCCTGACACCATATCAGTTTTCTCGGTGGTGGAGAACCCGTCCTCGAAGACATAACGAATCAGCTGATTGGCGCTCAGCTCTTTCGCCCGCTCTTCAGCGACGATCCCGAGATCCACCACTTTGTCACGAATCTTCTCCACATCGAAACCTCTTCCGTCGTCCGAGTACCGGACAACGACCGAATCGTCTCTCTTCGCAAAGGCGATCCGAATCACTCCCGTCTCATCCTTGCCTGCAGCCGTCCGTTGTTCCGGTGTCTCCAAACCGTGAGCGACGGAATTTCTAACAAGATGCAGAAGCATTTCTTTGACAAGACGAAACTTCTCCTCGCCGAGCGAATCGACGGTGGAAACGAAGTCCACTCGTACCTTCTTGCCCTTCGGTTGCGCCGCCTTTTCAGCGGCCACACGAACCAGTTTGTCCAGGATCGAAAGATGCACTGCCTCCGGACCGAGATCGATCAGTTCCTCTTCCTGCTGCAGATACTTCCGAACACTTCTCTCGATCCGCGCCGCTTCTCGCGACTCTCCCGGCTGCGCATTGTCGGCCTGTGGATCCTCGACAAATGCCGAAAGTCTGCTGATGACTCTGTCGAAATACCCCTTCTCATGCAGCAGTTTCTCAAGAAGGCCGATTATTTGCAGATTGTGCTCGATGGATATCTTTTCCGTGACTATCGATTTGCCGTATTTTTCGAACTCGGCGGCGCGTTCGGCGAGATCCTTGAAGTCGAGCGAAAACGCCTCCCCTTTGATCGAATGAATGATCTCGACCAACTCGTTTATCGTCTCTTCATTCACTTCGTCCTGGCGCAACGCCTGCACGCAGTTGCGAATACTCGCCAGCGAAGTATCCAGATCTTTTATGAATCGGCGAATGACCTGCCGGTCGTTTCCGAACAGCGCAACCATTATCGAGTACTGGTGGTCGAAGTCGCTCTGCTTTTTCTCGCTTTCCTTGATGAGTTGATCTTCCTTCGTCGTGTCCTCAAATACGAACATCAAACGACACTTATCCGCGGCATCGGCGTGCAGCCTGTCGACGTTCATTTTGATCGTCTTGTGCTGAACAACGCCTTTTTCGTTGAAAATGTACACGAACTCGGCAAACGGCAGCGCGGCGTTGAGCATATCTCTGGTTGCGGTCGGGCTCGTAAGAGCGAAGTCGATAAACTCCTTAAGCTCATCTTTCTTTTCGGATTCCAAAATGTAGAAGATATTGTCGAAAATCGAATGCCCGCCATATTCCCGCCTTCCGAAAATCGTGTGGATCAAATCGTTGTGCTGCGATCCGATGATATACGAAGCGTCTACGGTACATATTCCACTATGTATATTATTGATAATGGCTGTTATTTCTTCGTTGGCCTCCAGAAGCTCCCGGGTGCGTCGTTCAATCTCGTCGCCCTGCTCCCGGTTCTTCTCCTGCAATTCGGCCAATAGAGCATTAACCCTGGCCCACAAGCTTCCGACACCGAGACCCATCGCTCCCAACACGAAAGGCGCCGAAAACACGATCCAGTGAACCGGGTTCGAGAGAACGAGCTCGAAAACGCTGCTCGTTCGGCGACTCACGACAAAGAAGTCGACCAAGAGGGCAAGCGCAGGGAACAGTAGCCCTACGAGGAATCCGTATAGAACGCCGGTCCGTTTTTCCACTACCATCGTGTCCGACCGCCGGTAGTCGACCTTTTCGAGTGCGTTGCGGGTGTTTTCATTCGAAATCGTTCCTATTCCACTCCGTTGTCGCGAAAGCACTCGATATAGCTTCTGTCGGTTCCTTGAATGTGCCCTTTCAGCCAATCACGCAAGAAATTGAGTACGTCGAGAGAGAGAACGAAATCTTCATTGCTCAGTTTTTCCTGGAGGTCGAGCGCTTTCAGTTTGAAGTCTTCATGAATCTTCTTATGTTCCGGATAACCTTCATAGCTGAAGTCCAGCATGTATTTTTCTTCGGTCATAAAATGAATGGTCGCATACTCCACCATCCCGTTGACTATTACTCTCAACGCCTCCTGCCCCTTTATTTCAATCATGGCGTCGTACAGCTCGTTGATCATTTCAACGAGTCTGCGGTGGTGGGTATCGATGATTGTGAAACCTATCACCAGATCGTCGGTCCAGTCCATCAGCGGCATATGAATGCTCCTCGTTTTTCCTGACGGTCGCTCCCGGTGCATCGCAGTCGGCCCGCCCTTAGCGCGTACAC
>JAJRYZ010000281.1 GCA_024275515.1 Spirochaetota bacterium
AGCATCGGGTTCCGCCCCGCGAGGACCGTTCGGTGACCTTCTGGGTTTTTACCTTGTTACCTTGTGGAGCGGCCGCGGGGTGCGCCCCGGAGGAGCCGCAGCGAAGCCGGCGAGGAGGGGCGCACCCCGCGGCCGCGCGCGTGGGGGCCGGGTGAACAGTCGCCGGCCGGCGAGCGAGGTTCGACCCGGCCGGAGAGGCCGGGTCGAAGCGGTGGGGATGCGGGCGCGGACGACGGCGCAGCGTGGGGAACGCGTCGATTGAGAAGGGATGAGACTCCGTCAGAGGGACTCGGACGCGCGAGCCCGGGCGCGCGCGGGACCTTCGGTGGGGGCGAGAAGAGTGAGAGGGCGGAACGAATGCCGTTTCGGGTGTTAACGGTACCCTTTGATCCGGATGCCGGGTGTTTTCACGACGAGGATCTCAATCGTTTCTGTCTGAACAAGCGCGTGAAGACGAGTAAGTCCGCGTTTTTTCAGCACGAAGGAGAACCGTACTGGACGGTGTTCGTCGAATACGAACTGCCGACGGCCGATGAGGCGCAGTCGGGCGATTCGATTCAGCTCACCGCGCGGCAGGAGCTACTGTTGAAGCGCATCAAAGGAGCGATTCTCGATATGGCTTGCCGTATCGAGAATCGCTTGGCAACAGTACGCAAAAGAGACTTTCTCGTGGCGATTCGCCGGTCCTGACCGGCGATATCGCAGAGAAAGGCGAAGCGAACGGTAGTTTCAGTTTCAAAATGAGAATCCCTGGTCCCATACGGCCGAGGATCGTGGCATACCGACGTTTATGATCTGCACAAACCGGCAGGCGCTGGATGTCGTGCTGTCGGCTCCGCAGACGATGGAGGCGCTGCGGGGCATCAACGGTATCGGGAAGAAAAAAGCGCAATGGTACGGGAAGGACTTGATCGCCATTGTGCGTGAGTTTTTCGGACCGAGCGATGCGTGAGGACTATCCTCTTTTCAAGCGCTGGTATCGATTGCTCGACTGGATCTTCGACCGGTGCGAAGGCTACCCGAGGAGCGTTCGCTTCTCGCTGACCGACAGGATCGCGGGGCTGTCGGTCGACGTGATGTCCGGCATCATCGAGGCCATATACACGAAAGACCGACTGCAGATACTCGACAGACTCAACCTAAATATCGAGCAGCTGCGTGTTTTGTTTCGCCTCAGCCACGACAGACGCTACCTGTCGCGCGCTCAGTACGAGTACGTGGCGCGCGAGCTCGATACCGCCGGCAGTATGATCGGCGGGTGGAGGAAAAGGTGCGGCGGATAGGCGGGCTGTTTCCTTCACTCGTCTCTTTTGAGACTCTGAGACGCTCGGCGCTCCTCGCGATGCGGGGAAGCCCGCACTCGGCCGACGCGATGCGCTTTTTCTATCGGCTCGAACCCGAGCTTCTTCGTCTGCAGGCCGAGCTTGAATCCGGGGATTATCGTCCCGGCGGGTACCGATACTTCACGATACACGAACCCAAGGAACGGCGGATTGCGGTTGCCTCCTTTCGCGACCGGGTGGTTCATCACGCGCTTGTCGGGGTTCTGGAGCCGATCTTCGAACGGTCTTTCATCTTCGACTCCTACGCCACGCGCAAGGGAAAGGGGACCCATCGGGCGGTCGCCCGCGCGCAGCGCTATCTGCGTGGGAAGCGGTGGTACCTCAAATGCGATATCAAGGGCTACTTCGCGAGTATCGATCATGAGGTGCTGCTCGACCTGGTGGCGAGAAAGATCAAGGACCCGCACGTTCTCGACCTTGTCGCGCGGATCGTGCGGAACGGCGAACCGCGGGGGCTTCCTATCGGCAACTACTCAAGTCAGTTTCTCGCCAACGTCTACCTCGACCCGCTCGATCACCACGTGAAGGACATGCTTGGATTCAGGCGCTACATCCGCTATATGGACGACATCGTCGTGTTCGCGGACGATTCGCGATCGCTCAAGAGAGTATTAGCACAGATCGAATCGTTCATCGAACGTGCGCTTCGCTTGCGGCTGAAGCGGAGTGCCTGCATGATCAATACGAGTGCGCACGGCCTCGGTTTTCTCGGCATGCGCATCTTTCCGTCGGTGGTGCGCATCCGCAGAGAGAATCTCGCCCGGTCGCTGTCCCGAATGAAGCGGCTGGACGCGGATCTTGCCGCGCGGAAGATCGATGAGGAGGCCTACCAGCGGAGCGTTTCGAGCATCTGCGCGCACATCGCCTCCGGCGATACGCATCGGCTCATGCAATCGATACTCCGGGGCGAGTCGTCATGAACGGGCTCGAAGATCTTGCTTAGTTCGCGGCGCAACAGTCGCGGCGGCAGAGGCGCAATTGCCGGTCTTCTGTCGCTCCCCGTCCTCGTCATATTCGCGCCGGCGATTCTGCTTCCGTTCTTCATCGTCGTTACGACGTCTTTCAAATCGGACGTGGAGCTGCCGTTGGCGAATTTCAAGTGGTTGCCGAATAAACTCCTGCTGAGCAACTATGTCAAAGCGTTTCAATTCGGCAATTGGCCGCGGTACTTCTTCAATTCCGTTTTCGTAACTATCTTGACGGTGACCGGGAGTGTATTCCTCAATTCGCTCGCGGGGTTCAGCTTCGCTCGCCTGCGGTTCACGGGGAAGCACTTTCTGTTCGTTCTTCTTCTGGTCGGCATCATGGTCCCACCGCAATCGATAATAATTCCCCAGTTCATTCTGATGCGGAGCATTCCGTTTGCCGGAGGCAACGACATGTGGGGTCGGGGCGGAACCGGTTGGCTGGACACCTATTGGGCGCTCGTCGTGCCGTTCCTGTCCGGCTCATTCGGCATCTTCCTGTGCCGACAATTCTATCTGACCTTCCCGCGGGCCCTGGATGACGCATCCGGCAGGGTATCGTGACAACCGGACTGAAATCATGATTATGGAGAAACCGCGCAAGGCCGAAACATTCCATCCATGCCGGAAACCCGGCAACGGTGCAGCCCCACACCGGTCGGCGTAGCCAATCGAGTAACGACCCCTGACTCGGCCGGGGCAGTACTCGTAGCCACTAAGAACAACGCTGAAAAAGCTGTCGAAAACCGCGCGTTGGAGATTACTGCGTTGTTCTGAAAATCGACGAGAAATGATAACTATTTCCGCAATGTGCCACCGGAAAAATGCTTGTCAACGCGTGCAAAGACGGGTGAAATAAAGCCGGAGCAGTCGATTTCCATTTTCCGGCACTCTCCCCACTCACAGCGATTATCGAACAAGATGACGAGTGGTATATTTTTTACTGCCCGGAGATACCCGGAGCTAACGGGCAAGGCAAGACGATCGAAGAATGCAAGTCCAGTCTTGCTATCGCGATTTCTCTCATTCTCAAGGATCGGCGAGAGGATGCGCTACGGAGAATCCCGCGGGGAGCAAGGCAGGAAACCGTCACGGTATCATGAAGCGCGAGTCGCTTCTTCGCCACCTTCGCAAGCACGGCTGCTATCTCAAACGTGAGGGAAGTTCACATTCACTTTGGATGAATCCGGCGACCGGTGTGGTCGAAACGATTCCGCGCGACCGCGAAATGGCGAACGTCTGAACTCGAAAGATTTGCAGATCGATCTCAATACCTGAAATCGGAAAACCGCTCTCATTTTTGGCCCGTTTTGGCATTGGTTGCTCCAGAAGGACCCGTTGGTGGGGACCTGAGGAGGATTGTTCGCTTGTTTTGGGATTCGGCACCGCACTACGGAAAATGAGGAAAGGCGAGTAACAAGCGGATG
>JAJRYZ010000282.1 GCA_024275515.1 Spirochaetota bacterium
CCTTCTCGTTCAGCTCTTCTATATCTATTTCGCGCTCGGCCAGTTTGTCCGCCTTCCGCGGATGGTCGCGGCAATCGTCGCGATGTCGGTGTGCTACGGTGCTTACATGGGGGAGATCTTCAGCGCCGGCATTCAGGCGATACCGAAGGGGCAGATGGAGGCGGCGCTGGCGTTGGGGATGACGCGGGCGCAGGCTATCCGGAAGGTCATTCTCCCGCAGACGTTCCGCATCATTCTGCCGCCGGTGGGGAACGAGTTCATAGCGTTGCTGAAGGATTCGTCTCTCGTGTCGATACTCGCGGTCTCCGATCTGCTCCGCCGCGGCCGCGAATACGCCTCCGTCTCTTTCGAATACTTCGAAACCTATACGATCGTCGCTTTGGTCTATCTCGTTTTTACGCTCTTCTTCTCGAAACTCGTAGCGATTATGGAAGAGAGGATGGGCCGACATGTCTGACGAGGTCCGCGTTCGAATCGAGCGAGCGTGCAAGCGGTTCGGCGAGCTTGAGGCGGTAAAGAACGTCACGTTGAATGTTCGCGCCGGAGAGGTGGTGCTGATCATCGGTCCCTCCGGAAGCGGGAAAAGCACGCTGCTTCGGTGTGTGAACCGGCTCGAGACGCTGAGCGACGGCTCGATCTGGGTCGACGACATACCCGTCAGCGACCGTAACGCCGACATCCGTCGGATCCGCGAAGAGGTCGGGATGGTGTTTCAGAGTTTCAATCTCTTCGCTCACCTGACGGCGCTGGAGAACATCACGCTTGCGCCGAGGACGGTCTTGCGAATCTCGCGGAGCGAAGCCGAAGAGCGTGCGCGGTCGCTGCTCGACCGGGTCGGGCTCGCCGAGAAGGCGGACTCCTACCCGAGCCGGCTTTCAGGCGGGCAACAACAGCGGGTCGCCATCGCCCGAGCGCTCGCGATGAACCCGAAGGTCATGCTCTTCGACGAGCCGACCAGCGCGCTGGACCCGGAAATGATCAAGGAAGTGCTCGACGTGATGCTCGATCTCGCGCACGAGGGCATGACGATGCTCGTCGTTTCGCACGAGATGGGGTTCGCAAAGGCGGCCGCCGATAACGTGGTGTTCATGGACGGCGGCGAGGTCGTCGAGACCGGATCTCCGGACCGATTATTCGACTCCCCCGCCGAAGCTCGGACCAAGCGGTTTCTTGAACACATTCTCTGACATGAATCGGATATCCTCGATCGAGCTCCCCGGCCCCGACGATTTCCATCTTCACCTGCGACAGGGAACGGAGCTGTCGGCGTACGCCCTCACGGCCGCCGCCGGCTGTGCCCGCGCTCTGATCATGCCGAATACCGTTCCGCCGGTGACGACGGCCGAAGCGCTCAAACGATACCGGGAGAGGATCGTCGCCGCGGCGCCCGCGTTCGAACCGCTCATGACTTTCAAGCTGACCGAAAACCTCGATCCGGCGACGATTCGGACGCTTGCCGCCGCCGGCGCGCTCGCCGGTAAATACTACCCCGCCGGCGTTACGACAAACGCCGCCGACGGCGTGCGGTCTCCTCAGCGGGTGGCGGCGCATCTTGCGGCGATGGAAGAGGCGGAGTTGGTTCTCTGCATCCACGCCGAGGAACCGGGCGCGGAGGTGCTCGACCGCGAACGGCGGTTCCTGCCGCGAATCGAATGGATAGTGGAGAGGTTTCCTCGGCTTCGCCTCGTCGTTGAGCACGTCTCCGACGCGCAGACCGTGCGGTTTCTCTCGGGGATGCCTTCACGCGTCGGCGCCACGGTCACCGCGCATCATCTGCTCTATTCGATCGACGATCTTCTCGGTGACGCCGTCCGACCGCACCTCTACTGCAAACCTCTCCTCAAACGTGCCGCCGACCGCGACGCGCTCAGAGGCGTCGTATTCTCGGGCGACAGAAGGTTTTTTTTCGGCAGCGACTCGGCGCCGCATCCGCGCGGCGAGAAGGAGTCGGCGTGCGGCGCGGCCGGGGTGTACACGGCGCCGGTCGCCGTTCCGTTGCTTATCGAACTGTTCGAAAACCACGACGCGCTGGACAGACTTCCGGCGTTCGTCGGAGAGTCCGGCGCCGACTTCTACCGATTGCCTCGCAGCGGCGTATCGCGTCGCTATGTGAAAGAGAGCTGGATTGTGCCTCGCGTCGTGGACGGCGCGGTACCGCCGAACGCGGGGGAGGGACTCTCCTGGAAAATAGAAAGACGGGAGAGGTAAACGGGTTTCCGACGCGGCGCCCGCCCGCGTACGGTCTCTCTACACCTCGACTCCGAGGAATATTCGCACGAGGTATCCGATGCCGAACGAAAGAACCGCGACTCCCACGCTGAGTCCGGCCATCTCGAAAAAACGCCTCCGGAACGAAAGCTCTTTCGCCACCGAGATGTAATAGGTGAATACGAGAATAATCGCAATCGCTATCGCGATCGTGGCGGCAAGGGAGATCAGGTATCGGCTGATAACGAGATAGGGAATGACCAGGAGAGTGACGGTGATGATATAGGCGACGCCGGTATACAGGGCCGACTTGACCGCCGTATCGGCCTCCTCTCCGCCTTTTGTTCTGTTCGACAGATACTCCGAGGCGGCCATGGAAAAAGACGCGGAGATTCCGGTGATGAGTCCCGCGAGCGCGATGAGCCGCGTATTCTGCAGCGCGAAAGTAAGCCCCGCCAGGGCGCCGGTCAACTCGACGAGCGCGTCGTTCAACCCGAGCACGACCGACCCCACGTAGTTGAGGTGCTCCTCTTCGAGCATGGCGATAAGCTCGTGCTCGTGTCGGTCTTCCTCATCGATGATGCGTTTGACTTCCCCGTCGAGGTGGAGAACCCGTTCGTAGGCTTTTTGGGCGCGTTCTTCTCCGCGTTCGAGGAGTTTGATGCCGAAGGTCAACCCGAAACACCGCGCGACGAATACGAACCGCAACACCGAGAATCGATTCGGCTTTATCTTGCGGCCCGACACGCGCTCCCAGAAACGGTAATGCGCGAGCTCGTCGCCGGCGATTCGCCGCAAGATATCGGCGTTCTCCTTGTTTTTGATGAGACGGGCAAGATGCGTGTAGATCGTGTGCTCGGTAATCTCAAGTCGCTGCGCCTCGAGAACGATTTCGAGTTCTTCAGCGGTCGGTTTTCGTGCGGACATGCCGGCAGCGTATGGCGGCCGGCACGGCGGGTCAAGTGGATGCGGCGTGCAAATCGATATTCACGACCGCCTGTCGCGTTTCCCGCGAAAGATCTTCCCCGCGATCTTCTGTAACGCGCGCTGCAACGCGTCCTTCGACGTACCCCACGGCTTTCCGTCGTTCTGGTAATCGAACTTCTGCGTATACCAGAGAAGCTCCGCTTCCATCCGCTCCATATTCCTCCGCCCGCACGCGGCGACCTCCGCGGCGAACCGGGCGAGTTTCGGCCCGCTCAACTGATCGACCGCCATTTGCAGAAGCCCGGGCAGGTGATGATAGCAGAACCCTTTCGAATCTCGCAGCGTTTGCGCGAAGTCGTCCTTTTTGTCCCAGAGGTAGACGATCGAAAACGCGTAACGCCTGAGCGTGTAGTCCATTCGATCGCAGATCATGCACGAACGTTCACGACCGCGGAGGTACTCGATGTAACGCTCCACGCGCTTGACCGTCTGTTTGCCCGAGACGGGCGCGCCCGAGCGAAGCGCGCTCTCCCATTTACGTGCGCCGTCCATCAGATCTATTAGATGGGTGTGAGTCACGAGCGAGAGAGAGTGCGGGTTTCCCGCGGCATTCCACAGTCGAGCGAAGTGGTCCGGGCAAAACCCGGTCTTGTTTACTTCCACGCGCATTTCGGGAAGCATCACCGAGTTCCCGAGAAAAAACTCGACGTAACGTTGTTCGGCCGCTTCGTCTAGAATGCAGAGCGGACACTCCGACTCCTGATCGAACGCGTCCCAGATCGGGATGGTTTCCAATTCGTACTTGCGTGCCATGCGGAAGCACATGGTAGCACGCGCGGTAGTCGACGGCCAGAACCGTCCGTGTCGTTCGGGATTCCGCATCCCGGTCGGTACGGACGGTTGCGTCGACGCCGCCTTCGGTCGGGTCGCCGAATCGGAAGTTGCTCCGGCGCATTCCCCCCGGTATACTCGCGAAACCATGCTTGTGATTCCCGCCATCGACCTGCTCGCGGGGGAGTGCGTCCGACTCTATCAGGGCGATTACCGGCGAGCGCGGTCCTACGACACCGATCCGCTCGATGTCGCTCGTCGCTTCGAAAGCGCGGGCGCGACGCGCATCCACGTCGTCGATCTGGACGCCGCCCGTGGCGACGGAGCAGACAACCGCGACGCGATTCGGCGCATCGTCGCCGGAGTCTCGGCGGAGGTGGAGGTCGGCGGCGGCGTCAGGTCCGAGTCGGACGTCGAAGAGCTCATCGACGCCGGAGCGAGGCGTCTGATCGTCGGTACCGTTCTCGCCGCCGATCCCGACCGGGTCGCGAGCTGGGTCGAGCGTTATGACGTCGGCTTCATCGCGGGTATCGACGCACGAGACGGATTGGTCGGCGTCTCCGGGTGGAAACGCGACTCGGGCCTCGCGGATACCGAACTCGCCGGGCGTGTTGCGGGAATCGGCGTCGAGGCGATCATCTATACCAATATCTCGCTCGACGGAACACTCGGCGGACCCGATCTGGAGCGGACGAATCTGATCGCCGAGATTTCAGGTATCGACGTGATTCTTTCCGGGGGCGTGAGCAGCGCTGCCGACATTCGGGCGGTTCGCGACGGGGCGCACCGGCGGGTCATCGGTATAATCACCGGCAAGGCGCTCTACGAGGGCACGCTCGATCTGGTCGAGGCGATCCGCATCGCATCGGCGGGGCCGGCCGGCTCGTCGTCAGCTTAACCCCTCGGCGACCATGTCGCCGACTTCGGTAGTCGAGAAGCCCATTTTCCCCACCGCGAGGCTTTTGAGCTTGGTCGCCGTCACTTCGGTCACGGCCGTGTCGATCGCGGCGGCCGCTTCACTTTCGCCGAGAGATTCGAGCATCATTCCGCCCGCGCAAATCGCCGCAAGCGGGTTGATCACGTTCTGTCCCGTATACTTCGGCGCCGATCCGCCGATGGGCTCGAACATGCTGACGCCCTCGGGATTGATGTTTCCCCCGGCGGCGATACCCATGCCGCCCTGCGTAATGGCGCCGAGGTCGGTGATGATATCGCCGAACATGTTCGACGTTACCAGGACGTCGAACCATTCCGGGCTTTTTACCATCCACATGCACGTCGCGTCGACGTGGTAGTATTCTCTACGCACGTCGGGGTACGATTCGGCGCCGATCTCGTGAAACGCGCGCTCCCACAAATCGAAGACATGGGTGAGGACGTTGGTCTTTCCGACCAGACCGAGCGTGTTCTCATCGCCTTTCCCTCTGCTCTTCTTCCCGTGCGCTCTCGCGTACTCGAAAGCATACCGAAGGCAGCGTTCGACCTGGAAACGGCTGTATACCATGCTCTGGACGGCGATTTCGTTGGGAGTGCCCTTCATCGATATGCCGCCGGTTCCGGTGTAGATCCCGCCGGTGTTTTCGCGGACGACGACGTAGTCGATCTGCTCGGGACCTTTGTCTTTCAACACGGTTTCCACGCCGGGATAGAGCCTGACGGGTCGAAGGTTGATGTACTGGTCGAGCTCGAAACGGAGCTTGAGCAGGATTCCTTTTTCGAGGATGCCGGGTTTGACGTCGGGATGTCCGATCGCGCCGAGGTATATCGCGTCGAACGCCGAAAGCTCTTTCGACGCGTTTTCGGGAAGCACTTCGCCGGTGGCCAAATAGCGGTCGCCTCCGTAGTCGAACTCGATCAAATCAAGCTTGAATCCGAATCGCGCGGCCGCCGCTTGAAGGACCTTTACTCCTTCGCGAACGACTTCGGGACCGGTCCCGTCGCCGGGAATCACCGCGATCTTGTGCGTCTGCGCCATGCTGTGCTCCTTGGCACGCCATCTTAGGTATTTGCCGTTGGGCGGTCAAGTCGGCCGACCGCCGCCGCTGCTGCTGACATTCGACCGGTTTCCGTACTACTATGTCGCCGTCTCAGGAATCGCTAGGAGGACTCATGAACACCACGGCTATCGAGGCAGTAGCGCGTACGATACGCAGCCTTTCGATGGACGCCGTCGAGGCGGCCGGATCGGGACATCCCGGGCTTCCGATGGGATGCGCCGAGCTCGGCGCACTGCTCTACGGGCGGATTCTCAAGCACGATCCGGCGGACCCCTGCTGGGCCGACCGCGATCGGTTCATCCTTTCCGCCGGGCACGGCTCCATGCTGCTATATTCGTTGCTCTATCTTTCCGGATACGGCTTGACTCTCGACGACATAAAGAATTTCAGGCAAGTCGGGGCCCCCACGGCGGGCCATCCCGAGTACGGGGCCGCGGCCGGGATCGAAACCACGACCGGCCCGCTCGGGCAAGGTTTCGCCAACGGCGTCGGGATCGCGGTCGCCGAGCAGATGCTCGCGGCGAAGTTCAATACCAAAGACCATACCGTTGTCGACCACTATACCTACGTCCTGTCCGGAGACGGCTGCATGATGGAGGGGGTCACCTCCGAAGCCGCGTCGTTGGCCGGACATTTGCGCTTGGGCAAGCTCATCGTGTTCTACGATTCCAACGGCATCACGATCGACGGGTCGACCGAGCTCGCCTTTACCGAGGACGTCGCCAAACGTTTCGAGGCGTATAATTGGCACACTCAGCGTGGAAGCGCCTATGATACCGACCGTATCGTCGAAATGGTCGACGCGGCGAAAGCGGACGCCGAGCGACCGTCGCTGATCATACTCGAATCGATTATCGGGAAAGGGGCGCCGAACCTACAGGGGACCAGCAAGGTGCACGGTGCCCCGCTGGGGTCCGATGAGATCGTCGCCGCCCGAAAGAATCTCGGTCTTGACGAAGAGTTTTCGGTCGCCCCGGCCGCGCTCGAGTTCTTCGAGAAACGCCGGGTAGAGCTCGCGAGGCGGCGGGCCGAGTGGGTGAGCACTTTCGAGAGATGGGCGTCGAGCAATCCGGAACTGAAAAAAGAGTGGGACGCCGCGTTCCGTGCGCCGGCGACCGACGCGATAGACTTCCCGACCTTCGAAGTAGGCGAGAGCGTGGCGACGCGAAACGCCGGCGGCAAGATCCTGAACGCCTGCGCGGCGGTGGTCACCAATCTCGTCGGCGGCTCGGCGGACCTTGCCTCGTCGAACAAGACCGCCATGCCCGACTTCGGCCAATTCGGCCGCGACGATCGGAGCGGCCGAACCATCAATTTCGGCGTCAGAGAGCACGCGATGGGGTCGATCGCCAACGGGATCGCGCTTCACGGCGGGCTACGCCCCTTCGCGGCGACTTTCATGGTATTCGCCGACTATATGCGCCCGCCCATACGGCTGGCGGCGCTGATGCGGTTGCCGGTCATCTACGTGTTTACGCACGACTCGATATACGTCGGCGAGGACGGTCCCACTCACCAGCCGGTCGAACAGCTCGAGTCGCTTCGCATCTTTCCCGGCATCGTCGTTTTTCGGCCGGCCGACGCGGAGGAAACGGCTCTGGCGTGGAGGCTGGCTCTCGAGCGAACCGACGGACCGACGGTCCTCGCGCTGACGCGTCAGAATCTGCCGGTCTTCGAGCGGCCCGACGTCGATTGGTGTAAAGACGCGCGCAAAGGCGCCTACGTCGTGCGCGAGGGGGGAGCGACGCCCGAAGCGGTTGTCGTCGCGACCGGTTCGGAGGTGAGCCTCGCGCTCGAGGCCGCCGAGATGGTCGGGCCGCGGGTTCGAGTCGTCTCGATGGTAAGCCGCGAGCTTTTTCTCGCGGCGGAACGCGAGTTTCGTCGCCGCATCATACCGGAGGGAGTTCCCGTATACGTTGCCGAGGCGGCGGTCGCCTCGGGCTGGGAGTGCGTCGCTTCGGACCGCGATCACGTGCTCTCGCTCGAGCGGTTCGGCGAATCGGGGAAGGCCGAAGAAGTCGCCGAACACCTCGGTTTGACGGCCGCGCGTCTGGCGCAGATGATACGTCGGTCGTAGAGATCGCGGAGGCACGCGGCGCCGAACGGCGCCGGCGTGCGACCGGTTTCCGTCCTATTTTCGAATTACCACGCGTTCGCGAACCGTGCGATGGGTGATTTTCATGAATAGCGTTTGCGTTTCCGCCTCGTATACCCAGCCGCTCGTGTAGTTCTGGAACAGCGGGTCGCTCTTCCACGGTATTCCGAAAAGTGTCAGCGACCGGAACGGTTTGATCCCGCGGACGATCAGATGATGGGCGCTTCCGACGGGAAAATCAAAGGAGATCGTATACGACTGCTCGTCGGAGGCGAACTCGACGTTTCCCGCGGCGGTCCACATCCATACCCCCGGGCCGTCGGTGGAAAAAAGCGACACTTCCCTCGGGAAGTATGGATTATCCGATAGCTCGCGAAAGACCCGTTCCGGCGCGATACGCTCGCCGGCGTCGCCGCCCAGAGGCAGAAACCCGGACTTTTCCACGAGGCTTAACCCCGAAAGCTGAAGCTCCGCCGCTATGCGGGCGTAGAGCGGATCTTCGACGTCGAGCGACGAGAGGAGCACACCCGCTCTGACGGTCGACTCCGAGTCGACGCGGCCCTCGGAGTCGGCGAGGAAAAGTCCGTCACCCGAAACGACGATAAACGGGAATATCAGCCGATCGAACAGCACGATAGTCGGTTCCAACACCCGATCGATCTCCCGATCGTAGCGCCTCGCGTCGCGGACGAACTTCACCGCGCCGACAGCGGTTTCGGGCGTGGCGGAATGGGTGGGAAGCTCGGCGGCAAGCCGGGTAAGCCCCTGAACTATCGCGTACGGCGCGCGGTCGAATACGAACGGGACGAGCTGCCGCCCGGCGAAAACGCGCGGGTCGTTGGATTCCAGCAGTTCTCTTATCCGGCCGACGGCCTTTTCGTCCTCCGGCTGCAGCGTCCGGCCGAGGGCGACGACGTTTCCGAGAATCGGGGCGGAGCGATAGGTAAGCCGCGTGGCATGGCTGCGGGCGATCCGGAGTATTCTCGCGTAGAGAGAACGAAACTCTCCGCGTCTCAGTACTTCCGAAACCATCAGCGAGAATACTTCTTCGTCGAACGTCGCCGAACCTTCGGCGTCGAGCCACGTCTCGGTCGCCGCATCGTAGCGCTCGCCGATCCATCCATCATACACCAGATCGAGGAATTTCGAACGCGCCGCGTCGACCGCCGGTTCGATCCCCTCCCCGACGGCGTGGTGGTCGTACCGATGACGTAGCCAGGTCATGAGCGGATCGGTCTTATCGGTTCCGGAGAGAAGTTCGGTGACGCCCGCCGTTCCGTCGACGAGCCAGAGGACGCCGGTTGCCTCGTCGTACAGCGAGTCGGCGGGAAGAACCGCGACGGTTTCACCGCTCGTGTAGACGGGAACCCGCGCGTCGGGCCGGTAAAGCGCCGCGGCCACTTTCAAACCGACTCGGACGACTTTCTCGTCGGGGGCGCGAACCTCGATCTCGACCCGGTCGGTCGCCCGATTGGCGAACACGATTTCCGTGTTGTCCGAAAAACGAACGGTCACCGAGTCGGGGTCTATCGAGTAATCGAGCACCTCGGATCGGCGAGACTCCGTCCCCCGCCCGGCGGTTAGTAGCCCGAAAGGATGAAGCACGAACTCGACGTCGGCAAACCGGACCGAGAGTTCCGAGGGAGAGCGATTTCCACCGACGGATCTTGCCGGGTAGAGCGCCGTAACGGTCAAATCTCCGACCGATTGTTTAACACGCTCGGCGCCGCCGAAGTACCCGTAGAGCAACGCGGCGATGATGATAAGATAGATACTCGGAACGACGTAGTAGCGAACGGGTAGTTTCGACATCGCGTGGAAAGGTTCCTTCATTCAGCTTTCGGCATTCTATCGAAAGCATCTTCGGTTGTCGACGTGCGGAGCATATGGTATCACCTATGTACGATGAAACGGACCGTGTATCTGTCTCTTGCCGCCGCGCTCGCGCTCGTCTCATGCATCAGCCGCCCGCCGATCGAGCCGGAACCAGGCGAGGAAACGACCGCGACGACGCCCGCCGCTCCGGCGGCGGGCGCGGAGACAACCGCCGAACCGTCGACGGAAGACACGGCGGTGGCTTCCGCCGTCGAAAAGCCCGCGGCGGAGGCCGCGGCCGAGA
>JAJRYZ010000283.1 GCA_024275515.1 Spirochaetota bacterium
GGAGTGTTGACGAAGCGACTCGCCACGCGACAGTTGGTCGCGTTGTTGTTCCAGCTCCCGCCGCGTTTCACCCGGTTCGAGCCCGTTCACGACGACCTGCCCCACAGTATCGATTGCACCGGTCGAGACGTATCGGCGGAGTCGATCTCTGCACGGATACTCCGGACGCTCCGCCGGCACGCCTCCTCGTCGATCTTCCCGGTCGCACGCTCCGGGCTCACTCGCCTCATCCACGACGGACGGCGCGCGCGATTCTCCCTGCGGATGCGCACCACCGACCGGAAGGGCGCATGCCCGAAAAACTGAAGCCCGTCCGCGCTTGAAATTATCATACACCTGATACGTTTCGGACGCAAACGAAGCGCACCCGGAGCGGAGATTCCCCACCAAACTTGCCGGTATTCGGAATTCTTGAACGCTATGGAGCGATTCTCGATATGGCGGGTCGTATTGGAACTGCTGCGCCGTTGTATCCTCCTGGAGCGATCCTTGCGAAAAACCGCATACCGTCAACGAATGAAAACTGGCTCTCCCACCCCCTCGGGAACGCGCCCTGGAGCGCCCTTGCTCCAGAGCGACATCGTTCGCTGCGCTGAAGCCACGACGGCGCAGCGATGATGCGTGGAAGACCAAACGAATTTCGATAGGCGTTTTGCGCCTACATGTTGCCGAACTATTCATCCGAGAGCCGAAATAAGGCCGAAGGTTCCAGACAAAAAGACCTCAATCGGCGCCTACTGGGTGGAGGTTTAGCAAAACGGCGCGAGATGGTCCTCCCGAGAGCCCGAGTTTCCAGAAGAAGTGTACTTGAAATTGTACGCACAATAGCGCGAGCGATCACGGAGAATCCAATATCTTGAATTACTTTCGAGTCAACGCTGAACGCCGCCCTTTCAATCACAGGCTCGTTGTTGACCCCGCGCGGGGGAGAGTGACGCGCGCGGGGCTTCAACGGTTGAATGGTTCTGATGTTTCACGATGCCGGTTGCCGTATCGATTCACGTCGGCAACTATCATCGAAGATCTTTTGCTCGCGGCCCAGCAGCTTATTCACCGGCGCAATGTAGCCGATCGCGCTGTGAAGGCGCACATGGTTGTACTCGTAGACGAAGTCAGCCACCGACTGCCTGGCCTCCTCCAAACTCAACGGGGTCTTGGGACGAATGCATTCTCGCTTCAACGTTCCGGTCCAACGCTCGATTTTCCCGTTACTCTGAGGATAGAAGGGGGAGGTTCGCACGTGAGTCATCCCACAAATACGTAGGAATTGTTTAAAATCTCGTGATATAAACTGCGGTCCGTTGTCCGAGACGATCCTCGGGGATGCTCCTGGGAACATCTCCCGGGCACGCCGGATGATAATCTCCACATCCGCTTCGCGCATGCTTTCGCGCATCTCCCAATGGACCAGATACCGACTGTAGCCGTCTATGATCGAACAGAGATAGTAAAACGTGCCACAGATGTTGATGTAGCACATATCCACATGCCGGTGGGCATGGATCCTTTCGGGCTGGTGGAATCCCTTGCCTTTTCGGGAGCTCTTGCGGCTCGCTGTGCGCAGCAATCCCGCGGCTTTGAGAACGCGATACACCGAACTCGGGCTCACTGCGACGATATTCTCGTCGAACATCATGAAGCAGAGCCTGCGGTACCCATCGAGAAGATGCTTACCGCGGTATGAGATGATCGCCTCCTTCTCCCAGATCTCAAGCCGGAAGTCACGGGGAATCCAGCCGTTGTGCTCGTTGAGCCTCCCGTAACGCCGTTTCCAGTCGTAGAACTTGTTAAACGCGATATCTGCCCACATCATCAACGTTTTTGCCGGCATTTCAGCTCGAGAGGACCAATGCCCGACGAAATCCACTATGCTATCCCTTATCTCATGCGATACCCATGTGGCACTCAGATTTCCCCAAGACTTTTTCTAAAGCCACGTGCTCTTCCATCAATTCCGAGAGCACCTCGTTCTTTTTGGTCAGCTTCTGCTCAAGCCTCACTATCTGCTTCTCCGCAGCCGAACTCTTCGTCGCTGAGTTCTGAAATACCACCAGGTGTCCTTTTTCGAAGAAGGCTTTCCGCCACCGGTAGAACATCGCAGGATGGATGCTGTTTTGATCGCATAGATCAGACAGCGATGCACCGTCGACCAAGTGCTTCTTCAAGTCGGTTAGTGCCAATGAATATTCGGGAAAAATCCAATTCCGTCTGAAGCAATACACAGGCATTTGCGGCGCTCTACGCGCGAATCTCGTCGAACAAGCTTCCGCGCTCCTAGTCCGCCCGACAGGATTACTGCGTTGTCGCTGAGTTCACCGATGTAGAGACGGCGAAGCAGTCCGGCAGCATCAATTTCGCCGAGATGATCAGCCCTCTCGAAGCGTACCTCGACGTGAAAATGGACCGATTCGGCATGATTCTCTCCCGATACCATCATGTTCGTCGCCGATCGCGGTGACCAACGACCGCGCCGACGCAAGGCGCTTCTATGCAACATCCTGGGGCAACTGTTGCGAAAACGGGGGAAAATCGGCGGTTTTATCCGTCTTTGCTTTTCGCAATATGGTGCTGATCTAGGGCTTGGCGAAGGTAGGATTTGATTACTGCCTGTCGGCTGATATTCAGTTCGGCGGCGACTTGGTCGAGTTCGTGAAGCATCTCAACGGTGAAATCCACATTCACCCGCTGTATCGGCTGCTTAATCTTCCCCTTGTTGGTGAAGTAACGTGAGATATCTTTTCCGCTGTCCGCCATTTCGGCGATCTCGTCGGCCGTCGGTTTTTTAGCTGCTTTCTTCATAAAGGCTTCGTTCCTCTTTCGTCGATTTCCATAACGTCACCTGATGGCAGTACTCGCCTTCGTCATCTTCGCGAATCTCGTAGATGAGCGAATACAATCGGCCCGCTACCCATCCAATCGCTCTGAACTGCTCCGGTTCGTCAGATCTACAGTCTTCATAAAACGGATGTGTGAAGATCTCCTGCGCTTCTTCAAATCCGATACCGCGTTTCGGATTCTTCCGGAGCATTTCGCTCTTCTTTGCATCAAACTTGAAGCGCATCTGTAAGTATAACAGTTATACCTATTTGTCGTGTTGTTAAGTATGTTTCGACGGCATATTTGGTATCGCGCGATATGATCGCCGCAAGGCCGATAGTTTCAGAAACTCCCAAATCTCCCGACATGGCTGACACAAGGGCGGGTTGTGCGTCCTTTGAAATTCGCCGGAAGCTCGAATTCGATAAAAAGGTTCAGGTCGGCGGCATATCACATGGTGTGCGGAAAATTGCCGTAAAAAGGGATTTAGGACATCGGGAGAGTACCAGTCGGTCGGCGAGCGGCGTCCGTGCCGCACCTTCCAAGAGCGTGGGAAAGAAAGACTATTCGTGTACCGGTCGAGAAATTCCGATGCTTTTGAGAATATCCTCGACAGCCGTGTTTTTCCCGGAGAACGAATCCTCGGCAATCTGTAGCGTTGTCTGCCGGCCGTGGAGTGCGCAGATCATTCGGGCGAAGCGGTGCAGATCCTTTGTGAACGCTTCACCCGTGATATTATACGCCAAGTAGATGCAGATCGACCTGACGAAGATGTGCCTTTTCGTACGAACTCCGGGGTACTATAAAACTTGGTGGATCAAAATGAAAAAGGGGCATACCTTCGGACAACCAAAAACTATCTGAAGGCGGTAACCGAAAAGACGCCGTTTTCGTGGCGATTCGGTGGTTCTTCCGGCTAAACGTCGGAAAATGTGGCAGCGTCGGGGGTTCGCAGTGTCATATTGGGAATTACTGATCAAAACACGGATCGCGATTGCGCGGCGAGGCTGCTAACCTGACCGCCGAATGGAGTCCCCACCGTAGTGTTCACGATCGCCTTGCCGACCGCCGGGATACCGGTGACCGCGCCCAGCTTCCGGCGGAGATCGATGCCTGCGTCGCACATCTGTATGGCCTCACGCGCGAGGACTTCGGCTACATCCTGGACACCTTCCCCGTGCTCACGAACAAGGAGATGAAGGCTTTCGGCGAGTTTATGTCCAAGCGGAAGTGTCTGGAGGAGAATTACCGAATCGGGAGGGTGTTGGGGAATGGGTGACATCGTTCTTGACGAACTGAAACGCCCCTCGATGTTTCCTCAGGAATACGTGCAAAGCGCAAACTCGGCGATGCGTCAGGCAATCGGCCTTCCGCGAATCGGTTGGCGGCACGGCCGTATCAAGGAGCTTTATGATCGCATCTTCACTGTCGAGAGTTCCGGTGGTCCGCATCCAGGAACCATCTACGTTGAGCTTGACACACTCCTATTCGAGCTGAAGGCTATCTCGAACCTTTTGAGCGACGAGTCACGGCATGGCTTCGAGTACGAACCTATCGGCGATGTTCGGCAGGGGAAGAGCGTTGACTTGCGGTTCTCGAAAGGCACGACGCGCTATCTGGTCGAATTCAAGAC
>JAJRYZ010000284.1 GCA_024275515.1 Spirochaetota bacterium
ATTGAGATACCCATTGGTGACGATGACGTTTTTGAGCCCACGCTCTCGCGCGATTTGTGCCGTGTCGAGCACGTATTCGTAGTGAATCACCGGCTCGGAGTAGGTGTAGGCAATGCCGAACGATCCTCGTTCGACCGCCAGACTGCACACTTCCTCCGGCGGAACCGAGGTGCCGCGCTCATTTACCTGTTGCGATATGGTGTGGTTCTGGCAGAACGGGCAACGGAAGTTGCACCCGTAGAAGCCGATCGAGAGGATCGACCTTCCCGGATAGAAATGAAACAACGGTTTTTTTTCGATGGGGTCCAGCGCAACCGACGAGAGAAACCCATAGTACGGGAGAGCGAGCGCACCGGACCTGTTGTATCGAACGCGGCATATTCCCGCGTGATCGGGGGCAATACTGCACCTGTGCGGACAGAGCGAGCAGTGAAGCGTTCCATCACGCAGCTCGGCAAAGCTCATGCCGCCAACCTCGGCGTGGTCGACGCGCTCACCGGTCGTGAAGGATCAGCGCGAGTTCGCGCTCCGCGCGACCATGTATGTAGTCGATTATTGCACGTTCCACGTCGTCTGTGGTGTTCACGAACCGCAGGGCCATCCTGCCGGAGTTTCGTATTACTTTGCATGCAAGGCTCAGACGCAAATCGTCGAGCATAAGCGAACAGTGAGCAATAGTAACGCCGGCGGGTATGTCGATGCTCGCCTTGGGATCGTCGGGGACGAAAGCCGCACCGGCCGGCGACAGGTCGTAGAGCGTTCCCGTGATAAGACGATACGTGGTGGGATGAGTAATCAGGAACTCGACGTTGTCGGCGTCGTCGGGAACGTAGCGCAGGTCTCCTCGTCCGTCGCGTAGTGCGCCATACCTGGTAATAATGTCGTCGAGTTTCCGCAATTCGCTCCGGTCGTCCAGCGTCTCGCGAATCACCCCGTGCACTTCCAGATGGGTCGCCTTTGCCGCTTCGTCATAGGAGAACGACTCTCCGGTCAGGAGAACAAAGGCCGTCTGTCCCTTTGTGCGGGTCTCTCGCAGCAGCTTGATGAACGGTTTCCAGTGGCGTGGAAAATCTTCCGCGCTGAAAACCACCACGTCGGGCTCGATTTCTTCTATGTTGTCCATCGCCTTAATCGGGTGACGATAGTGGATTACGTCGAAGCCGCACGGTTGCAGGTGGCTCGAGAGGATGTCACGCGTCGTGTCCTTATCGGCAACGAGGAGCAACTTCATCTACTCGGTCCCCAGGTTGCGCACCGCGTAGTCGTATATCAGCCACACACGATCGTTCCTATAGAGGTAGTAGGTGTACTCTTTGATCTCGGAGAAGTTCGGGTATTTGAAGCGTTCGGTGACAAGTACGGTGGCTTCGGCGGGCGTATAGGAGGTCTTGACGATCTCAAAGCTCGTCGGAATCAGCGCGATGCCGTCCTTCGTCTCGGGGGCGGCGAGTTCCTCCCGAAACTGCGATAGTACGCGCCTACGTTCGGCTTCCGAGAGTCGCCGGTACTGATTATCGGCCGCGTCGGTGCGCGTGAAGAGCCGTTCGAGGTCGAGGTACAGCAGAAACTGTTCCCGAAGACCGTGCTGTCGCGCGTTGAGCATAAACGAAACCACCTCATCAGGAGGCAACGCGGCACGGCGTCGAATTTCGCCCGCTTCGATGTCTACTGCGATCCGATCTTCGGATTCGGCCGTGCCGGGGTGTATCGTAAGAGTAAGCGTATTCGACATAACGACCGAATCGTCCGCTCCGCGGTGAAGTTCGGGGTAGAAACCGGCGCGAACCAGGTAAACCCCCGGTTCGGTGATTTCGACGTAATCGTCGAGGGCCTCCACGAAGCCGAATCGCTCTCCCGGCTCGAGACTGACCTCGCGAAAGTAGACGGGGGCGTCGTTGCCGCGCCCGACGAGATAGGTCTTCGATCGGTCGGCCGGCACGTTGGAGACCGACCTGACGTCGAAATCGATCGAAAAAAAACGACTACCCGCCATTTTGAAGCGGACCGGATCCGGGCTGTTGTTGTATATTTCGAGCTTGATCTGTACGGTGCTGTTCGGGAAATAAATTGCCTTGTCGTAGAACCGGATCGTCAGTTCGATTCCGTCCGTCTCCAGCGCCGAGGCGGCGCAGGAGAGAATCGATAATGCGATCGCGTACGTTATACGTTTCAAGCTTCGCTCCGATCGGCGCGTACTGTCGCCATTATAATAGTCGGAAGATTGCATGATAACCTTATTCCTAAAAAAGCTCGCCGAGCGGCTTCGCAACCTCCCCGCGTACTCCGAGCTCATGCGCAGGATAGCCGCCGGGTCGTTTCCCATCGAGATCGACGGGCCGGAGGGCCCGTGCATCGGGCTCCTCGCGCACCTTTTCGCCTCGATCCAAGAATCGCCTATTGTTATCGTCGTTCCGACGGAGAAAGAGGCCGACGCGCTGCTGAACGATCTCGGCCATGTCGGATCGGATGTCGATCCATTCCCGTGGAGCGGCATTTCCTCCTTTTCGCCTTCGCCGCCTTCTTTGGAGGTGACCGGTGAGCAAAACCGCGTGCTCGACCTGCTGCTCCACGGAGAGACGAAAATCGTTGTGGCCTCGCTTCGATCTGCGACCCTGCCGCTGCCTCCTCCGGAGGTGTTTCGGGAACGGCAGCTCTCGGTCGCCGTTGGTCGCGAGTCCGATCCCCGAGAGCTTGGCGTGTCGCTCTCCACACTCGGCTACCTTCGCGTGCCGCGCGTGAGCGTTCACGGCGAATACGCGCAGCGTGGCGAGGTGGTCGATGTCTTTCCGATCGGCGACGAGAGTCCGTACCGAATCGTCTTCGATTTCGACGAAATAAGCCGGATTACCCGGTTCGACGTCATCACTCAGTCGTCCAAGAGCGAATGTTCAGCGGCGCGCATCGGTCCCATCCGCCGCGCACAATGGAGCGACGAGCGCATAGAGGCCCTCGGGGCGCTCATGCGCTCGATGCGATACGAAAGGTCCGCCGAGACTCTCGATGCGATACGACGCGGAGAACCGGTTCCATACGAACACTTGCTTTATCCGGCCTCTTTTCCACGTCCGAACACGCTTTTCGACTATCTACCCGCGGACGGTATGGTCGTGTTGGTTCACGACGAGCACCTCAGATCCGGGTACGAAGCGCTCGTGAAGGAGCACAACAAACTGTACGCGCAGGCTCGCTCGCAGAAAGCCGCATTTGTGCCTCAGCCGTCGAGAATCATGGGTGATTTCCCGTCGGTGGTCGCGGCGACGAAGAGAGTCGTCAGTTTTCCCGCCATCCGGTCACCCGGATCGAAGAGCAGCCGAATCCGTTTTCCCTACGAGGGGCCACACTCTTACTTCGGTCACATCGATTACCTGCGGTCGGAGTTGAGCCGGCTCATCGAGGCGGGCTACGACGTGGTTGTCTGTTCGGACAGCGAAGTTCAAAAAGTGCGAATCGAGCACCTACTACAGCAGGACGCGGTGCAGGTCTTTCACGCCTCGCTGTCTCACGGGTTTTCGATACCCGAGTTGGGTGTCGCGGTCATACAGGAAGACGAGATCTTCGGAAGGCGGAAGCGACGTCCTCGATCGGTTCGGTCGGTGGAGAGCTCGGCTATCGACACTTTCGTCGAGCTCAACCCCGGCGACATCGTCGTCCACATCAACTACGGCATCGGACGGTTCCGAGGAATCGAACGGATTACGGCGGTCGGCACCGAGCGTGACTATATTCAGATCGAATACGCCGACGAGGAGACGGTCTTCGTTCCAATCGAACAGGTCAACCTGGTTCAGCGCTACATCGGACAAGAGGGGAGGGCGCCACGCCTCGACCGGATCGGCGGCAGATCCTGGGAAGCCAGAAAACAGCGGGTCCGAAAGTCGGTCGAGGATCTCGCCGAACGACTTATTGCGCTGTATTCGAAACGGCGGGTTGCGCAAGGCTTCGCGTTCCCTGCAGACACCGACTGGCAACTGGAGTTCGAAGCGGAATTCCCCTACGAAGAGACGCCCGATCAATTGCGCTGCGTCGAGGAGATCAAGCAAGACATGGAGCGGCCCGAACCGATGGATCGGTTGATCTGCGGTGACGTCGGATACGGCAAAACCGAAGTCGCCATGCGCGCGGCGTTCAAAGCGGTCACCGGGGGCAAACAGGTTGCCTATCTTGCGCCCACGACCATTCTCGTCGAACAACATTTCGAGCGGTTTTCCGAACGTTTCGCTCCCTATCCGATACGGATCGAGATGCTCTCCAGGTTCGTGCCGAGGGCGAAACAGACGCAGATCGTCAAGGCGGTCGCCGAGGGGCGGGTCGACATCCTCATCGGCACGCATCGACTGCTGCAACGCGACGTTCATTTCAAGAACCTCGGATTCATCGTGATCGATGAAGAGCAGCGATTCGGCGTCAAGGACAAAGAGCGGTTGAAGGAGTGGAAAACGAACGTCGACTGCTTGACGCTTACCGCAACGCCGATCCCCCGGACACTCCATATGTCGTTGCTCAAGATTCGCGACATGTCGGTGCTGACGACCCCACCGTACAATAGGCGGCCGATCGAAACCTACATTCGGGAGTTTGACGAAGAGATCGTCGCCGCCGCCATCCGTACCGAAATGCGACGGGGAGGCCAAGTTTATTATCTGCACAACCGAGTGGAGACGCTCAACCTCGTGAGGTCGTTTATTACCCGGCTGGTACCCGAGGCCATCGTGGAAACCGCGCACGGCCAAATGCGCGGGGAAGATCTCGAGGAGATCATGCGCCGCTTTGTTCACGGCGCCTCTCAGGTGCTCGTCGCTACGACTATCATCGAAAACGGCATCGATATTCCCAACGTCAACACGATTATCATCGACAGGGCCGACATGTACGGGATTGCTCAGCTTTATCAGCTCCGTGGTAGAGTGGGGCGTTCGGATAGGCTTGCCTACGCCTATCTGCTCTATCCGGAGGAAAGAGCGTTGTCCGAGATAGCGATGAAGCGGCTTCAGATTATCTCCGACCACACCGAACTCGGTTCAGGTTTCAAAGTGGCCCTCAAGGATCTCGAGGTCCGCGGAGCGGGCAATCTTCTCGGACGCCGGCAACACGGTGACATCCTCTCGGTCGGGTTCGACATGTACGTACGTATGCTCGACCAGGCGATCGCCGAGCTCGGCGACGGACTCCCTTCGGCCGTGGAGGATGTCTATCTCGAGCTCGATTATTCCGGCTACATTCCGGACACTTACATCGAGGAGCCGGTGGAAAAGATGGACGTGTACAAAAAGATTGCTTCGATAAACGCCGAGGAGGAACTCGAGTCGATTCTTGCCGAGCTTGAGGACCGGTTCGGACCGATCCCCGACGCGGTGCACAGCCTTCTCGCGCTCGCTGAGATCAGGATCCTATGCCGGAGGCTTCACATCGGCAGTCTCAAGGAGCGGGGCGGGGAGGTGCAGATCGAGTTCACCCGGGTTGCCGATATTTCGGTCGACCGCGTGATGCGATTGATACGCGAAAGCAACGGCGCGGTCCGGCCCGATCCGAAGCAACCGAACGTGCTTCGGATGCGGGTGGAAGGTATCGGGCTTCAAGAGAAGTCGGAGTATTTGAGGGAACGATTGGAGACATTGGTGTGAGCGAAACGCGACGGAGGTCCGTTCGCAGCTTTGTTCTGCGGGGCGGACGAGTGACGAGACTGCAGCGGCGCGCGCTCGACGAGCTCTCCGAGCGATACGTCATCCCTCCCGAACGGGCACCGATCGATCCGCAGGCGTTGTTCGAGGGGCGAGCGATCGTCGTGGAGATCGGATTCGGCGCCGGGACGGCCACCGCGATGATCGCCGAAGAACGGCCCGAATACGGGTACGTCGGCATCGAGGTGTTCCCGGCGGGAATCGGAAAGCTCTTGAGCGAGATCGATCGGCGCGGGATCGACAATCTACTCGTTATTCGGGACGACGCGGCGATCGCGCTGGACAGGTTTTTTCCTCCCGCGACCATCGCCGGTGTGCACCTCTTCTTCCCCGACCCTTGGCCCAAAAAGCGTCACCACAAGCGTCGAATCGTTCAGTCGGGTTTTTTGAGGCTCGTCGTCGAGAAGCTTGTGCCCGGAGGCTATTTCTACGCCGTTACCGACTGGCCGGATTACGCCCGCAGCATGCTTCGGCTACTCACTGCGACGCCTTCGCTTAGGAACTCGGCCGTCGGGTACTGCGATCCGATTCCGTGGCGCCCGGAGACCCGGTTCGAGGCGAAAGCGCGCGCCGCAGGCCGTTCGATCTACGAGCTATACTTTATCAAAACAGTGTGAGAAAAGCCCCGTGCGGGTTGCCCGTGTCCGGAGTTCCGTCTACAATCCGGCACATATGGTATCGTCGTCATGACTACATGGAGTACCCGAATGACAGACTGTGAACGCGAGTTCTATCAAAGACACTCCGCCGAGGTGCGTAACAGCCCGAATTTCAATGAGGAGAGTTTTCTTCGATTCAACGTCAAGCGTGGCCTGCGCAATTCGGACGGCAGCGGAGTTCTCGTGGGGTTGACCGAGATCGGTGATGTGCACGGATACATCGTCGACGAAAACGAAGTCGTTCCCGACGACGGTCGGCTGTGCTACCGAGGCATCCGAATCGACGATCTGGTCGCGGGGTTCCAGGCCGACGGACGGTTCGGTTTCGAAGAGACGGCGTTTCTGCTGCTTTTCGGCAAACTGCCGCCCGGAGACGATCTCGATGAGTTTTGCCGGATACTCGGCGCGCGGCGCAATCTCCCCGATCACTTCACCGAGGACATGATTCTCAAGGCGCCGAGCGCAAACATCATGAACAAGCTCGCGCGCAGCGTGCTTGTCTACTATTCATACGACGAAAAGGCGGAGGATCGGACCGTCTCGAACGTCTACCGCCAAATGGTTAACCTGATCGCGTCGTTTCCCACCATGGTGGCTTACGCGTATCAGGCGAAACGACACAACTACGACAACGACAGCCTTTACATCCACGCTCCGTCGCCGGATCTTTCGACTTCCGAAAACTTTCTCCGACTTATTCGTCCCACGCAGCAGTACACGCGACTGGAGGCCGAGGTGCTCGATCTGGCGCTCGTGTTACACGCGGAGCACGGGGGGGGGAACAACTCGGCCTTCACTATTCACGTCGTTTCGTCTTCCGACACCGACTCGTACTCGGCCGTGGCGGCGGCCATCGGATCGCTTAAGGGGTCGCGGCACGGAGGGGCGAACGTCAAAGTGATGAATATGATGAGCGATTTGAAGAGCCGTGTGCCGCAATCGCAGTGGAACGACGACGAACGGATCGCCGCGTATCTGGAAAAGGTGCTGAAAAAGGAAGCTTTTGACCGGACCGGATTGATTTACGGCATCGGGCACGCGGTTTACACAAAGTCCGATCCGCGCGCCGTGCTTCTGAAGCAGAAAGCGCAGGACCTGGCCCGTGAAAAGGGATGGACCGAGGAGTTCGAATTGTACCGGACCGTCGAACGACTCGCGCCCGAGGCGTTCTACGCGCACAAAGGCCGATCGAAGACGGTCGCCGCGAACGTCGATTTCTACTCGGGGCTCGTATACAGAATGCTCGGTATTTCGGACGAGTTGTTTACTCCGATATTTGCGGTCGGGCGCATCGCGGGGTGGGCGGCGCACCGGATGGAGGAGGTGGTTCACGGCGGACGAATCGTTCGTCCGGCCTTTAAAAGCGTCGCGCCGACGAGAGACTACGTCCCGCTGAGCGAACGGTAGATTCGCTCAGCGACGTTTTTGGATCGAAGCGTTCGGCGCGTACCGAGCGGCTCAGCTGCGCTGCGAGTCAGCCCCCGTCGCTCGACGCCTTTGCCGCGGCGATCACTTCGTCCGCTATCCTTCCGGATATCGGGTTGTAGTGACTGAACTCCATTTCGAACGAAGCGGTACCCGAGGTGATGGAGCGAAGGTCGATCGAGTAGCGGAGCAACTCCGCCTGCGGGACCTGTGCGTCTATTTCGGTGATTCCGCCGCCGAGGGCCTCCTGACCGAGGACGCGTCCACGTCTGGAGCTCAAATCCGACAGAATGTCGCCGACGTACTCATCGTTCGTGTAGACTTTGAGATTCACAACCGGCTCGAGTAGTACCGGTCCGGCCTTTTCCATTGCGGCCGTCAGCGCGCCTTTCGAGGCGAGCTTGAACGACATTTCCGACGAGTCGACCGGATGCTCCTTTCCATCGATCACCGTGGCCGCAATATCGACCACCGGATAACCGGCGAGAATCCCCGCTTCCATTCCTTCCAGAATGCCTTTTTCGACGCCCGGGATGTACCCTTTCGATATCGCTCCGCCCTTGATCGCGTTTTCGAACGAGTACTTTTCGCCCCGCCCGAGCGGTTTGATCTGCAGGACAACCCGACCGTATTGACCGTGGCCTCCGGTCTGCTTTTTGTGGGTGTACTCGGCTTCCGACGACTTGGTGATCGTTTCGCGATACGGAACCTTGGGGACCTCGGTACGAATCTCGACGTTCTGTTTTTCCTTGATCTTGTTGAGGATCATGTTGATATGAAGTTCCCCCATCCCCGATACGACCGTTTGCTTCGTTTCGGGGTTGTAGCGGATCGTAAAGGTAGTGTCCTCCTCCGCCGCCCGCTGGAGGAACTGGTTCATTCTGTCCTCGTCCTTTTTGCTCGCGGCGAAAACCGCGACCGAATGGACCGGCTGAGGCACGGCGACGGCTTCATACTGCACGGGCGCTTCCTGCGAGCAAAGCGTGTCGAAACTCTTGGCCGTATCGAGTTTCACCAGGACGCCGATGTCCCCTGCGTGGAGTGCGTCGGCGTCGACAAGCTTTTTCCCGATTGCGCGGAAAATCTTGCCGACGCGTTGTTTGTTCTGCTCGCGCACGTTGTATAGGTCGACATCGGGGCTGACGACACCGGTGATGACTTTGGTGAACGAGAGCTTGCCGGAAAACTGGTCGATGGTGGTCTTGAACACGAAACACGACGGCGGCCCGTCGGGATTGACGGGAACCGGTTCGCCGCCCTCCGAGGCGACCGGCTCGTGTGCGCCGACCGGGCTCGGCGCGGCGGAGACAAAAAAGTCCAACACCGCTTTGACTCCGCTTCCGAATTCGGCGGCCCCGCATGCGACGGGGACGATCTTGTTGGCTGCGAAAGCCGCGCGAAGTCCGGTGCGAAGCTCCTCATCCGTGAGAGTTTCCTCCTCGAAGTACTTCTCCAGCAGCGCATCGTCGCCTTCCGCCGCCGCCTCGATAAGCGTCGATCGATATTCCTCGACGATCTCTTTCATTTCGTCGGGGATCTCTTGCGCGTCCTCGCTCGAGCCGGCGCCCGGCGCGAGGTAGGCCTTGTTGTTGACGAGGTCGATGACGCCGCGAAAGTTCTCCGCCGCGCCGATGGGAATACAGATAGGAACGAAGGTCGCCTTGAACTTTTCCCGCAGGTCGGCAAGAGGCGCGTCGAACTCCGCTCGTTCGACGTCGAGTTTGTTGATAAACACCATCCGCGGCTTTTCTCTCGCGTCCAACCGACGCCACAATTTGACCGTCTCGATCTGAACTCCTTCTTTCGCGCCGACGAGTATCAGCGCCGATTCGGAAGTACGAAAAGCCGTAACTACCTCCCCTACGAAATCGGAGGCGCCCGGAGTGTCCATCAGATTAACGATCGTGCCGTCGACCTCGACGTGCCCCAGTGCAAGATGGATCGAGATCTTCCGTTCGATCTCCTCGTCGGTATAGTCGCTTACCGTCTTTCCGCTCGCGACCGGTTCGGCGCGATCGATCGTGCCTCCGGCTGCGAGCAGGTGCTCGAACATGGTGGTCTTTCCGGTGGCCCCGTGCCCCGCGATAGCGATATTTCGTATTGCGTCCGTTGCGAAGCTCATGATATCTCCTCGTTTCCGTTAGGTGAGTTTGCCATAGTAGTCCGCCGGTATTTTATGTGTCAATGATTGGTTACAAACCGCCTTCTTTCTGCTTGAAGTGCGAGAACTCCATCGCGAAAGTTCCCCTCCCCTGGGTCATGCTCCGAAGTGCGGTCGAGTAGCCGAACATCTGCGCAAGCGGGGTCTCGGCGCGCAGATGCTCGACGGTCGGTCGACTCTCGAGACTCAGGATAACGCCGCCGCGGGAGGTGAGATGATTGATCACCTCGCCGATGAACTCTTTCGGCGTCATAACGTCGACGTGCATGACCGGTTCGAGAAGGACCGGACCGGCTTTCCGGCATGCGTTGTCGAACCCTATCGACGCCGCCGCCTCGAAAGCGAGTTCGGTCGACGTCGTCTGATTGTACACCGCGTCGACGAGCGCAACTCCAACGTCGAAGGCCGGATAGCCGTAGACGATGCCCGATGAGAATCCGCCTTTCACGCCACGCTCCACGGCGGCCGCAAGCGGTTCCGGCAGCACCGAGCGATCCACCTTGTTTTCGAAACTGTTACCCGATCCGCGTTCTCTAGGAAAGACCGACAGCGCGATCTCGGCGGTGTTTTCCTTTCCCGCCAATACGCGATGGTAACGTTCGGTGTGGGTGACTCGTTTCGTGATCGATTCCCGGTAGGTCACCTGCGGTTTACCGATTTGAGCCGCCACTTTGAAGTCGGAGGTGATGCGGGTGACCAGCACGTCGAGGTGTAACTCACCCATTCCCGAAATGACGAGCTGACCGGTTTCTTCGTCGTCCTTAACCGAAAAGGTCGGATCCTCGAGCTTCAGAAGCTCGAGCACTTCTTTCAGCTTGTCGCGATCGGAGAGCGTTCGCGGTTCTATCGCGACCGAGATGACCGGAATGGGAAAGTGCATCGGTTCGAGGACCACCTGGTGACCTTCGCTTCCGACGGTATCGCCCGTCTGGGATTGCTTGAACCCGATGATGACCCCGATGTCGCCGGCGCTGAGCGAATCGAGTTGTTCGTATCGGTTGGAGTGCATCCTGAGAATGCGATTGACCCGCTCCCGTTTCCTCTTGTCTATGTTGAATACAGCGGTGTTTTTCTTGATAGTTCCTGAGTACATCCTGACGTAGGTGAGACTCCCCGCCTCGCGGTCGGCCTGAATCTTGAATACGAGCCCTATCGGACTCCCCTCGGGGTCGACCGGGACCGATACGCGTTCGTCGGTTTTCGGATCGACGCCGACGATCGCCGGGACTTCCGCGGGAGACGGCAGATAATCGACCACCGCGTCGAGCAAGGGTTGGACGCCGATGTTTTTTAGCGAAGCGCCGCAGAGCACCGGGACGATCGAGCGATCGAGCGTCTGCGCGCGAATCGCCGAATTGATGAGCGATTCGGGGATCTCCTTTGAGTCGAGATAGAGCGCGGTGATTTCGTCGGACCGCTCCGAAAGCGTATCGAGGAGCTTCTCGCGCCACGCCGACGCCTCATCGAGTCTCGAACCGTCGATCGGAGACCGTTCCATGATCGCGCCGCCCGATTCGGCGTCCCATCGAATCTCCTCCATGCGCACCAGATCGATGACTCCCTCAAACTCAGACTCGCTTCCGATCGGCAGTTCGATAACTGCGGTCCTCGCGCCGAGCTTTTCCTCGATCTCCGCCCGAACCGCATGGAAGTCGGCGCCGATTCTGTCCATTTTATTAATATAGGCGATTCGCGGGATCTCGTAGGTGTCGGATTGGTGCCATACCGTCTCCGATTGCGGTTCGACGCCCCCGACGGCGCAAAACACACCGATTGCCGCGTCGAGCACACGCAACGATCGCTCGACCTCGGCGGTAAAATCGACGTGACCCGGAGTATCGATGATGTTGATCTGATGATCCTTCCAAAAGCAGGTCGTGGCCGCCGACGTAATCGTAATGCCTCGGTTCTGTTCCTGCTCCATCCAATCCATCGTCGCCTGACCGTCGTCGACCTCGCCGATTCGATGGCTCTTGCCGGTGTAGAAGAGGATTCGTTCGGTCGTCGTCGTTTTGCCCGCATCGATGTGCGCGATGATGCCGATATTGCGCATCCGTGTCAGATCCATGTGTGGTTCACCCTGCCGTATGATTGATGTCGGGGTTGCGTTGTCCGGCGTCGACAAACGACCGGCCGCGAAAGGCGCGACCACGCGTGGTCACACCTGCGGAACCCTTGTCCATCCCGGCGCAATGGCCGACGCAGACACAATAGCATGTTCGTTTCGCATTGACCATGAGCGACCGAGCGTGCTATTCTTTTTGCGGACGAAAACGCCCGTTGTTGCGCCCATGCTCTCTTGATCGCGGAGAAACGACGGCCGGTCGGTATCGCGGCGGTGAGCATGCACACGGCGACCGGAGGGGACTCGTCTTCGATTCATCCGGGGCGATTAGCTCAGCTGGCTAGAGCGCCTGCCTTACAAGCAGGAAGTCACTGGTTCAAGTCCGGTATCGCCCAGTCGTGTAAGTAGTTACTATAAAAGAAAATACCGGATACCTTACTGGGGTGGTTCGGTATTTTTTGTGCCGGCGGTGACCATAACGGTGACTCTTTAGGTAACGCGCCCGGAAATACGCGACGGTTGTCACGTAGGTGGAAAGAGAATACGGAACTTCGCGCTCATGAAGCGGCCCGACACCGGGTATTGGCGGCGCCGGCTCGCAGACCGGCCGAAGACGAAGCGGAGATCGACCAGCGAGACAGAAGATCGCGCCGCGATGAAGGTCGCCGCGCGCGCGTTTGCCGAAGAGAATGAACGAGAGGTTGAACGCGAAAACGTAACCCTCCGTGATTACGCCGAGCCGTCTTTCGGCGGCACGTCCGCCCACATGTCGTCCGGCTTCAGGCGGAGGGAAAGAGCATCACGCGGAACCACGTCGAAGACACCCGCCGGGTGCATCTCGAAAGCCGACGGCGAATATCCCCCGAACTTGCGAAATCTGAGACCATACAGTTTTCGTCATTCACTCAACACACTTCTCCGCGACGCCGGCGAAGACCCGGCGATATTGCGGGCCGCCTTCGGTTGGGCCAACGAGGCAATCCAGGACAACTACACGCACCGGCAGCCGGAGCATTTCGAGTCGCAGCGGGCGAATGTTGAGCGTTTGTTCGGCTGAATCCGGACGAGTACTATGAATGCCGGGGCGATCCGGACGAGCATGGGAGGTCGAGCGAGGCCGTTCAGGATGGGTATACTCATTGGGGAATCGGTCACTTCGCCGATCAGCGCCGGGCGGTTGACGAGCTGTTCGGAAGCGCTTGAGAGTCGGTCAGATTCAATCGGTATGCGGACAGTGCGGTCGAAAATCAGCGGAATCTCAGCCGGCATGATGCGATTCACTTTTAGCTTGCCTAAGTTCCAGGGCGGTCACCCCGGCAACAGATTTCAATAGTCGAACGTCTGGCATGAAAAGCGTTGCAGCCGGGCGCTTGAAGAAGTGTTGTTGAGAGCCTTGCGCGTGCGTGCTATCTTGCACAACATGAAAAGTGCCCTCGTTGGCGGTTGATGGCGCCTGCGAGGGCGCAAGTCAGCCGAGTCGTTGAAAGGCGCGGCGGGTCTTTTGTTGAAGCTGAAGAGTGACGCCAGGAATGGTCCGCTACAGAGGTGCCGGCAACGGGACTGATGCAAAAGGACAACACCCTGAAGGATAGAATTTTCTACAAGTACAATTGTTCCGAATATGGCCTATCGCTGCTCCGCGAATGCAAGATCAAAGTTACAACGCCCAAGATGCTCAATGACATATTTGAGTTGTTTCCGTATCCATGGACTGTGGTGAATCGGAGGAGTAATGGGAACAGAGATTAAGACCTGGGAGATCCGAGAGGGAAAGCCCGTTGCCGTTGAGTCGAAGCTATCTGACGCGGGCCGCACCGAAACGCTTGATCTTGAAGCTTGGATAGAAACTGATCCGAGCATAGTGCGTCCCGGAATGCGCTTGATCGGGCGGCAGGTGATGACCAGCTCTGGGCCACTCGACCTGCTCGCGGTCGATCGGTCTGGAGATTTGGTGATCATCGAACTAAAGCGAGATCGACTTCCGAGAGAGGCTCTTGCTCAGGCCATCGATTACGCGTCGGATCTAGCCACTTGGTCTATCGATAAGATCAGCGAGGTGTGCGTGAAGTACACCGGTGAGAGTCTCGAAGATATCTTCACTGTCACGTTTCCCGAGGTTGACATCGAAACAACGAAGATCAACGATCGACAGCGGATTGTCCTAGTAGGATTCGGGGCGGAGACGGCCTTGGAGCGGATGGTCGAGTGGCTCTCAGATAACTACGGCGTGAGCATCAATGCCGTTATCCTCAAGTATGTCAGAACAGCTGCCGGATCCGAGACCCTTACTAGGACGGCGGTCATCTCAGAGGAACTGGAGGAGAAGCGGAGCCGGGACAAGAAATTCACGATTCCCATGTCCGACGAGGCCGGTCAGTACGCCGAGGACGACCTCCGCCGTTTGCTTCTCAAGTACTTGTCGCAAGATCTCGTCACGGCACAACGGATTCGTGACGTGCTGATCCCTGCCTGCTTGAAGCGCGACAGGCTCTCGAGGGACGAACTGAAGGAGGAGTTTCTCATTCAGAATCCTGATATTGACCCAGGCAAGGCAGGGTTCTCGCTTTCGGTGATCTCCGGGCAGATGGGGATGAAGAAAAACGACTTTCTGCGTCAGGTGATCGGGTACGAATACCCCACGTATGAATGGGAAAAAGACAACTACTTCATTCGTTCCGAGTATCGTTCTCTGGTTGTCGACGTGTTAGCCGCTATCCGAGGAGATGGCGGAGGAATAGGCGAGTAAAATGCTGTGGTGGCGTGATGTCGTCCGCGGCGCTAACAAGGCGCTCCAGCCGACGCCGCAAAAGCGGCGCGGTTGAGCTTGGACGTTACCTCGCGATCTGATCACTACAAAGAGGAATTTCTAGTGCTTTTTTTAATCTACATTGATGGTTACGCTACGAAGATGAATCCAATCCCCAATATACTACCATGCCCATTTCTTAGATGGGCTGGAGGGAAAGGTTACCTACGTAGGAGACTCCTTCAGTTCTTACCACGCGGCCACATTTCGAATTCCTGGGTTGAATGCGACCGTCCGTGCGAGGACCAGTGTGGATGTAGTCCCGACGGAGCTCGATGTTACGAGCGCATGAGCGTCACGCTTCGCGCAAATACCGTTCAGTGCGCGTGATGTTCGCCGCCTGTCTCGTGCCCGCAGTACCGCTTCGGATCCTCTTCGAACGCCTTACGACAACCGGCGGAGCAAAAGAAATACGTCTTGCCGTCATGCTCGCATTTGTGCTGCGCGGAACCTTCCTCGATATCCATTCCACAAACTGGATCTTTCGTCATCTCATTCCTCCAGACGCGTAGATACCCCACCAGGGTAGGGTTAAAGAGAAGATACATCGACCGTTATCGGGCAGTCAAGAAGAAAAAAGCCGACTTGGTCGTTTCCCGGCGCGATCGGCCTGATCGCTCTGCCGATCTTCGACTTTCGGCGCGTCGCCGGAGCCGCCACATCCCCGGTCGACGCCGTCGCGTGCGCCGGCGATAGCAACGCCGGCGGCATGTCGATGAGCGCATACCCGCCGACGCCGCGCGCGCGAGAGTTAAGAGACGGGAATCGTACCGGTGTGCCCGAGATGGAAGTGAGGCGCCCGCGTCAAAAGAGTCGGAAGCAGCAATTCGAAATGTGACGCTGTGAGCATCGCTCGATGACCCGTTTTCTGACGTTTCGGCGGAAGAATCGCCGAACCGCCACGAAAACGGCGTCCTTTCGGTTGCTATGGGCGGCAATTCGAAATCTGGCGCGCCAGATTTCGAATTGCTCAGTCGGAAGAGGAA
>JAJRYZ010000285.1 GCA_024275515.1 Spirochaetota bacterium
ATGCGCGCCGAGTACGCCCGAAAGCATCCCGTCGAGACGATTCTCTCCGGTCCGGCGGCGAGCATAGCCGGGGCTCGCTACCTGACCGACATTCGGAACGCCACCGTCATCGATGTCGGAGGAACTACTTCCGATATCGGGAAGCTTCAGGACGGCGCCGTCCGCATTTGCCGGGAAGGGGCGGAAGTCGGTCGTCGTCGTACTCACGTGCAGGCGATAGACATGAGGACCGTCGGGCTCGGCGGCGATTCGGAAGTCTTCATTGAAAAGCAGCGGCTTTTCGTGGGTCCGCGCCGGGTCGCCCCGGTCTCGTGGCTATCGGAGCCCGGGCGCGAGGCGGCGCTCGGTGAAGAACTGGAATGGCTCGAAGCGCGAGTCGACGATTTCGCGACCGACACGCGACACGCCGAGTTCCTCCATGCCACCGGACTCGCGCCTTCATTCGAACCGTCCGATCAAGAAGTCCGAATTCTCGAAGCGCTCGAAACAGGGCCGATATCTCCGCTTCACCTGGTGGAGATCGTCGGGTGCGGACATATCAGGCTGTTGCGGATCGGTCGCCTGGAAACGACCTACCTGGTGCAGCGCTGCGGCCTGACGCCGACCGACATTCTTCACATTAACGGTCGACTCGATCTCTGGGATGCGGAAGCCGCGCGCCGATACGCCGATCTAATCGCAAGCGTCCGGGGCGAAAGTCGCGACGCGTTCGCCCGGGCGATAATGGAGATGGTGACCGAAAAGATGGTATTCGAGCTGGTGCGCAGACAGCTCCCCGCCGGCAACGACATGGACGACTTGGAGCATTCGCCTACGGCGAAGGGACTGGTCGACGTGCTCCTCTCAGGCGGCAACCATCACCTAAGCGTGAGCCTCGAGCTTACCGAACCGGTCGTCGGTCTCGGCGCGGCCGCCCCGCTGTTCCTCGCCGACGCGGTCGCGCATCTTCACGCTCGCCTCGAGATACCGCGCTTCGCCGAAGTGGCGAATGCCGTAGGCGCGATCACCAGCATGGTCTCCGTTTCGCGCGTCGGAAGCGTCGTTCCGTCTCCCTACGGTACGTTTCGCCTGAGCGGGGTTTCCGGAACGGCCGGCTTCGATTCGTTCGACAAGGCCTACCGAGCGCTGCTGTCGGCTCTCGAAGGCGCGGTGCGCGACGACGCCGCCTCGGCGGGCACCGACGAGCGAACGGTCGCGCTGGAGGTCCACGATCGGATGGGCACGACCGCGGACGGAACCGAGGTCTTTCTCGAGCGCCGAGTTGCGGCGACGATCACCGGCGTTCCACGTACCACGGCGATGTGAGCATGCGCCCTCCCTCGTTCGTCGCGCGTACGGTTTTCTTTTTTTTCGGTGTCTTCGTTCCTCTTTTCGCCGTCGTCGTCATGGCCGCCGTCTCGATCTACCGTGTCCGGCTTCGCGCGGAAACCAATCTCGCGGAACAGAAAGAGAGGCTGCTCGTCGATTTCCAGACGACGCTCATCTCCAACCAGCTCGACTCGACGGTGGAGGAGATGAAGTTTCTGTCGTCCCCGGCGCCGGGGCTCGCCGGTTTTCTGAGCGACGAGGATGCGGCGACGCTTCCCGAGAGCGTAATCGAATACTACGTTTCGTATCTGCGCCGCCGTCCCGGCTATTTGTCTCTTTCGGTGTTCGATTCGCAGCGTCGCATGCTGGTGGAAGTGCGGCGAAACGCGGCGGATGTCGCGGTCCGTGGTTTCCCCGAACCTACCGACGCCGACAACACCGATCTCATCCGACGGGCGTTGACGCTTGAGCCTGAGTCGATACTCGTATCGAGGATGGATCTGTGGCGTGGAGAGCATCCCGTCGTGCGGTTCGTCGTGCCGATCGTCGTCGGCGCGAAAAGGCGCGCGTATGCGGAGCTCGACTACGACGCGAGCCGCCTGCTGGAGATGGTGAGACACGCCGGGCGCATCTCGATCGGCGAAACGATGCTTCTCAACGCGAGCGGTTACTGGCTTCACAGCCCCCGATCGGAGGACGAATGGGGCTTCTTGAGCCCTAACCGGATCGGGCGGACCTTTGCGGCGCGATATCCGGCGCTGTGGGCGCAGATGAACGATACCGAGTCGGGCGTGTTTCGAACCGAAAACGGCATTTTCATCTACCGGACCGTGTATCCGATCATGAGGCCGCGGAACGATGTTCGGACGACGAGTTGGGAACTCGTCTACGATACCGGTCGGTTCGACGAGTACGGACAGGCCGACGACGATTTCCACTGGTATCTCGTCTCTTTCGTTCCGAGGTCCGGAATCGGCGCGCAGGTGGCGTCGTTTCGAACGAGTCTCGTTTTCGTCTCGACGCTCGTAGCGATTCTGCTCGCCGTCATTTCGCTGCTGCTCGCGCTTGCGCGGAAACGCAGATTGGTCGCGAAACGCAAGGTCGAGGAAGAGGCGTCGATTTTCATGAACAACCCCGCCCCGGTCATGAGACTCGCGGCCGACGGTCGCGTGATCAAGCTCAATCCGGCCGCCTCGCGCATACTCGGTCGGGCGCTCGAGGAAACCGGCGATCTGTTCCCCTCGTTCAGCCCCGACAAAATGCGTACGCTTTCGCCGGACGAGCCGCACCAGTTCGAACAGCAACTTCAGGGACGCGATTATCTGTTTACCGCCAAAAGGGATCCTCACGGCCACACCTACCTTCTCTACGGGAGCGACATTACCGGGATCAGGGAAATTGAACGGGAAATGCGCAAGTTGTCGGCGGCGGTCGAACAGAGTGCAACGTCGATTCTTATCACCGATGCGGACGGTAACATCACTTTTGCCAACAATGCGTGCGCTTCTTCCTCGGGGTATCGCGTCGAGGAATTGATCGGCGAGAACCCGCGGATATTCAAGAGCGGTCACCAACCCGATTCGTTGTATGAGGAACTGTGGCGGACGATATCAGGCGGAGACGCGTGGCACGGCGAACTCAAAAACCGGAAAAAGAACGGCGAATACTACTGGGAAGAGGTGAGTATTACTCCGCTTCACGGCGAACGAGGCGAGGTGTCGGGCTATCTCGCCGTAAAGGAGGAGACCACCGGTCGCAAGGCCGCGGAAGAACAGCTGAAGGCGGCCAAGGAACAGGCCGAGGCCGCCAACCGTCTCAAGAGCGAGTTTCTTGCCAACATGTCGCACGAGATCAGGACTCCGATGAACGCGATCGTCGGTTTTACCGACGTATTGCTCGATTCCGAGGAAGATCCGGAAGTACGAAGAAAGCTCGGAGTAATCAAGAGATCGGGACGGCATCTGCTCATGTTGATCAACGACATTCTCGATTTCTCTAAAATCGAGGCCGACAAGATGCGGATCGAACCGGCGGCGCTCGCGATCCGCCGGGTGATCGATCATATCGGAACGCTTCTTCACGAGTCGATCAGGGAAAAACGGCTCTACTTCACCGTCGAGTTCGACGACGCGGTTCCACCCGTGCTTTCCGGCGACGAACATCGGATTACACAGATTCTGCTCAATGTGTTGAGCAACGCGATCAAGTTTACCGACGAAGGAGGAATCACGCTTTCCTGTTCGTACGAGTCGGGTCGGCTCACGATGCGGATCAGCGACACCGGAATCGGAATCGCGGAGAGCAAGCTCGAGTCGATCTTCTCGGCATTCGAGCAGGCCGGCTCTTCGACCGAGCGTGTGTACGGCGGAACCGGTTTGGGATTGGCGATAACCAAACGACTCGTCGAGCTGATGGCGGGCAACATCGAGGTCGAAAGCGTTGTCGGAAGCGGATCGACGTTTACGATAACGCTTCCGCTTCCGGAGGCCGAAATCGACTCGGTTGAAGTAGCGGAGGAGGTCGAAGAAGTCGATCGACCCGCGGCTATGGTCGAAGGATGGTTCGCGGCGATGGGACGCGACGAGCTGCTTCAGGGCGTTCTCCGCAAGGGAATTCGCGACCTGCCCGAGAAGCGACGGAAACTCGAAGAGGCGCTTCGGTCGAACGATCTCGATCGGCTCCTGGTCATCGCGCATGATTTGAAAGGATATTCGGGAAACCTGGGGATGCACGAGGTGTACGAAATAGCGAAGGAGCTTCATGACGGTCTGCGGCGTGGGGGAATCGATGAGGACGACGCGAGGCGGCTTATCGACCGTCTGGGGGTCACCATCGACGCGATTCCGCGACACTTTTTCGCCGGTCGACCGGCTCCGACACCCGAGCCGCCGATAGATTCGGCCGCGCGCCGGCTTCGCGTGCTCGCTGCGGAGGACAACGAGGCCAATCGAGAGCTTCTGAAGGTTCTCCTCGACCGACTCGGCGTCGAAAGCGTCATCGTCGAAAACGGAAAGCAGGCTCTCGAGGCGCTTGAGACCGGATCTTTCGATGCGCTTCTCCTCGATATTCAAATGCCCGTTATGGACGGTGCCGAGACGATCCACGCCATCCGCGGAAGAAGGCGTTTCGATGATCTGCATGTCATTGCGGTTACCGCTCACGCGATGGAAGGAGACGCGCGTCGGTATATCGATCTGGGCTGCAACGATTACCTCTCGAAGCCGATAGACCGGGCGATACTGAGAGACAAGCTAAAGGCGCTTGCGGAGAAGGGCGGATGCCTGCCGGTCGGTTCGAGTCGAGCCGAGGCGCCGCTTTCCGAAAGGGAGCGAAGCGAGTTGAGCGGAATTGTCGAATCACTCAGGTCGAATCTGTCCGATTTCGATCCGAAGCAGGTGCACGCCGCCGGGGTTCGGCTTATCGGACTCGGTTTCGGAGAGGAATGCAGGCGACTCGGTTCGCGGTTGGTGGAGGCATCCGAGGGTCTGGACACGACCTGCCTCCCGGCGATTATTCGCGCGTTGTCGCGGCGGACCGACGCATCCGGGCCCGACGACGGCGCCTCGGCGTAGACGCCGTAGCACGACCGTGGTCAACGGGTCAACCAGCCGTTCGAAATCCGGCGCGCCGAACTTCGAATCGCTCCGGGTCAACGAATCAAGGGGTCCGCGTCCGCGAGTTCGGCATTCCAGAGGACTCTTCTATAGTGTTCGAAAGGATAGTCGGCGAGGTTGCGTACGGCGATAATCGCGGCGTCGCGTTGCGTAATGTGCTGTTTGAGCGCGGCGATCTGAATCTGGCGATAGGTAAGCCCGGTCGTCCGGTCGATCTCGGTAACGTCGATATCGATCGCCTCCGGGAAATCGGCGACGAACTTCGGGTCGACCGACGTCATATACCCCGCGATGAACCCACCCTCTCCGGAGGAGAGAATCCGCTCGATTGCTCGTGCGACTACGACTCCCACCGCCTCGTGCTCGAAATGCTCGAGTTCGTCTTCGGTCGGTCCACCCGGTGAAATGACGTAATCGGGTCGATACCCGCGAATCAGTCGCGCCACCTTGTCGATCAACTCCTCGCCTCCCCATTCGGCGATGACGCTCTCCACCTCGATGACGTCGGCGACGCCGCCGTACGGATGATTATGAAGTCCAAGTCGCACATAGTGCTCGGCGCCGAGCACCAAGAGCGAACGTTCGACTTCCGCGCGACGAACTCCGGCCAGCGCGGCGCCCTCCAGGTCGAAAGGAGGATACTCCGAATCGACAAAACGCTCGGGATAGATATCCAGTCCCGACTCGCCGTCGGTGAATATCACGGTAACGATTCGCATTCCTTCGCGAGCCGCCTTCGCCATGAGGCCGCCGAAATCGATCGCCTCGTCGTCGGGATGCGCGTGGAAAAACACTATGTCCGCGTCGAAATAGTCCGGTTCGTCTTCAGGGCCGAAAACCGCAAGCGGCCCGATGCTGTATTTCGAGACGGGTTCGGCGGCGACGTATGCGCCGTTGAGCGTGACGTCGGTTTGCACGGACGCGGCGGACAATTCGTGCTCCGGAATGGCGGAAACGTCGCTACCGCTCACGATCTCAGGCGCGCCGTCTGCGACTGCCCCCGCGCGACCGGCCGCCGCCGCACCCGCAGGCCTCGCGGTTTCGGCCTCGGGCGCCGATGCCGACGCGACCTCGACCCGGGGTGCGGTTTCCCCGACTTTGCCCGTGCGGTCGGCGCCGGCTGCTGTCACCGGCGCCGCGGCGACAAGACGCGCGGGTTCGTCGCCGACCGGCTCGACGACGATGCGCGCGGCGACGCTCTCATCGGCCGCCTCCGTCGTCGGTTCCGGCGCGGTCGCGGTGGCGCCCGACGCCGCCGGGGAAGCGCGCGCCGCCTCTCCCGCCCGATCGGCCGTCGTCGGGACGGCAG
>JAJRYZ010000286.1 GCA_024275515.1 Spirochaetota bacterium
CCGCCGCCGCCGCCGCCGGCGCGGTCGACTCCGCCGTCGGCGCGGAGTCTTCGGCGCCCGAAATTTCCTGCTCCGACTCGGGAAAAACATCGCCGATGTCGAAATCGGGCAAGTCGCCGGCCTCGTCTTCAGGCGCGGCGGAGACACCGGGCGCAGCGACGATGTCGCCGGTCTCGGCCGGCGCCGGGACGGCATCGCCGGCGACGCTCTCGGGAGGCGCCGGCGCCTCTCCGAAGAGATCACTGAGGTCCTGGGGAGCGGGCGGTTGAACGTCCTCGATCTCCTCTCCCCTCTCGGCGAGAATCTCAGGTTCGTTCCCGATCTCGTTGAGTCGTTTTTTAAATAGCTCGATGTCTTGAAGTGACGGCATGTCGGCTTGGCCGGACCCTCTCTGCTGTGAGTATATACCCCGCGCGGCGGCGTCTTCTACCATAGTATCGGAAGGACCGACGCATGAGCTTACAGGTGTAGTGCCTTAAGGGGCGGAGGCGCCTCTGGGCCTCAAGCGGCGGGAGGGGCGCGCCGATACTCAATGAGAGATGACCGCCTCCCGAATCGTCGTAGTGCTGTGCCTTTTTCTTCTCCTGCCCGCGCCGAGCCGGTCGCAGAGTATCGAGTCGCCCGACATCGAAACCCACATTTACCTGACAACGCGCGCCTCTTCGGAGCCACCGAAGATCCTCGGCGACGCGGTTCTGTTCAGTTACCGTCCGTCTCTGCCCGTGCGTCATGTCGGCGTCGCCTTTCGCCATGAGTCTTTCGCCCGAGTGTGGACTTTCTCGATCAATCCGCACGGAGTGTTCGTGTTGCTCTACCGGCCTCCGGACGGGCTTACCGAGTTGGTCTACCGGTTCGTCGTCGACGGTCTCTGGATGCCCGATCCGAAAAACGCAGAACGCGTCAGACAGGAGAACGGAATCGAGCTCTCGCGGCTGTCGATCGAAGGTGCGTTCCCTATCGAGCCGGAAAGTCCGATCGTCGGCGACAACGGCGTGGTGCGATTGTCCTACCGCGGTGCGGCGGGGCAACGTGTTTACGTGAGCGGTGATTTCAGCAACTGGGATCCGTTTCTCTACCATCTCAAGGAGACCTCGCCGGGGACGTACGTCCTCGATCTGCCTCTGCCTCCCGGATTGCACCCGTACCTGTTCGTCGTCAACGGCGACAAAACGACCGACCCGCTCAATCCGCAGACGATGGTCCGTGGGGACGGCCGGATCGTTTCGGTCATCCGCGTACGATAGTCCGGCGCGCCGGTTCCCCGCCGGGCTCAACTGCAATACAATTTCCTGCATGTTCAAACTGCATCTCGTTCTGAAGGAACGCTCGCCCTCGGTTGTCGAGCTCACCCTCCCGGCCGGTTTTCGAATCACCTTCGGGATCATCGCGTTGGTTTTCCTCGGAAGCATGGCGACGCTCGACCGGGTTTCCGCGCTGCCCGTGGCCATTACCGCGGTAACCGTTGTAGCGGGGCTGTATGAAGAACGATGGAAATTCGATCGCGGGCGAGGAGTCGTGGAGCATCGGTACGGGCTCCTCGTGTTCTCGGGTCGGTCGCTCGTGGACTTCGGCTCGATCGAATCGTTCGTCCTGTCGAACTTCCGCGAAGCACCCGACGATCACGGATTCTCGGCGCAGAAGAGCATCGCGCTCCGCTCCTTGGTGTCCCTTCAGCTGTTGACGCACGACGGGAAATGTCGGACGATTGAGATTCGCGCCAACCGTCACAACGACTCGCTTAAATCAAATGCAGAGCGTATCGGTGAGTTCTGCAGCATTCCGCTCCGCATAGCCGAGTAGACGCTCCACGACCGGGAGGCTCGTGCGGCGAATACGCGGAGACTACCCGTTGAGGTTCTCGCCCTCCCACTTTGCCAGATCGAGAGTCAACGCTACGCTGTGCGACTCAAACCCGATCGCCTGCAAAACCCGAGAAAGATTACCCACCGGACCACCGAATTCGACAAAAAGGCGGTCGACGTCGGACCGGGCCGCCTGCTCGATGTACTTCTCCAAGAGCGTTATCGCAATCCCCAGACCCCGATACTCGGGGATTACGGTAAGCTGCCGTATCCATCCGATGAGCATGTTCTCCCCGGCCGGTTCTTCCTCGTACCAGATGAATCCTGCGAACCGACCGTCGGGAACGACGGCAACCAGAACCGTATCCGCCCGCGGCGCCCGGCCTCCGCGCGAACGGAGATAGAGCCGCTCGACTATTTCTTCGGGATAATCGTCGAACATCTCAAAAAACGCTCTTCGATCGAGCTCGGCGAGCTCGGCGATTTCGGCGGCCGTCAAGGTTTCCGGCGGTCCCAGCCGAAAATCGCTCAGGACGAGCTCGGTCGTCTCATTGTCGTCGATCGCCATCATGCCAAGCCCGACCGCTTCGCGGTATCCGTTGTACCACTCGACGACGAGTTTCCTCATCTCCTTTTCCTTGTACCGATACCACAGTTGTTCGATATCCGGCCGCTCTTTGAGCGCGTTCTTGAAGTTCCGGAAGACGCCGCGGCCCGCTGCAAGCGTTTCTCGAAGAACGTCCCGAAACAACGGATTTCGCAGCGTCGAAACGAAACGTTCCATCAGATTAAAACCCATGCTCGAGTTCCATTCCGGCAATTCGAGAAAGCGATCCGGCTCGGCGTCGCCCGGCACGTCGGCCGTCGACACGATCACCTGTTCCACCGTGTCGTAGACGAAAGAGCGGTATTGATTCTCCATTCCGAAAATGATCTGGTCGATCACCTCCCGCGACAATTCGTCAGACATCGACGCGCTCCTCGATACGCGCTTTGAGGAGTGCCGAAAGCCGATCCGCCGGGACATGCCATGTCTTACCGGTCGAGCGCTCCTGAAGTTCCACTTCCCGCTTTTCGAGCAACTGCGGGGAAACAACGACCCGAAGCGGAATACCGAGCAGATCGGCATCCTTGAACTTGACTCCGGGCGATTCGAGCCGATCGTCGAGGAGAATCTCGTCTTCAAACTCGCAATAGAGCGATTCGACGAACCTTTTTACCGCCGGCGACTTGCCGATACCCATGAGATAGACTCGGTAGGGAGCGAGAATCTCGGGCCACCGGATTCCTCTGTCGTCGGCGTGAGCTTCGACGATGCACGACAAGAGTCTCCCGAGACCGATACCGTAGGAGCCCATGTGCGGGTACAGCCGCTTTCCGCGTTCGTCCTGCACCTGGAGATTCAGCCTTCGAGTATAGAAGTCGCCGAGCTTGAATATGTTCCCGACCTCTATCGCGCGCTCGGCGCGCAGCGGGCTGTGACACTGTAGGCATCTGTCGCTCCGGTTTACCTGCGCGATGTCGGCAATCGTTTCCGAGAAGAAATCCCGCCCGAAGTTGCCGTTGACGAGATGCCGATTCATCGTGTTCGCCCCGTAGACCAGATTGTGCGAACGTGCGATCAGATCGTCCACAACAACCGTGAGATCCTCGCGTCCGATGGGTGAGAGGAATCCCGGTATGAGGTCGAGCGACTCAAGGTCCGAAGCGCCGGCCAGACCGAGAATCGGCTTTCTGAGAATTTTGGACAGTTTCTCTTCGCTGATTCCGTAATCTCCGCGGACGACGGCCATGACAAAGCCGCCCTGCGTACGATAGACGAGCGCTTTCGCCAGACGTGCCGGCGACACGCCGAGTGTCGTGGCGAGCTTGCCCATCGTGGTGCACCCGGGGGTTTCTACGAGTTCGGTTTCCCGAAGCGGTTCGTCCGTGGTCTCCTTGATTCCTTTCGCTATCTCGCGATTCGCGCGGTAGCCGCAGTTGTCGCAGATGATAACGACGTCGTCTCCCGACGACGACGGCATAAGAAACTCGAACGCTTTCTCCCCGCCCATGAACCCCACGCCGGATTCCGCCGAAACGCACGAAATGCCGCACCGTCTGAAAATCCGTTCATACGCGGCGAACATCTTGGGGAAGAAATTGTTGAGCTCATACGTCGATCGATGGAAGGAATAGCCGTCCTTCATCACAAACTCTTTCGCCCGTATCAACCCGGACCGGGCGCGTTCCTCATCGCGGTACTTTGTCTGGAACTGATAAAGAAAAACGGGCAGATCACGATACGAATGAAGCGAATCCTTGACGAGCTGTACCATCGCTTCCTCGTGACTCGGTGAGAGTACCAGATCGTGGCCGTCGCGGTCGGAGAATCGAACCATCCCTCGTCTGACGAACGCCGCACGCCCCCCTCTCCGCCAGATGTCGTAGGGATTAACGAGCGGAACCTTTACCTCCTGCCCTCCGAGACCGTCCATTTCGTGCCGAATGACCCGTTTGATACGGCTGAGAACGCGAGTCGCTAGGTGCAGCTCGGAAAAAAGTCCCTGTCCGAGCGGCCTGATGTAGCCGGCCTGAATCAGCAGCGCCTGACTCGGCGAACGTACCTCATGAGGTGCTTCTCGGACGGTTTTCCCAAAGAGACGCGCATACCGCATCGGTGTATTGTATGGCTACGGCAAGCGATCAATCAACCGCGCCGATCGAGAGTCCGCCGGCGCTTATCTTGACACCGCCTTCGGATACCTTACATAGTGCTCATGACGATTCGGAGAAACCATAGGAGATTAATTATGAGTATTATTGAGTACATCGAGGCTCGCGAGATACTCGATTCCCGGGGCAACCCGACGGTCGAGGTAGACGTAATCATCGACGACGGATCGATGGGACGGGCCGCGGTGCCTTCCGGCGCGTCCACGGGGGAGCACGAGGCGGTCGAGCTTCGTGACGGAGACAAATCACGTTTCCTCGGAAAAGGGGTTCAGAAGGCGGTCGAAAACGTCAACAACGTCATCGCCTCGGAGCTTGTCGGCTTGGATGCGCTCGATCAGATCGACATCGACCGGACGATGATCGAGCTCGACGGCACCGAAAACAAGGCCAAGCTCGGCGCCAACGCTATTCTGGGCGTCTCCATGGCAACCGCGCGCGCCGCCGCCGACTTTCTCGGTCTTCCGCTTTTCAAGTATCTCGGCGCCTACCACGCTTCGCTTTTGCCGGTACCGATGGCGAATATCCTCAACGGCGGCGCGCACGCGGACAACTCGGTCGATTTCCAGGAGTTTATGGTCATGCCGGTCGGCGCCGAAAACGTTCGCGAGGCGATCCGAATGATCGCCGAGGTTTTTCACAATCTGAAAGCGACGCTGAAGGAAAAGGGGTACAGCACTTCGGTGGGCGACGAGGGCGGTTTCGCGCCGAATCTCAAATCGAACGAAGAGGCGTGCGAGCTGATTCTGTCGAGCATAGAGTCGGCGGGATACAAGCCCGGAGAAAACGTTTTTCTCGCGCTCGACCCTGCCGCGTCGGAATTCTACGATTCGAAAAAGAAAAGGTATGTGTTCAAAAAATCCGACGGGCGGGAGCTGTCGAGCGAAGAGATGGCGTCCTACTGGGAGGAATGGTCGAAAAAGTATCCCATCATATCGATCGAAGACGGCATGGCCGAGGACGATTGGGACGGATGGAGATCCCTTACGGATAAAATCGGCACGTCCGTTCAACTCGTCGGCGACGACGTTTTCGTGACCAACACGACGCGACTCGCCCGCGGTATCGAGACCGGAGTAGGCAACTCGATCCTGATCAAGGTCAACCAGATCGGCACCCTCACCGAAACATACGAGGCGGTCGAGATGGCGAAAAAGGCGCACTACACGGCAATCGTGTCGCACCGAAGCGGCGAAACGAGCGACGCTTTCATCGCCGACCTGGTAGTCGCCCTCGAAACCGGTCAGATAAAAACAGGTTCCATGTCGCGCTCCGATCGGCTGTCGAAATACAATCAATTGATGCGCATCGAAGACATGCTGGAAGGCAGCGGTTCATACCCGGGAATGGATGCCTTCTATTCGATCTCCCGCGCGTAGGAGAGGAGTCTCACACGCGTCGTGGCCGTATCGACTCAGTCGCACGGCCGCGTCGTTTCAAACATACGCGTTTCAGTATTCGATTCGGAAACCGGAATAGACGCCGCAGGCCGGAATCTCGTGCGCATCGACGCCGATGACCCGTGCGCCCGGCGGACCGGTCTTGAGCCATCGGGAAAACCGCGCGAGGTCCGACGCGCGACCTTCGGCGACCGCCTCGACCGCGCCGTTCGCCCGGTTGCGAACCCAGCCCGACAAACCGCACCTCCTCGCCATGCGCACGGAAGCGACCCTGAACCCCACCCCCTGGACGCGACCGTGAACGACGAAGCGCATCGCACGATTGTCCGCAGACGCCATGGCGACTCTCAGTTCCGCGCGACGAGTGCTTCCTCGATGAGCTTGGCCAGATCCGCGTAATCGAACGGTTTTCGGAGCGTCTGAAAAGGAATGGAGAAACCGGGTTGGAGGTAGCCGCTTGCTATTATGATTTTTTTGTCCGAGCAGTATCGTTCGAGGAATTTGATCCAGTAGTGACCGCCGAACACGCTCATCCGATAGTCACTGATGATCACTTCGATATCGTTGTCGAGAAGTTGCTGAATAGCGCCGGTTCCGTCCGACGCGACGAACACCGTGTATCCGAGCTTCTTCAGATAGTCGCGAAGCGTAAGTCGAATGGCATCCTCGTCCTCGACGACGAGGATTGCCCCCGTTTTAGCCACGTCTACCCCTCTTCGCCAGCAATTCTCCGACCACCTCGACGAGATGCTCACCGTCGACGGGTTTCTCGAGAAAGACATCGGCTCCTTCGTCGATGACGGTCTTGTGGTTGCTGATTTCATCGGCGATACCGCTCATCGCGATAATCATCGGCCTTTTTGCCGAGGCATCTTCTTTGATCGTTCGTATGACACGATGACCGTCGATACCGGGTAGATTCATGTCGACAATGCAGACGTCGGGGGCGTTGGCGGCGATCAGCTTGCCCGCTTCGAACCCGTCGAAAGCTTGAAGCACCTCGAAATCGGGAAACTTGCGCCCGAACAGAACCTTGAGCATATCGTTCAGCTCCCGGTCGTCCTCGACGATCAGCAGCTGGCGTTTCTCAAGGCTCGCCACTTCCTGAACTTCGGCCGGAACGCGCATACCCCGCGAACTGAGGAAATCGAGCAAATCTTCCGCGTAGATCCTGTACTGGCCTCCCGGTGTGGTAAACGCCTTCAGATGCCCGTTCTTGATCCAGTTAATCGCCGTCTGATTTACGACCCCGCAGATGTTCGCGACCTCGAGAGCCGAAAAAATCCGCACCTTTTTCGCTTGCTTTGCCATGGTACCAACCTGCGTATCAATGTATCGTCATGCGCTCCGCATTGTCAAACCTGTCGAACTCAGGCTCGGTTCGCCTAGTCGCACTCCCGACCTTTCCGAACGCCGTCGAGATAACGCCCGATGAACTCGGCCCGAAACCCGCGGGTCGACAGGCGCCGAGCGATCCGCTTCGGCTCGCCCCGAGCGACCCGTTCGATCTCCGCGACCGCGCGGGAGAAAGCTTCTTCCTCGTAGGAATCGGAGACAATCTCCGAAAGAGCCTGCGCCGCGACCATTCGGTCGACGCCTCTCCCGACCAACCCTGCAAGGAGTTTCGCACGCCCCTCGTTTCGCCTGCGAATCCGACTTTCCAACCATAGTCGAGCGAATCTACCGTCGTCAAGGTACCCGCGCCGCAGCAACGAAGCGCACGCCGCATCGACGGCGCCGGCGTCGAAACCGCGCTCGACGAGCTTTGCCTTCAGTCGCGAAACCGAATGATCACGCCGCGCAAGCAGCTCGATCGCCTTCTCTTCGGCGTCGATGCCTCGCGCCGCGGTGCGCAACGCGGCCGCGGCTTCGCGCCCGAGCGTTGCGCCTTCGCGAAGGCCCAGATCGACCACAAGCGAACGCGGAACAGAAAAAGTGGAACCGTCCAGGAGATGCACCTCGCACCGCCCCGCCCTTCCCGCAGATATGCGGGCGATTCGTTCAGCGTTTCGAGAACTGGAACCGCCGGCGCGCGCCGCGTTGTCCATATTTTTTTCGTTCCACCATCCGTGGGTCCCTCGTAAGGAATCCGTTCGCGCGCAGAGGCTTTCGATTCGACTCGTCGAACTGTACCAAGGCGCGGGAAATGCCGAGCCGGCAAGCCCCCGCCTGACCGGAAGGACCGCCGCCTTTGACCCGCACGACGATATCGAATCGAGCTAGGTTGTCGGTCACGTCGAGCGGTTGTCGGACCGTATACAGCAAGCTGTCGTTCGCGAAGTACTCTCCGGCTTCTTTCCCATTGACCGTTATCTTACCGTCGCCGGCCTTCAGAAACACGCGCGCGATCGACGTCTTTCTGCGTCCGGTCCCGAGTGCGAGATTATCCGCCATTCTCTTTGTAGCTCCTTACAATTCCACGCGCTCGGGCTTCTGCGCCGAATGCGGATGCCGATCGCCGGCGTAGACCTTTACGTTGGTAAACAATTTGCGCCCCAACCGACCCTTCGGAAGCATACCGCGAACAGCGTGTTCGATCGGGAAAACCGGCTTCCGCGCTATCGCGTGTCGATAGCTTTCGGACTTTAGCCCACTCGGGTAGCCGGAGTGCCGAACGTATGTTTTCTGCTCATTCTTTCGTCCGCTGACCACCACGTGCTCCGCGTTAATGATGATAACGTAATCGCCAACTTCCTGATGCGGAGTGAAATACGGCTTATGCTTGCCCCTGAGCAGCTCCGCGGCTTTCGCAGCGACTTTGCCGAGCACCTCGCCGCGAGCGTCGATAAGATGCCACCGCCGCTCTACGGCCTTCGGATTCACAAAAATAGTTTTCATATCATTCGACTCGATTGTCTACACTGGATTCAAAGCATCGGAGGCAAATATTTACACATCTGCGACGGAATGTCAACAAATACGCGCACATCGAGATGCGTCGACCGAACCGGAAATCCGAACTCTTCGGCCGGCCCGAATGCCCGCCGGTTATTTCGACTCGTCTGAGTCCGTTGCCGCGTCGGACTCAGACTCGCCGGCCTCTTTCGCCTCCGCCTCTTCTTCTTTCTTCGCCTCGATTCGATCACGAATGTCGGCGATTCCGATGAGAACGGCAATTAACCCGACAAATACCGCGATGAGCGGAATCCCGCCCTTGAGAACCAAGAGCACTTCGCCCCACCACTGTAGACCCCAGCCCTCGATCGGCAGGACGGAATAGACCGCGAACACGATAAAAACGATTCCAACAATCAATGCGACCATAGGTTGACCTCACTACTCAGAAGGATGCGCATACTACGATATCGAAAAAACCCTTTTCGTCAAGCATGCCGCGCGTTCGCGATTCGTACCCGCGAGATCGCGGGAGCGGCGTGCGAAGAGCAAAGCACCGATCCACATCGAATCGGCTGCGTTTTCACCGAACAATAGCGGGCTCTCCGTTGATATCGCCTCGGCGCCTCACTACCTTGTAGTGGGAAACGTCATGTTTGTCGATGTCGACGTGAGTCGCTGCGTGGGGTGCGGGTTGTGCGAGGAGAATCACCCCGAAATATTCGTCATGGGGAGGCGCCATGCCTCGGTCGTGCAACCCGTCGTTCCGGTGAAAAAACGCCCGCTGGTTCGCCTGACGGTTGCCGACTGCCCCGCGGGCGCGATCGTCGTACGGGACCGCCCGTCGCCTTGTTGACGAGCTACCGCATCCGCGACTTCGACATGGCCACAAGAAAACCGAGCAAATAGAACAGAGAGGGAAGATTCGCGAGAAGAATGCGGACGATCGGAAGTCCGAACACGATCGCCTCCTCACTCAAAATGCCGAACAGATAAAAGGTTGTATACACGATTTCGCCGTACCGCACGATTGTCCCGATGACGACGAGCATCCAGGCGGTCTCGCGCGTCTGAGACCAGAGCAGAATGGCGCCGAATGTGGCGGCGGCCCCCACGCCAAGTCTGATAATGAGTTCGACGAGCTCTGGAGATTCCACGGGTCCGCCTGTCGCTAACCGATCTGCCGGAGATACCGGATCTCTCCGGCGTCGAACACCGCAGGCGCGATGCTCGGCGCCGTCGGCTCCGGCGACAGTATGATACCGTGATCAAGAAAGTCGCGAAAGAGGGAACGAAAGTCGCCGATATTCGGCCGGAGCGTAAGATACGGCCCGCGACGAGTCCACATATCGGCGTCGAACGCTTCCCACACGCGTCGATCGAGCGAGGAGGCGAACGACGCCAAGTCGTAGATCGACCGGCGTATGGCCTCAAGCAGCGCGGGCGATACGGGATCGGACGGGCGGAAATCGGCCGGGAACTCCCGTTCGAACGCGACGAAACTGAGCCAACCGGTGCCCGGCATCGGGACGACCGGGAAAACGACACGGGCCTCCGCGGAGCGTGATTCCAGAAACGGTCTCCAGTACATCACCTCGGAGGCCCCGTCGTCGACCGCAGGGTCGACGACGGCCGGCGCCGCGGCGCCCGCGACCGACTCGCTTACGGCCGCCCACAGAGTCGAACGATCGCTGTACCAGCGAAACGTCCGCCGCCCGGGGAGCATGTCGGAGAGCGCCCGTTCAAGTCGCTTCGTCGCCGGCGACGGATAGGCCGCGAGCAGCCCCTTGTCGAGGCGTCGCTTGAACTCGGTTTTGGCGCGGCCGCCGCGATGCCCGAGAAGCGCGCGCCCTCCCTCCTGCCAGAGATCGAGATACCGCCTCTTTCGATCGTATATGTGATAATCGCGCGCGCGACACACCGGAGGGAGCAGATCGTAGGCGTTCATGCCCGAAGGTGGTCGCGCAGTATACGGTCCGCAAGTTGCGGATTCGCCTTTCCGCGTGTCGCTTTCATCACCTGTCCCATGAGAAACTTCAGCGCGCGGCTCTTTCCGGCGCGAAAATCGTCGGCCGACGACTCGTTTTCGGCAATAATCCGCTTGACGATTTCCTCCAACTCGCTTTCGTTCGATATCTGCTTGAGACCGCGTCGCTCGATGATGGCGCCGGCGCGCTCGCCCGTTTCGGCCATCTCCACGAAAACCTCTTTGGCCGTCTTACCGCTGACCTCGCCCGCATCGACCGCGAGAAGCAGCTCGCGAAGCGCGTCCGGCTCGACGCGAAGCGCCGGAACGGTCGTTCCGGTTGCGTTCATGTACTTCAGGACTTCGGACAGCAACCAGTTTGCCGCCCGGCGCGGGTTCGCATACTCCGCGACCGTCGCCTCGAAGTAGTCGGCAAGCGCCGGAGAAACGGCCAGCTGAAACGCGTCGCGTTCGGGGATGTGATATGTTTCGAGGAAGCGAAGTCGTTTCTCGGCGGGGAGCTCTCCGACACGCTTTCTGAGTGATTCGACGTACTCCCGGGGAATTGCAATCGGTTTAAGGTCGGGTTCCGGGAAATAGCGGTAATCGGCGGACTCCTCCTTGGATCGCTGCAAAACGGTTATTCCTTTCGCGTCGACGTACCCGCGGGTCGACTTCCCCTCCGCCTCGAGCGTTCGTCTGTGCGCTTTCCATTCGGAGAGCTGGCGTTTGACCTCGTACTGAAGCGCGTTCCGAATCGATCTGAAGGAGTTCATGTTTTTTACCTCGACGATCGGCGTCGCGTATGTCTCCCCCTCTTCATGGACCCAGAGATTTATGTTCGCATCGCAACGCAGCGAGGCCTCCTCCATGTTGCAGTCGGAGATGCCGAGATATCGAACGATCTCGCGAATGGACTGAACATATCTGACCGCCTCCTGCGGAGACCGTATATCGGGCGCGGAAACGACTTCGAGCAGCGGCGTTCCGGACCGATTGAAATCGACGAAGCTTAAGTCCCTTCCGTCGTCGGCGTGTATGTTTTTTCCGGTATCCTCTTCCATATGCAGCCGAATGATCCCGATGCGCCGGGTTTCTCCGTCGTCGGTTTCCACTTCCAGATGGCCGTCGGTGCAGATGGGCATATCGAACTGCGATATCTGGTATCCCTTCGGCAAATCGGGGTAGATGTAGTTTTTGCGATCGAATTTCGTGACCTCGGCGACCGTGCAGTTGAGCGCGAGCCCGGCGAGTATTGCGCCGTCAATCAGCGCCCGATTTACCACGGGAAGCGATCCGGGCAATCCCGTGCACACCGGACACACGCGCGTGTTCGGCTCGCCGCCGAAGAGGTTTGCGCACGAACAGAACGCCTTCGATTCGGTCGACAGCTGGATATGGACCTCACAACCGATGATTACCTCATAGTTCACCCGCTCGCCTCCTCGCCGTGGATCGCTTTCGCCAAACCGATCAGCAGCGTATCGGAGAAACTCGCTCCGGTCGCCTGCATGCCGATCGGAAGTCCCGTCGCGCTCCTGCCGAACGGGATGGAGATCGCCGGCAGGCCGGTGAGATTGGCGTAGGTGGTGCAGACGTCGGTCAAATACATCGAAAGCGGATCGTCGGTTTTGCTTCCCAGCGGAAAAGCCGGCGTGGGCGCGGTCGGCGAAACGAGAAAGTCGTATCGCTTGAAGCTGCTCTCCACCTCGTCGCGGAGCAGCTTTCGTACCGCCTGGGCCTTCTTATAGTAGGCGTCGTAGTATCCGGAGGAGAGCGCATAGGTGCCGATGAGAATGCGGCGTTTGACTTCGTCCCCGAACCCGGTCATGCGCGTACGCTCGTACATCTCCGCGAGCCCCCTCGCCTCGCCGTCCCGGAACCCGTATTTTACGCCGTCGTAGCGGGAGAGATTGGAGCTCGCCTCGGCCGGAGCGATGATGTAGTAGATCGCGATGCACGCCTCGAGGATCGGGAGCTAAAAATGTTCGACCGACGCGCCGAGATCGGCAAGCCGTGCGACGAACGCATCGAAGGCGCGCGCGACCTCCGGGTCCAGCGCGTCGCCGACAAGTTGCTCCGGCACACCGACGCGACGCCCGTCGAGATTGAGCGCCCCGTCCCGCGACGAGGCGGCCGCCTCGTACACGAAGTCGACCGAAGTCTCGTCGCGCGGATCCCGCCCGCCGGCAATCGCGAGCACCGATGCGAGGTCGTCGGGATGGCGGGCGAGAAAACCGATCTGGTCGAGCGACGATCCGAAAGCCACCAGTCCGTATCGGGAAAGCACGCCGTAGGTCGGTTTGAAACCGTACACGCCGCAGTAGGCCGCCGGTAGCCGCACGGAACCGCCCGTATCGGAACCGAGAGCGAACGGCGCGTGCCCCGCCGCAACGACGGCGGCCGACCCGCCGGAACTCCCACCGCACACCCTTGTTCGATCGGCGGGGTTGCGAGACGGGCCGTACACCGAGTACTCGCATGACGAACCCATGGCGAACTCGTCCATATTGGTCCGCCCCAGGAATACGACCCCCGCCGACGCAAGTCGCTCGACGACGGTCGCGGAATAAGGCGCCCGATACGATTGGAGTATTCGCGACGCGCAGGTCAACCGCTCTCCACGTATGTGAATATTGTCCTTCACCGCAAGAGGAACGCCGAGAAGCGGTCGTGCGTCGCCGTCTCGGCGCAGCCGATCGGCGGTGCGAGCCGCTTCCAACGCGGAATCGAAGAACTCGACGTATCCGTTGACGGGCGCCCGACCCGCTTCGTCCTCCCGATACCGGGCCAGGTACGCCTCGACGACCGTCTCGGAGGTGACCCGCCCCGCGACGAGCGATTCGGAGAGCGCCGAAAGCGTTACCGACGGCGTTCCGCGCCGTATTGCTTCAACTATTCGATCGGCCATTGTCGTCCCCGAGTATTCGCGGAACGAGAAAAAACCCGTCGTCGAAAGTCTCAGAGAAAGCCGTGATTTCGTCCCGGCGCAGACCCGGAACCGCCGCGTCCGCCCGTCGCTCCGACACGGAGACCGTTTCCCCCACATCGACGTCGACCGAGGTCGTGTCGAACCGCGACAGTAGCTCGAAGTATCTGAGAATCTTGCGAAGCCGGCTCGAGAGTTGCGAAAGCTGCTCCTGCGGCGCCGAGAGGCGGCTTAGCTTGAGAAGATTCTCCAGCTCCTGTTGATCAAACATCGACGTCCATCCTTTCGAGGGGAGTATATCTGGGCAAAAACTGGGCGGTTCTCCCCGTCTCGAATCTTACGAGAACGGCGAGCTCCGCGCCATTATACCAAGATCGAATAATTGATCCATAACCGTACTCGTCATGGTACACTCCGGTTCCCACGGAGTACTCGTCTCCCGAGTCGCGTCCGGGATCCCCGACGATTTTGACCGCGCCCTCCGGAATCTCGGAGATGAATCGAGACGGTTCGAAGAACGTCGTTCGGCCCCACAACCTCCTGACCCGACACGTCGTCAAGTGCAGCTCATCCTTCGCGCGGGTGACGCTGACGTAAAAAATCCGACGTTCCTCTTCGAGGTCCTCGATCGATTCGTTTCGCCGCCCCGGAAACAGCCCTTCATCGAGTCCGGTAATGATCACGCGCCGGAACTCGAGTCCCTTCGTATTGTGCATCGTAATCAAAGTTACCCGCTCTTCCGATTCGTCCTCTTCGTCGAATCGGGACCGGTCGAGTTCGATGAGCTCGAGGAACTCGGAGAGCCCGGCGTAGCCGGATGCAAACTCCGCCGACGCGTTCACCAGTTCTTCCAGATTGCGAACACGCGACGTGCCGGCCACATCGTCCTGGTCGCGGTGATAACCCAGCAGCCCCGATCGTTCGAGCATTTTTTCGACGAACGCCGGCAGCGATTCCTTCTCTATCAACGCGGCAAGCTCACCGAAGATTTCAACGAAAATCTCCACACGCGAACGAGTCTTCCCGGTGGCCGCCGACGCGTACCGCGCGGCGGCCTTCGGAAGATCGCCTCCCGTCCCGGCCGACGTCTCGACGATTCGACCGACCGTCGTAGCGCCGATTCCGCGGGACGGTTTGTTGACGATCCGACGAAACGCGATCTCATCCCGCGGATTGGCGAAGAGCGAAAGGAACGCGACGGCGTCTTTCACCTCCTCCCGCTCGTAGAAGCGGAGCGACCCGACGATCCGGTACGGGATTCCCCGTCGGTTGAATTCCGATTCGAAAGCGAGCGACTGAGCGTTCGTTCGATAGAGGACGGCCGTATCGGAAAGTCGTCCGTCCGAAAGAAGATCGGCGCAGTACCCGGCTTCGGCCTCCTGGTCGGGGAGATACGCGAGGATCGGGAGCAAACCTCCCTTTCGGCCGGTCCAGAGGGTCTTTCCGAGTCGCCCCGAGTTTTTTGCGACCACCGCGGAGGCCAGCTCGAGAATGGGGCCGGTTGAACGATAGTTTTGCTCGAGCCGGACAATCTCGGTTCCCGGAAACTCCTGGGGAAAGGTAATGATGTTCCGGACCTCCGCGCCCCGAAACCGGTAGATCGACTGATCGTCGTCGCCCACGACGCAAAGCGACGTGCCGCTCCCCGTGAGAAGCTTGAGAAGCTCGAACTGCGCGACGTTGGAATCCTGATACTCATCGACAAGGATGTACCGGAACCGGCGACGGAGTGTTTCGCCCACGCCCGCGTAGCGCCGCAGCAAGTTCACGGTTCTGAAAATAAGATCGCCGAAATCGCAATTTCCCATCGCGTCGAGCCTGCTCTGATACGCCCGGTAACGTTCGGGCAAATCCGGATCGTGACTTATCTTCGACAGATCGTCGGCAGGCCCGATGAGGTAGTCCTTCGCCCGGCTTATGAAGCGGCAGTACCGTTTCAACTCACGCCGCGGGACCGATTCGAAACAGGCGTGCAGCAGCGACAACGAGTCGTCGTCGTCGTAGATCGTAAACCGTGGGTCGAGGCCCGCTTCGGAGGCGAACCTGCGAAGCGTATGGGCGCAGAAGGAGTGGAACGTACGCATCATGACGCCGGCGGCGGTCGGCGCGAGGGTGCGAACTCGGTCGAGCATTTCCCGCGCGGCCTTGTTGGTAAAGGTCACCGCGAGAATCTCGTACGGCGCGGCAACCCCTGTGGCAACGAGCCAGGCGATTCTCGCGGTGATGACCCGCGTCTTACCCGAACCGGCGCCGGCGAGGATCAAGAGCGATTTCCCGTCGAAGGTCGCGGCGCGTCTTTGATCGGGGTTTAGCTTCTCGAGTATGCGATCCTCTTCACTCATCGTCACGACCGACCACCGCCTCCAAATCGATCCCGTTTCGTTTGATCACGTGACATCGGCGGACGGTCCCCGACGCCAACCCCACGCCGTGCACGACCACGTTTCCATCCACCTCCGGAGCATGCAGGAAACCGCGACCGATCGCCATATCGCCCAACGGTTCTTCTATCAGAACGTCGAGATGGTGTCCGACGAACCTTTCCATCCGACTTTCCGAAATCGGAGTCTGCCTCTCCTCCAATACACGCCTGAGACGCCTCGCGCTTTTGCTCCGGCGGGTCGACGGCCGGACATAGGCCGCGGTTCCTTCCTCCGGTGAGTATTCGAAGATGCCCAGCCAATCGATCTGCGCCTTTCGCTGAAAATCGAGCAACGCCTCGGCGTCCGAACGATTTTCGCGCGGGAAACCGACAAGAAAAGTCGACCGGATAACCGAATCGGGGAGCGCTTCCCTGATGTCGGCGATCAGATCGATATAGGTCGAAGCGTTTCCTCTACGACCCATCGCGCGAAGCAGCCGCTCGGAGGCATGCTGGAACGGAAGGTCGAAATACGGGAGTAGTCGATCGTCCGACCCGACAAGCGCCGGCAGTTCACGGGGGAAATGGTCGGGATGGATATAGAGCAACCTGAGCCAGAATTCGCCGGGGAGCTTGAGAATTCGTTCGACGAGCCGAAGTAACGGAACTTTTGTCCCGCCGGCGGCGGGCTGGTCGCCGCCGTAGGATGCTATGTCCTGGCCTATCACATTGATCTCGAAAACGCCGCGATCGAGCAGGCGGCGGACGTCGTCTACGACGTCATCCTCGCTTCGACTTCTCAGCCGGCCGCGTATGAGCGGGATAGCGCAGAAGGTGCATCGATTGTCGCAGCCTTCGGCGATTTTCACGTAACCCGTCGCGCCGCCGACGTCGGCGGCCGCCGAAACGTGCTCATCCGCCGACGTCGACGTCGACGCCGTATCGGGTGCGGGTGCAAAAATCCGACGGCCGATTGAACCCGACTCTTCTATCATTTCGACGATACGCCGCGGGTCACGGTTGCCGAAGAATCCGTCGATCTCCACAAGGGACCGCGCGAGATCATCGAGATATCTTTGAGCAAGACAGCCGGCAAGAATGATGCGTGCGTGCGGGCAGCGGCGCCGCAACGAAAGCGCCGCCTCAATCGATTCGCGCTTGGCCGGTCCGATGAATCCGCAACTATTGACGACGATCAGCGAGGCGTCGGCGGCTTCATCGGTCGGGCGCCAACCCGAAGACTCGAGCGCTCCCGCCATCGAATCTGCATCGACGCGGTTTTTCGCGCACCCGAGATGCTCTATGTAGAAGAATCGCTCCATCGTGACCGGGGTCAATACATCGCGACCATGCGGAGCAGATATCCTTCCGATCTCGGATCATCGTTCCACGCAATGATACGGGTAACGACCTCTCCGGGTCGCCCGATGTCGACTTCGTTCCCGCCGATGCGGACGATCATGTTTCCCGCGTTCGAGATCCAGAGCTTGAGCTTTCGATCGACATCGAGTTCAAGCGTTTCTCCCTTCTGGTAGTAACGCTCCACACGTTCTCCCTCGTCTATGACGAAGCGTAAGAGGCAATAGCCTCGAAAGATAACGGAAACGCGAAACGGTCCGGGCTGTTCGGCGCGGAGAATCACGACCGGCGCCACCGCCCGGGAGCTCAATGACGGCGCACCGACGCTTGCGGGCGTGGTATCGGCGCTCTTGTCGCTGGGTTGCGAGGCCTCGGCGCGAGCCGTCGCCGTCTCGTCGGGCTTACGATCAAACCTCTCAAAACGAACGAACGCCGAAGGCCGATCGGCGCCGGCGTCGATATCGGTCAGGATGATGCGAACGTCCATCGTCGCGTCACCGTCGAGATCGACGGCGCGTTCGTCTCCGATCCGCAGCACGTTCGTGCCGCCCGGGACATCCATCGTCACCGTGTCGCCGATGGACGAAATCTCGAGGATGTGCGTTTCGCCGTCCATGGGAACCTCGACCCGATCGCGCTCATACAAACGCCGCTCGAGAAACGTCTCTTCCAGCCTGTATGTCGCCCCTTCGGCCCGGGGCGAGCGCAGACCCTCGTCGGGTTGAGATGAAGCGAAAACGCGCGAATACAGGAAATACCCCGCCGCGCCGAACGCCGCGACCGCTATCGCCACGAAGACTATCCTGGAGACCTTGATCGGACGCTTCTTCTCGAGAAGCTCATCCATCGGCGCCGGTTGGCTCTGAATCGTGAAATTCTTGTAGAGCGACACGATCTCTTCGGGATCGATGCCGAGATACTCCGCATAGTTCCTGAGAAACCCCAATAGATAGGGGTCGCCGGGGAAGACGGTGAAATCCTCCTCCTCGAGCGCCCGCAGGTAGCGCTTGGCGATGTTCGTGTCTCGCGCGATCTGTTCGATTGAGTAGCCTTTCTGTTCACGCTCTCCCCGGAGCTTATCGCCGATCGATTCCATCGTCCGCACCGCCGGTTTATTCCGCCGTTTCCGGCTCGAAAATGAAATTGCGTATGATATTGGCCGAAGGCGGAGAATCCCAGACGAACATGCGGGACGGGAGCCCTTGATTGACGACAACGTCGGTAAAATCGATGGTGAGTTCGTCGAGACTCGATGTGATGCCTTCGATCCGCCGGATCAGGAGGTTCGCGTCGACCGAGAGGATCAGCTCGCGAAAGCCCTCGTCTATCGACTTCCACTCCAGTTTGAGTTTGCGCACCTGCTCATTCGAGTTTTCGTCGAGCGGAACGAAGTCCTGACTGTCAAGATAAGCGACGCTGTAGCGCGATTTCATCAGCTCGAGCCCCCGACCGGTAGCTAGAGTGAGCCCGGGTGCGTCACGCTTGCGCAACGGTTGATCCATCACGACGTTCAGATAGGGAATGTAGATTTGGAGACGCACCCCGTCGACCGAAATGACCTGATCTTGGGGATCGTCGAACTCGATAAGAAGCATATCGGGCCGCGTGTGGTACAGCGTGCCGGTCATGACCGAATCGGATTGGGTGATGGTGACGTAGGCCTGATAGTCTTCGATTTCCGCGTATCTGCGCGAGACACGATCGAAGTAGTCGGATGCGGTGAGGATGTCCTGGATTTCGCCCGAAGTGCCGGGCACGGCCGGCCCCCGATCGCCTTCGCTGCCCGCGACACCGCCGGATTCCTGTCCGAACGCGTGAGCGATAATTAACAGGCTCGACGCGATGAATGTCGAGAGGATCAGTATTCGTTTCAACTTTGTGTCACCTTCAACCGAAGACGCGCCCGGCGTGGCCTATGTCAATCTTATTCATCGCATATGGTTTGTCAAGCGTCGGCCGTTGCGATACGATGACTCAACGGGTAACCCCGATCGCTTACGGAGGAGTTCCGTGAAGAGTCTTTTAGTAGTCGCTCTTTTCCTTTTCGGCGCGATGTCCGTCGTCGGCCAAACCGCCGAAAAACCGACCGTCGCCGTTCTCGACGCTTTTCTTGATGAAGGAATCGATTCCTCGGCCGGGCTCCCCGTAACCGAGAAGATCATCGAAGCGTTGGTGGCGTCGAACAGGTACACGGTTCTCGACCGCGGCAGCGTTCGGCAGGTGCTTGAGGAGAAAAAGTTTCAGCTGTCCGGTCTCGTCGCCGACTCCGAAATCAAACAGGCCGGCGTCTACCTGGGTGCCGCATACGTCTGTGTTGCGAAAGTTTCGCGGGTCGGCCGCACCTATTTCGTGTCGGGCAAAATCATCGACGTGGAGACCGGCGAGATCGTTGCACAGAACTCGCAGGAGGGAAGGGGCGAAATAGACGTCGTAATCGAGCTCGCGCGGAGCATCGGGCGCGCTCTTTCAGGCGAGGCCGTCGGCCCGAAGCCCGCCGACGACGAGCCGAAGGCGCCTGAAAGGGTCGAAGGGGCCGCGGGGGCTGAGAACGGGAAACGAGCGGACGAAGGAAGCCCGCACATCATCGTCTCCTACCTAATGCCGGGCTTCGTCGGTTCCGGCGCCGCCGTGGTCGACAGGGTAATCGACGAATACATCGTAAACTACGGCGGCGCGGCGGGCGGTTATGCGACTCGCGGTTCGGGCCTCGCCGTCCACTTTCTGCAGCCGCTGTTCGGCGTGGCATACGCGTCGGTTTCGGCCGGTTATCTTACCCGCTCGGACCGATCGGATTATTTCTACTCATTCGCCGACGACGTAAATCGATTTCAACGCAACTTTAGCTTGTTCGGCGTCACGGCGGGGGCCGGCGCCGTCTTTCGGGCCCTGCCGATTCTGCAGGCGTACGGGGGGCTGGGCGTCGGCCTTCTCGTCATGACTCTCGACGATCTATTCTGGGGCAGCTCACTGCGCGATTCGGCAACATCGTTTTCTTTCGAAATCGGCGCCGACCTCCTTCCGTTCGATCCGGTCGTCATCAATGCGTCGCTCGTATTCGCGACGGCGAATCTTACCGGGCTGACCGTTTTTTCCTACGAGGAGAGGATCGGATACGTCGCGCTCGGATTGGGCGCCGGCATCAGCTACTGAGCGGAACGGCGGGCGACTCCACCCGCGTCGGCTTCCGGTCGAAGTCGACGCGGAATCACGAGTGACAACCCAGCCGTCGGCGGTGCGACACGGTTCCGCCACGAGAAAGTCTTACTCGCGTACTGCTGCCCACGACGATTGCCGTTTTTTCTCGCAGCCGTTATAACGATTGGTATGACATCGATCAAGGCCCGATACATCTATACCGGCACGGACGTGATCTCCGACGCTCTTCTTACCTTCGACGGCGACCGCATCAAAAGCGTCGAAGCATCCGGCGCGAGGACCGATGCCGATTTCGCCTGCGAGGTGATTACCCCGGCGTTCATCGACCCTCATTGTCACATCGGCATGGTTCGCGCCGGCGAGCCGAGCAACGAGGAGGAGGCGAACGAGCAGATGGAGTCGATCATCGCGCACGCCGACGCCCTCGATTCGGTGCAGATGGACGACACTGCGTTTCAGGATTCGGTCGCCGGCGGTGTTCTCTACAGCTGCGTGGTACCCGGAAGCGGAAACATCGTCGGAGGGCGGGCGGCGGTGCTGCGTAACTATGCTACGCACACCAACGCGGCTCTTATCGGCCGCGCCGGCATCAAAGCGGCGATCGGATACAATCCGACCTCGACGCGGGATTGGAAAGGAACCCGTCCGTTTACCCGGATGGGGACGCTCTCGTTGCTTCGCGGCAAGCTGCACGACGCGCGTGAACGAATGAAAAAGGAGGCCAAGCCGGAAGAACCGGTGTCGGCCGAGGAAGAAGTTCTCAGGTCGCTCTTGCGCGGGCGCGAAACGCTCAGGGTGCACGTTCACAAGACCGACGATATCGCCGCGCTTCTTCGTCTGGTGGACGAGTTTCGACTTACGGTCACCGTGGAGCACAGCTGCGACGTCCACGACGCGGGGATATACCGCGAACTCAAGGATCGATCGATTCCCGTCGTATACGGACCGGTTGACGCGTTCGCCTACAAGGTCGAACTCAAACACGAGCACTGGCGGAATATCGCGTTCTTGCTCGAGTCCGGTGTGCAGTTCGGGCTGATGACCGATCATCCCGTTGTCCTGCAGCATATGCTTCTTTTGCAGCTTCGGTGGTTCATCCGTCTCGGATTATCGAAGACCGAGGCGATCGGAATCGTTACCCGACGAAACGCAGAAATTATCGGGCTTGCCGACAATCTCGGCACCCTCGAGCCGAGAAAATGGGCTTCTTTCGTCTGCTGGAACGGCGATCCGTTCGACCTGTCGAGCTATCCGGTCGCCGCGTACGGGGAGGGCGTTTCGCTCGATATCGATTGAGCCCCGGCTGCTCGCTCTTTTGCCGTCGGCGCGCGTAGTCAGTATAGCTGCACCGCCGACGCCTTGAAGATCGCGTACAAGGTCTTCCCGATTCCGATTCTCATGTCGGCGATCGACTTTCTCGTTACCTGCGAACGGATCTTCACCCCGCAGTCCAGGCAAACCGTGAACCGGCCGTCGTTCTCCTCCACACCGACGACGCGACCGGCCATCCGGTTCTGGGCGCTTGTATCCACGGTGGCGGTGGATAGAATCACGTCGGTGTAGGGCAGAACGGCCGCCGAATACGACCCCGCCCGCACGGGACATTTGATGACGCAACCGTCGGTGGAAAAGTAGAGGAAGCTTTCGTCCTCGCCGCAGATCGAACCCTTATAGATGTTCAGACTCGCGGGGCTTACATCTCCGTTTCGAAGTACCACCAGCCTGTCCGACACACGATAGGCAACGTCCGGCTCGTGCGTGCTCAGCACGATCGTGCGCCCTTCCCGGGAGAGCGCGCGAATCAACTCGACGATTCGGTCGGAGCTCGATGAATCGACTGCGGCCGTCGGCTCGTCGAGTAACAGCACCTTCGGTTTTGACGCGAGCGCCCGTGCGATCGCGACTCGCTTGACCTCGCCGCCGGACAACTTTCGCACATTACGCCGCTCGAAACCTCGAAGCCCCACCAGTTCGAGATTCTCGGCTACGCATCTATCGACCGTGGAACGTTTCATTCCGCGGCCGAGCGCGGCCGCAATGTTGTGCCGCACCGTGCCGCTGAAAAGATACGGTTCCTGATGCACAAAGACCGCCTCGCTTTTGAGCCGCGCGGTTCGGAGTCTCTCCGGTTCAATCCCTTGATACGAGAAGCTGCCGCTGTGCTCCGGCAGTAGTCCGGCGAGAAGCTTGAGCAAGGTGGTCTTCCCGGTTCCGTTGTCCCCCTGGATCGCGACGATCTCTCCGGTAGAAACCCGAAACGATCGAATCCGGAGCACCGGCGCATCGGCATAGGCGAATCCCACGCCCTCAAGCGAGAACACGACTACCTTTCCGAAAATGCTCGGCGACGATTCGCAGCGCACCGTTTATCAGGATGGAAATCCCGAGCAGAATGATCCCCAGCGCGAGGGCAAACTCGAAATTGCCCTTTCCGGTCTCAAGTACGATAGCGGTCGTCAACGTCCGTGTATACCATCTGATGTTCCCGCCGAGCATCATCGAGATGCCTACCTCTCCCACGACTCTGCCGAAGCCTGTGAGGACGGCGTGAAATATTTCGTCGGCGCCTTCCCGCGCGACGTATACATAGCGGTGACGTATCCCCAGAGTAAACAGCGTTTCGGCGAAGCGATCGTCGATCCGATTGAGGCCGCTTGTAGTAAGCGACACGACGACCGGCGCGGCAAAAAGCGCCTGACCGAGAATCACCGCGAGCGGAGTGAACAAGACCTGCGTTCCTCCGAAAACGCCTGATTGTGAGAAGAGCGAAAAAACAAAAAGCCCGATGACGACGGTCGGCACCGCCATCGCGCCGCTAAAGAGGACCGTCAGCGACTTCTTTCCGGGAAACGAGCCGAAAGAGAGTAAGAGTCCGATCGGAACGCCGATAACGGCGGAAAGCAGCACCGAGAGAGTGGCGAACCTCAACGTCGAGAAGGCAAGGAAATACACTTCGGCGTCGCCGGAGACGAGCAACGAAACCGCCCGCGAAATCGCCTCTATCATGTCCCCGTCATCGCATCCGGAAAGAAAAGCTGCTCGCCGTTCAGTCTGAAATCCCTGATAAGTTCCTGGCATTCGCGCGAAACCAACCATGATATGAAAGCGGAGGCGGCCTCGTAGTCGACGCGCGTGTTGACGGCGGGATTGACGGCGATCACGCTGTAGGGATTATAAAGAAGAGGATCTCCTTCAAAGAGAACGACGAGATTCAACCTGTCGCGCAACGCCAGATAGGTGCCTCTGTCCGCAAGCGTGTAGGCTCGCTTTTCGGACGTCAGAACAAGCACCTGCGCCATGCCTTGCCCGGCTTCCAGATACCATCCGCGCCGGGGGAAAACGACGTCGCCCGCCCACAGACTTCTCTCCTTGTCATGAGTTCCCGATTCGTCTCCGCGGGAGACGAAGAGTATCGTTCCGGCGCGTCCGGAGGTATCGAGCACCGCGCCGAAAGCGGCGATTCTTTTCATCGCGTCCGCGGCCGATTCGGACGGCCGCACGTTCGCGGGATCTTCCACGGGGCCGACGATAACAAAGTCGTTATGCATGACGCGCCTCCGATCGATTCCGAACCCGTCGCGCACGAACGCTTCTTCGGCGGCCGGCGAATGGACCAAAACGCAATCAACGTCACCCGTTTCCCCGTACTTCAACGCCCGTCCGGTGCCGACGGCGATTACATCGACCCGGAACCCCGTAAGCTGCTCGAAACGCGGGAGAATGGCGTCGAGCAGCCCCGAGTTCTCGGTGCTGGTCGTCGTGGCCAGCTTCAAAACACGAGTCTCTGAAAACGCCGCCGCCGAAACGGCAAAAAGGATGACTAACGATAGCCGACGCGCCCTGTCCGAATGATTCATGTAACGCTCTGCCGAAAACAGTACTACGACTATCACTAATCATATCCGTTCGCGTCAGTCAATCGTGGAAGCGGCACTGACGGGGCCAGGTATTCGAATATGGCCACCCGGTGCGTCGGCCGCTTCAGCGTTTTCTGCGATGTCGCCGGAAGAACCGGCGAATCGCCACGAAAACGGCATCCGTTCGGTTGCCGCCGGCG
>JAJRYZ010000287.1 GCA_024275515.1 Spirochaetota bacterium
AGATCGGCGCCCCCGCGCGAACGTAGAGCACGCCCACGCCTTTGGGTCCTCCGAATTTGTGTCCGGACAGACTCAAAAAATCCACTCCCAGTTCGGCGACGTCGACGGGGATCTTTCCCACCGCCTGCACCGCATCGGTGTGGACGAGAATTCCTCGCTCGTGCGCGCGCCGAGAGATTTCGGCCACGTCCTGCAGAGTCCCGATCTCGTTATTGGCCGACATGATCGATACAAGCGCCACGTCGTCGGTCAACGCCCGCTCAAACTCGTCCATCAGCAGCTTCCCGGTCTCATCCACACCGACGAAGGTCACGGGAATCCCTCGTTCCGCCAATGCTTCGGCGGTGTTCAAAACGCTCGGGTGCTCGATGCGGGAGGTGACGAGTCGGGTCTTCCCCCGCTGGAAACGGCGGCAGGTTGTTTCGCCGCAGGTGACGATCTTCAGCACGGTATTGTTCGATTCGGACCCACCGCCGGTGAAAACGATCGAATCGGTCTCGGCGCCGATCAGCGCGGCCACCGACGCGCGCGCCGCCTCCACACGCGCAGACGCCTCCCTGCCGAACTCATGGACGCTGGAAGGGTTGCCGAATACTTCAAACGAATCGATCAACTCCCGCTTGACCAGAGGATGGATCGGCGAGGTGGCGTTGTAATCGAGATAGACACGTTTCGCGGGAGTCATAACAGGGGTGAATGATAGAATCGAACTTCCGCCGGTGTCAAGAATCGCCACTCACTTTGGGCGCGGGTATAAACCGTCTCCATTTTCTGTATTTTCGCACGTAACCGCACTCGGCGGGCATCAGCGTCGAAAAAAGAGCGTGATACAGAGTCACCTTGCGGCAGTCAAGACAGACCCGGAAACGATTCTCGTACACGGTACACTCGCCGCTTGCGGAATCGAGGTGCGTGCACGGCGCATTCAGGTCGATAATGAGACGCCCGTAACGATAGCGCTTCCGGTAGCAACAGAGACCGCAACGACGGCATACCGACTCCCACGCCGCGCGGCGCCGCGCCCGCCGGGTTCGAAACTTCTCGATCACTTTCGGGGTCAATACTCGAGAGGAGGAAAGTACGCGCTTCCTCCCCGACCGGAACGTCTGAAATAGACGACCTCGGCTTCGACGGGGATGTACGCCTCTCCGAAGTCGCTTCGGCTGCGGGACTCATAGCGGAAGAAATACCGCCCGGTCGCGGCGTCCAGTACCCGGGACGCGAGCTCGCCCACCCCCTGCGGCCGAAACACGTAGTAGCTTCGGCCCCCGGTTTCGGCGCACAGATACTCGATGACGTCGAAATCGACGGGACGAGCGTTGAGGTACACCGAGTAAAAGGCGATCCCGTTGTTGCGAAGAAACGCCGCCAGCACGTCGGGCGGGTACTCTCGAAAAGGAGAATCGCCGAGGTCGCCGGATGTCACGAGCACGACGGCCCGCGACCCGGGAAACACCGTAAGACCGGAGGCGGCCAGGCGCACCGCGGCGTCGAGGCGCCAGGACTCCCGGCCGGTTCGGCCGACGGCCATGCGGCGAAGCAACGATTCGAACGGCTCGGCCGAGTCGCCGAGAGGAGCGGGAAGAGAACCCGCGCGGTAGAACTCCAATCCGCCGTACCCCGACATCGCCCGGTACCACCCGCCGAGCGCGTCGGCCTGCGGCGTGGCGGCCGGATCTACTCGAGGAGAGTCTTCGATGACCACCGCGAGCCGCCCGGATTGAGTCTCGTCGATATCGAGCATAATCGGCTCCTCGATCGTGCCGATGCGCTCGGTCAAAACGAAATTGCTCTCATCAAGCCCGACAACAGGTCGGCCGTCCCTCGTATGCACGCCTACCTCGACCGTGACGGTCGGAAAGGCGGAGGAGTCGATCCGGTAGACCTCGACGACCAGCCCGGTATACAGCGCTTCGAAGTCGGTAAAAACGGAAACCGTGTTGGCCGTGAAGTCGGAAACGAGGATGTTTCCGTTCGCGTCGATCGCCGCTTTGGTCATTTTTTTCGCGTCGACCGTCTCGTCGGTCAGCGGCGTGACCGTCTCCTGCTCGATGTCGACGATTTTTAGCCCGTTCGAGTCGGCGAGCAACAGCCGGCCGTCGTCATAAACGCTCAAGCCCTCGGGCGCCGACAGCATGTTTTCCGCGATCGTTCGAATGTAGTTGCCGCTCGTGTCGAATACCGAAATCGCGTCGTCGCGCTGATCGCATACGTAGACCCGATTCCGGTACACGACGACTCCGGTCGGACTCATGAATCCCGCGAAATCCTCGGTCGGTCGTCCAAAGGAGAGAACGAAATTGCCGTCAAGATCAAACTTGCTTACCCTGCGATTCCCCGATTCGGATACGTACAGATAGCCGAGATCGTCGACGGCCAGGTACTGCGGGCCCAACAGCTGTCCCTCTCCCGTCCCCCTTTCGCCGAACCTGAACGCGTGCGCTCCGTCGCCGTCCGAGCTGAAAATCCGGTTGCCGAGAAACTCCGAAACGTAAAGCCGCCCTTCTTCGGTTTCGACAACGTCGAACGGATGATCGAGGCCGCCGAGACCACCGAGAATACGCGCGTCGAGCGCCGCGTTCGCGTCGAATCGAAGCACCTGGTTTCCGGCAAAAGACGAGACGAAAAACCCGCCGTTGCTTCTCGGAAAAACCGAAGCGGGCCGTGAAAACAGCGTGAAATCGGGTTGAGTCCCTTCGAGCGTGTACGCTTCGACATAGCGGATTTCCTCCCGAAGATCCCGACTCACTCCACGGCGGTAGCGAAGCGTCTCCAGGAAATTAAGAAGCGTCGCGTCGGCGCGGTTCCCTTCGACGACCCGTCGCCACAGCGCGAGAGCCGTTTCCTCGAATCCGGAACGATAGTAGGCCCGCCCGAGCCATTCGACGGTAAGAAGATCGTCGGGATCGTAGGCGAGCGCTCGCTCGAACGATAGCACGGCCTCGCCGAAAAGCCCGGAATGGAACGCGGTCACACCCCACCGAAACTCTTCGCGTGCGCGAACCTTGTCCATATCGATAGGCTGCGCGAACACGCACACCGACGTCGTGGTCAGCAAAGCGAACAACAGATATGCACGGGGAAATCGGGGAATCCGGAAGCGATTCACGGTGGGGAGTATATACCGTCTCAGGCGATGATATCTACCTTGCGTTTTTCGATCGGCAGGGCGATTTCGCCGCGAATACCGAGATAGAGTATCGCCTTGATGTCCTTAACGTCGATCAGCGGGATCTCTCGTTCGGGCAATCTTGGAGGCTGGATCTGCGGTATTCGAATCGGATCGACACTCATTACATTCTCCAACTAGAACATCGGCCTCATCGCCGATTCTGTCGAGCGTTTTTTACCGCGGCGCGCGGCGTGGCTTCGGACCGCGCGTTACGACTTCTTGTTCCGGCTCTCGATGACGGCCTTCAGATGAGCGGCGATCTCGCGATCGCCGTTCGACGCGGCGAGGGCTTTCCGGATGAACGACCGTGCCTCCTCATAGTCACCGAGCTTGTAGTGGGCCCATCCGAGCGAATCGAGATAGGCGGGGTTGCCGTCGTTGAGACGTACGGCTTTTTTGCACAGATTCAACGCGTAGTGAAGGTTCCGTCCCTGTTCGGCCAGAATGTACCCGAGCGAATTGAGCGCGTTGGCGTTTTCCGGGTCGATGGTTATCGCCTGCTGGAGATAGTTGACCGCATCCTCGAACTTCCCCGTCTCATAAGCCACAAAGCCGTACGCCGCGTACACCTGGGCCGACTCGTAACCGGCCTCGACCAGCGAATCGAGCTCGAAGCGAGCGAGCCGATATCGACCGGTGATCGTATAGATGTAGCTGAGGATCATTCGACTCTGATAGATATGGACGAGATCCGACTCGGAAGTGACCACTTGCTCGAGATAGATCAGCGCCTCTTCGTACTGCTGAAGCTGCGTGTGACACAACCCGAGATAGTAGGCGAGCTCGGGGACGTCGCCCGGCTCCTCGTCAAGCTCGCCGAGCTCCTTCAAAGCCGCGGCGTAGCGCTTGCTTCGGTAGAGGCGAATCGCATTTTTTAACGTCGCCTTCATCGCTCAGGCTCCTGCGCAGGTCGTCGGGGGTTCGAACACCGCCCTATGATACGCCTCATCTTCGGCATGATTCAACGGGTGCAGATACACCGGGGAGACGGATATGCGACCACCTTTGATCGCGGCCCAGTCCGACCCTTCTTCCGCCACCGCACCGTCAAGCGAACCGTGCAGAAAAAAATAGCGGTCTCCGCGCGGGGCGGTGAAGTCGACGAGTTCGTCGCTATAGATGCGCCTCGCCGGATGAGTGATCGCCACGTCGGGAACCGGTTCCAGAGCGTTCGGAACATTGATGTTCAGAAAATGATCGGGAAGCCACAGTGTCGTGATAAGCTCGATATTCCGAGCGACGAAATCCGCCGCCCGCGCGAAATCGAGTCGATGCCGTGACCCGACAAGGGAGACCGCAACGGCCGGACACTCCATCAACGCCGCCTGGCGCGCCGCAGCCACCGTCCCCGAATAGATGATGTCGGTTCCGATGTTGGGTCCGTGGTTTATCCCGGAGACCACAACCTCCGGTCTCACCTCCAAAGCGCCGAGCAGAGAATACAGGACGCAGTCCGCCGGAGTCCCCCCGCATGAATACGAACGCTCGTCGACCCGGCTCATTCGCACCGCGTCGCGAAGCGTGATCGCGTGCGAAATCCCGCTCCGCTCGACGTCGGGGGCGACGACCCACACCTCGTGCCTCCGGGCGAGCGCGCATCTCAGCGCCTCGATGCCGTCGCTGAAAATGCCGTCATCGTTTGTAACGAGAACTCTCATCTCCGCGCCAGCGACGGCGTTCGTCCGGCGCCCGACGCCGGCGACATGACGAAAGTCTTCGGCTTGAACCCGAAAATACGTTCGTAACCGTCAATGCTCTCCAGATACGTATCGACGGCGGAAGCGCGGACGAGTGAGAGAGTGCACCCCCCGAAGCCCGGCCCCGACATTTTCGACCCCAACACTCCGGGAGTTTCCACGGCTCGCTTTACCAACCAGTCGATTTCCGGACACGAGACCTCGTAGTTGTCCCTGAGACTGTCGTGGGACCGACTCATCAGTTTGCCGAACATCGAGTAGTCGTTCTGCTCCAACGCTCGCTTCGCCCGCAGCACGCCTTCATTCTCCGCGGCAACGTGAGTGCACAGCCGTCTGATATCCTCCGGGACTCCGCCCAGAGTGTCGCGAAGCTCGGCTGCGGCGACGTCGCGCAACGTGCCTCCGAGACGATACTCGCGGAGCAGCGAGACGCATTCGGCGCATTTCTTTCGGCGCAGCGAGAGTTCGCGCCCGGGGGAAACATGGGGCACGTTCGAAACGGTCACGATCAACCGCACCTCCGTCAGATCGACGGGAACGTAGTCGTAGCTCAGCTCACGCAGATCGACAAATACGAACGCGTTCTCCCGCGCCACGGTCGACACGAGGTGATCGGTAAGTGACGTTTCCACGCCGATAAACGAAAGCTCCGCCATGGCCGCCGATTGCACAATCTGGAACTCGCTCAGTTCGATCGCGAACAGCTGCGACAACGCGATCGCCGAGGCCACGCCGAAGGCCGCCGAGGCGCCCAGTCCGATTCCGGGCGGTATGTCCGATGAGACGGTAAGTTCGAACCCGCTAAACTCATAACCGAGTTGCATGAGTTCGTACAGCACTCCCTTGGGATAGTTGGCCCACCTATCTTCTCGCCGGTACTTGAGATTCTGTAGAGTCGTGCGTTTACGTTCGTTCAAATCCGCCGCGTAAAACCGCAGCGAGTTATCCGATCGCCGCGACACGGCGACGCTCAAACTCCGGTCCAGAGCGCCTTCCATGACCAGTCCGTCGGTCAGATCGGTGTGCTCGCCGAAGATGTTTACCGTTGCGGGCGCTGAGGCAACCGCTTCGGCGGCGACACCGAACTCTTCTTTATGCAGGGAAAGGATGTCATCCATGTTCGCATAAAAAATACTTACGTGGAGAGCGAATGCAAAGCACTTCCGTTATTCGCGGAATCCGACTACAGTAAACGACCGGCGCCGGCGGCGGCGGTCTGCTTTTACGGTCACCGTTTTCATCACGCCAAGGAGTCGCGAATATGCACGCCACCGCAGTTATTACCGGAGGAACCAGCGGTATCGGTCGCGCTTTTGCCCGCGCGTTTGCCGAACGCGGGTACGACATCATCATCACCGGACGCCGTCGGAAGGTGCTCGAGGCTACGGCGGCGGAGATCCGCGCCGCCACCGGACGGAAAGTCGAGACGACGATTCTCGAATTGACCGACGCTCGCCGGAGGTCGGCGTTCGGCGAGTTTCTCGGCGCCCGCGACGACGTCGAGGTGCTCATCAACAACGCCGGCTTCGGACTTTCCGCCGAATTCGACGCCGAGCACCTGCGGCGCCATTTGGACATGGTCGAGGTGCACGTGCGCGCGACGCTGGAGTTCACCGCCGCCGTCCTTCCCGGTATGAGAAAGCGCCGGTCGGGAGCTATCATCAACGTCTCGTCGGTAGCGGGATTCTTTCCGATGCCCCGGGGTTCGATCTATTCGGCCTCGAAGGCGTTTCTCATAAGCTTCTCCGAATCGCTCGCGATGGAGGTTCGGAAAGACGGCATCCGTGTCCAGGCGCTCTGCCCCGGGATGACGCGGACCGATTTCCACGATCACATGGGCGTCTCGGGAAAAGAAATCACCCAGCGCAGGTTTCTGGTCTGGATGAGCCCCGAGCGCGTGGTCGAGGCATCGTTGGGCGCGTTGCGCCGGAACCGGGTCGTGTGTATCCCCGGGGTTTTCAATCGAGTCGTCGCGCGCGTTTTTTCGCACACTCCGCGTCGGATCTATTATCGCCTGGTGGCGGGAATACGGAAATAAAAAACGGAACGGCCGCAGACCGTTCCGTTCATCACCCGCGCCGGCGGAAACACAGATCAGTCCCTGATCCCGTACTTCTTTTTGAAGCGCTCCACCCGCCCCGCCGTGTCGACAAGCTTCTGCTTGCCGGTATAGAAGGGATGGCAGCTTGAACAGATCTCCACCTGAATGTCGGACATGGTCGAGCGGGTCTCGATCACGTTGCCGCACGCGCACGTTATCGTCGATTTGCCGTATGTGGGATGTATTCCTTCTTTCATGATACTTCCTCTTGTCTTTAGTCGGAAACACCGGAAGTGTTCATCGACCGCAAAAACGCCTCATTATTCTTCGTTTTTCTCATCCTGTCAACGAGAAGCTCGGCTATTTCCATGTCGTCCATCGGATTAATGACCTTTCGAAGCACCCACATCTTACTCAGTTCCTCGTCGGTCAGAAGGAGTTCTTCTTTGCGCGTCCCCGATTTCTTGATATTGATCGCGGGGAAGAGCCTGCGGTCCGACATCCGGCGGTCCAGATGGATCTCCATGTTTCCCGTGCCCTTGAACTCCTCGAAGATGACCTCGTCCATCCGACTGCCGGTGTCTATGAGCGCCGTCGCCACGATGGTCAAGCTTCCCCCGTTTTCGATGTTGCGCGCGGCGCCGAAGAACCGCTTGGGTTTGTGGAGCGCGTTCGAGTCGACACCGCCGGAGAGAATCTTCCAGGAGGTAGGCACGGTTTGATTGTAGGCCCTCGCAAGCCGCGTGATGGAGTCGAGCAGAATAACGACGTCTTTCTTGTGTTCGACGAGACGTTTCGCCTTTTCGAGCACCATTTCGGCGACCTGAACGTGCCTGGTCGCCTGCTCGTCGAAAGTGGACGCGACGACCTCGCCGTTTACGTTCCGGCGCATGTCGGTAACCTCTTCGGGGCGCTCATCGATAAGCAGGACGATAAGAAACACCTCGGGATCGTTATGCGTTATCGCGTTGGCGATCTTCTGCAGAAGAATCGTTTTTCCGGTTCTCGGAGGCGATACGATGAGACCTCGCTGTCCCTTTCTGATCGGACAGAACAGGTTGATCATTCGCGTGGCGACGTCACCCTCGGGCGTCTCCATGTTTATGCGCTCTTCCGGGTACAGCGGCGTGAGGTTGTCGAACGGGACTCGAGTCTGGGCCTCCGCCGGATCGCCGAAGTTGACCGATTCCACACGAAGCATCGCGAAGAATCGTTCCCCTTCCTTGGGCGGACGGATTTGGCCGGCAACCGTATCGCCGGTGCGCAGATTGAACAGCCGAATCTGAGACGGAGAGATATAGATATCGTCGGAGCCGGGCAGGTACGAGTTCTGCGGAGAACGAAGAAAACCGTATCCGTCGGGGAGAATCTCAAGCGAACCGTAGGCATGGATCGCGCCGTTGCTCTGTGTGTGCGATTTCAGCACGGAGAAAATGAGCTCCTGCTTCTTCATCGAATTGAGCGAATCCTTTTGAAGCCCTTTCTCCACGGCCAGATCGCGCAATTCCGTCAGATCCATCATCGTGAGCTCGTTGATGCTCAGCCTATTCGAATCGTCGGCCCGCTGTCTTTTCCGATCCCCGTTCCGCGACCGGTGTTTTTCCGGTCCGCCGGCGCGAGAGCCGTGAGGGTCGCTCTTCGACGGCGTCGCCGAATCGGATCGATCCGTCGCCGCTTCGTTCTCGGACCGCTTGTCGGACCCGGGCGGCGAATCTGCGCCCGTCGAAGCCGCAGTCGAATCCGAATCTTTGATCAGCTCAACGCGGAAGCGCTTCTTTCGGGTCGCCTTGCGGACCGGCTTCGACGCCCCGTCGGTCCCCTGCTGCTTGTCCGAGGTCACGGTCGGATCTTCCGAATCGGTCAAAACTTTGTCCGCCTGAGCGACGATCTTTGCGTCGGCCGCGGCGCCGGACCCACCGTCGCCGCCGTCCTGTGTGTTCCTGGTCATTCCCATCTCTCGCTCCAGTTCGTGTGTGAGTTTGCCGGTCGCCGCTCAAAAATCGCCGATATTCGACAATCTTGAGCGGTCCGTGCTCAAAGAACCCGTATCTTATTCCGCCGCGCGCAAATCGCACGCATCGATGCGCCGCCCGTTCGCTTCGCGATTCTCGCGGCGGTCGTGATCTCTGCAGTTTCTTGTATCGATTGATTGAAAGGACATACCGTTGTTGGATTGTTGCTCACCGAGAGTAACCAGGGGCGGCCTCGCGTTGTTCTCCGGTACGCACACGCGACCGGAACAGCCCGACCGTTTCAGATAAGCATGCTAAATATAGTCCCATAGCGGATCGGTGTCAACATCCTTTTCCTCGATCACTCCTCGCGCGAGCAAGAACGTCGCAACCGCGCTTCGTGACCGTATCCGTTCTCGATCACCGTGCAGAGACAGCCTGAACGTTCGAAGCGGTGCGCCGCGCCGAGCCACGGCCACATGCACCGTTCCGACCGGCTTGTCCGGACTTCCGCCGCCCGGCCCGGCCACGCCGGATACCGCCAGAGCTACGTCGGCCTCGCTCGCATCAAGAGCGCCGCGGGCCATCGCGGCAACGACTTCTCGCGACACCGCACCGTATCGCTCGATGCCGGTCACTCCCAGGAGGCGCTTCTTTGCGTCGTTATCGTAGGTGACGAACCCGCCCCACACCACCTCGGAGCTTCCCGGAACATCGGTCAAAAGCTTTGCGAGGAGCCCGCCGGTGCACGACTCGGCGGTGCAGAGCCGCAATCCGCGAAGGCGCAACGCGGAGAGCAGCAGTTCGTTCGCGCTCGTTTCGCCGGGAGCAAAGCACAGCGAACCGATCCGTCGGCGAATCCTTTGCACGAAAGTTGCCTGCGCGTCGTCGGCGCCGCCGGTCAGCGTTACCACGATCCGGCTTCCTTCGGCGCGCGTGCTCCACCGCACTCCCTCCACCGCGACGGCGACGGCAATCTCCTCGAGACTCGATTCCGGTATCAGAAAGCAGGTTAACACTTCCCGGTGACCGACGGGCACGCAAAAAAACTTTTCAAGCATCGGCCGAACCGTCCTCCGGCACATCGGGATGAGCTCGGACGGAGGGCCCGGGAGTACGACGATCAACGACCTGCCGACGTGTCCGTAAAACCCCGGTGCGGTTCCCCACTCGTTGTCGATAACGTGGAATCCGACCGGGATCTCGGCCTGTTTCCGGTTGGAATCGGCCGGCGCACGGCGTCGGAACCTGCTTCGGATCGTGTCCCACACGTCTTCGCGGAACTGCAACTCCACGCCCGCCGCTTCGGCAACGATTTCGCGCGTAATATCGTCGGACGTCGGGCCCAGCCCACCCGTTACGATCACCAGATCCTCGACGCCGATCAAGTCTCTTAGCCGCCCGGCGATCGCGTGGTCGTCGGGAAGCAACAGAATTCCTGAGACGACCATACCGAGATCGGTGCACAATCGCGACAGATACATCCCGTGGAGATCACGAATTCGTCCGGTAGTCAGCTCCGTTCCGATCGATACGATCGCCGCCTCACGACACACTGGACAACGCGGTTTTCAACTTTGTGGCCGGCGCCGAGAAGATATCGATCTCGTCGGGGTTCCTGATCATCTCGCACTTTCCTTCGAAAACCACGCCGTCGGCAATCCGCAGTTTGGAAGTCGTCACGTTTCCGTATACCTGCCCGGTCGACAACATCTCGAGCTTGTCCTTGGCGACGATGTTCCCGTGTACGATGCCGCCGACGACGACGGAACCCACGCGAATGTCGGCTCGGATTTCGGCCCCTTCCTCGATGTAAAGGTAGCCGTTGGATTCTATCTCGCCTTCGAATCGCCCGTCGATTTTGAGAGACGTCTCGAACCGCATCGTCCCTTTGAAAACCGTTTCCTTACCCAAAGTGGTTCGAATAGGCTGATCTGGTTTGTTGTCTCCGGCTTTTGCCATAAAGCTACCTCTGATTCGGACGTAACCGCGACGCGACGACACAGGACAACGTGTCGACGCGGCAACGGGACCACGCGGCGTGGCAAAACGGCTGTCGAGCGCGCAAGGGACGCGCCGGTCGCCGCGTCCCTTGCGCGCTCGCCGCTATTTCGTTTGCATCACGAACACACCGTCCCAGTCTTCGGGCGGCGGGTTCTCAATGTAGTGCTTACACCGCAGATAGTACACTTTCGACGGCCCGTCGTCGGGGTCTATCTTCAGCGCCTGAGCGAAGTACTTACGGGCTTCGTCGAACTGCATCAGCTTGTATCGCTTGCGCCCTTCGGCAAAATAGTCGAGGACCTTCTGCTTCTCCGCGGTTATCATCTGGACACCTCGTGAACGTTCGGTTCGTCTTCTCGCAGTTGCTTGAAATGCGACTGAAACTTCCTCTCGAGGTCGTGCAGTGAAAGCTCCCACGCTTCGACATCCCCGTCATCACCGTTCTCGAGCTCACGTATTTCGTCTTCGAGACCGTCGAGGGCGGCCAATACTTCCCCGGTCTCCTTCCGAACGGAGGAACGGAACGATTCGATCGAGTCCCGATCATCGGCGTCAAGCTTATCGGCCTGTCGCTTCATCTCAAGCACCGGGAATTTGAGATGCCGCGTAAAGTAGATAAGGCTCTGGTTGAGCGACTCGACCAGCGCGATTCTGCGTTCCTTCGCGGCGATTTGCCGTGAAAGCGTTCGATGCCGGAGCACCGCGCGTATGCGCGCCAGCACCTCGGAAAAATTGAAAGGCTTTATGATATAGTCTTCGATACCGAGCTCGAACCCTTCGATCTTGTCCTTAACGTCGTCCATCGCCGAAAACATGATAATAGGGAGCGTCCTGTAGTCGGCAAACTCTTCCTCCGATTTGAGTGTCCGCGTGACTTCCCACCCCGACAGCTTGGGCATTATGTTGTCCAGCAACATCAGGTCGGGACCGAAGGTCTTCACCTTTTCGAGCGCGTCCTCTCCGTCGACGGCCCGCTCGACCTCGAAGCCGAGCCGACTCAACATGACGTCGAAAAAATCGAGGTTGATAGGCTCATCGTCGACGATGAGTATTTTCGTTTTTTCTTTCATCGCTTGATCATTCTGCCTCAAGCGAGCACGACCTGTCAATTGTCAAGCCGGGGTCGGAGCGAAATTGCCGTCCGGAGCGTCTCTACCGGCGCGTTGATCGACGCCTCCGCAGAACGGCGCCCGTGATGAAGAGAACGCCGGCCAGAACCACCGCGAGCCGCCCGAACCAATCCCCGAACCGCGTGTATACCGTTGTCGACTCGTCGTAGACCGGTACGTCGGCAACGAGCGCCGTCTCGACAAACGGCGGCACGATCGCCGCAATCTCCCCGTCGGGCTCGATCGTACAGGTAATCCCTCCGTTGGTGCTCCGGACCATCGAGCGCCGGTTCTCTATCGCCCGAAAAACCGACATCGCCATATGCTGCATTTCCGCGGCGACCGACGCCGACCACGAATCGTTTGTAATGTTTACGATTACCTGCGCGCCGCGGCGGACGAACTCGCGCGACAAATAGCCGAAAGTGTCCTCGTAACAGATCGGCGTGGAGAACTTCACGCCGCCGGTATCGAAAACGGTGTACTCGCTCCCTTTCTCCCAGAAATGAGTGTCCGCGTTTTTCAGCCACTGGTACACGAGCGGCAACTGCCGTTTGAACGGAAAGCTCTCCGTGAACGGCACCAAACGGAGCTTGCGATAGGTATCATCGATGACGCCGTTCCGGTACATCAGAACGGCGTTGTAGTCGACGCGGTTGAGCGTTCCGTCGGGATTCACCGGCGGTCGTCCCGGGTCGGCAAGCTGCCCGTCTCCGTTCCCCAGCACGTACGGGATGTCCCGACCGTCGAGGAAACGCGTAAGCTCCTCAACGAGCAGGTATCGTTCCGGGTCGGTACGGAACCTCGTGTGCCACGAGATGCTCGGGACGAAAGCCGTCTCCGACCAAATGACTATGTCGGGATCCTCGGCTTCGGCTTCGACGCTCAAACGCAGATGGATATCGAGCGAGCGCCGATAGGCCCGGGTTCCCCCGCGCCACGGGTCGACGTTCTGCTGAATGAGCGCCACGCGCCACTGAGGAGAATCGCTGAAATCCGAGGGCGCAACCGCCGCGTAAGTCACCGCGACGGCGCACACGAGCAGATATCCGATCCATTCGAATTTCCGCGCTCGCAGATATCCGCCGAGATGCGTCCGCCACGAGCGAGATGGGTGCTCCGTTTTCTCGACGACCGCGCGTCCGAGAAAAAAGGACGGGAACACCACGATCGCCGACACGCCCCACACGCCCGTCACCTCTGCGATGCGCGCCACAGGCAGAAAAAGATACTGCGAGTATCCGATCACGCCGTAGGCATAACCGAGGAAGCCGAGCGTCCGAAGATATTCATAGGCGAGCCAGACGACGAGTTGAACGAGATGCCCGTATCGCGGAAACAGATCGTCGGCCGCCTTGAGCGCGGGAAAGAGAATGAGAAAGTAGGCGCCGTAGATGACCGGCACGATGATATGGGCGAGCGGATGAAACTTCGCAAGCCAAAAGTTGAAAAGGGCGTAGGTTCCGTACCCGTAGAGCATGCCCAGCAACACCGAGGCGCCGTAACCGTTCCGCCTGAGCACGAACGGCACCGGCACGAGCGCGATGAATGCGAGCGGCCCGATACCCCAACGGGAAATGAAACTGGGGAATGCGAATGAAAAGACGACGGCCGACAGCGCGAGCAGCGCGAGGTCCACCGCGAACGACCGGAAAGGTCTGTTGCGTTCGAGCCGATCGGTCATCACCGTCTCAGCGGCCAGGCGATTCGCTTGAGTTCCTTGCCGGGCCGAAACACGGCGACTCCGTGCGCACTGACGGGCACGATCTCGCCCGTCTTGGGGTTCCTCGCGCGCTCACGTCCCTTGCGGGTACGAATCTCGAAAGTGCCGAACCCGCGAAGCTCAACCACCTTGTCTCGACGGAGCCCCGACTTGACTTCATCGAAGAACTCATCGAGAACGTTATGAATATCCTTACGATTGACCCCAAGCTTCTCGTAGATATTCTCGATGATTTCGGCTTTCGTCAGTTTGTTGCCCGCCAAATCAGACCTTCCGTTTTCGACGCCGCTGTAGCCCTATTCGGCGGCTAACCCGTTGAGCTTCTTGTGCAGACGGCTCTTTTTTCGGTCTGCCGTGTTGCGATGATACAGTCCCTTATTGACTGCCGAGTCGATGAGCTTCAACACCTCGGCGAAAGCGGAATCGGCCGCAGCTTTATCCTTACGCTCGATCGCTTCGAGAAACCGTCGCTTTACCGTATGTATCCTGCTTTTGGCGGTTCTATTTCGCTTTCGTCTTTTCTCGCTTTGTCGGTGCCGCTTCGCGGCCGAGTTCTTCGCTGGCAAAAGCCGTCCTCCGGTTCGGAATAAATCGTTTCAGGCGGTAAACTTACCATATAATCGACCCGCTGTCAATAGCTCGCTCTTTTCTTCTTTCTCGATCGAGTTATTGATCTTGAACGCAGCGGGGCCATCCACCGCGCCGTTCGCGAGATGGACGACCCGACACGACCGAGCCGGAGACGGGTTCTCCTGAGCAATTCGAAATCCGGCCTGCCGGATTTCGAATTGCCGCCCATAGCAACCGAAAAGATGCCGTTTTCGTGGCGATTCGGCGATTCTTCCGCCGAAACGTCGGAAAACGGGTCATCGAGCGATGCTCACAGCGTCACATTTCGAATTGCTGGGTTCTCCTGGGAAGGTTCGACGGTCGGGCGCTTCGGCCCGGCGCCGAGGGTCGCCCCGAGCACGCAACACGTCCGGCGGGGCGTGCGAAAAGCGCTATCGAAAATCGCTCGGCCGGCGCTCCTGCCTATTGCACGTGCCGCACTCGGCGACATAGCGCAATTTGCCTTTTGCAAACACCGATTTCATCTTAACTTCGCCGCCGCAGGGGCACTCGAACCGCTGTGTGGCCGACGCCGCCCGTGCGTTCTTGCTTATTTGTGCCATGAGAAGTCTCCTTGAGATACGGCTCGAGCGCCGTTGGGTTTTCGGTTTGGCGGAATATACTTCACGCGGCCGCAAAGGTCAACACTCCTCGCCGCCGACGACCTCCCAGCGACCGGTCTCCGGATGTCTGCTGAATCGGCAAAAAGGAAGCTCGCGGGACCAGCCGTCCGGAGCGATAATACGAATATACCTTCCGAGAATATTGACCTCGTGTATGCGACAGAGGGTGCCGTCGTACCTCACCTTGCTTCCCTCCGACGGCAGATTGCGTTTTTCTTCCCGGTAAAAATCATACTCGTACGACAGACAGCAGAGAAGCCGCCCGCACGGACCCGATATTTTCATCGAGTTAAGCGATAGGTTCTGCTCTTTCGCCATTTTTATCGAGACGGGTTTGAGCTTGTCGGTAATCCCGTGACAGCAATAGGGTCGGCCGCAAACCGCCACGCCGCCGAGAACTCGCGATTCGTCGCGGACGCCGATCTGCCGCAACTCGATTCGCATGCGAAACCGCGCCACCAGGTCTTTGACCAGTTTGCGAAAGTCCACTCGCTCGTCCGCGGTAAAAAAAATCAGAAGTTTGGCCTCGTCGACGAGAAAATGCGCCGAAACGAGCTTCATATCGAGTCCGTGCGCTTCCACCCGTTCGCGGCAGACTTCGAGCGCGTCCTGCTCGCGCCGCTTGTTGCGCTCGTAAGTCGCTATGTCCTTGTCGCCGGCAACGCGGACGATTTCGACGATGTCTTCATTGCCGCCGCATCTCTCGCAAACCGGACCGAGAACGGCGCCGAGATCCTTGCCGTATCGGCTGGGAACGACGACTTTCGTGCCGGCCTCCAAAGGCGCCTCGCCCGAGCAGAGGCAGGTCTCGCTCGAGTGCAGGAGCTTGACCCGATAAAGCCGCGCCAGTTTCATTGTGTCGCTCACCCCGAGACTCTCCTCGCTAACTCGTCAGGTCTATCAGCAGGCCGTTGATTTCGTCAATCCGCCCAAGAACGTTCAGTGTATCCCTTTGGCCCACAAGAACGCCCGCCACCAGACGATTGAGCTTCTCGTCGATGACCTTGACCAAGGTGAAACGCTTTTGTCGCAGAATGTTCGGCGACGAGGTGCTTTCCTCGACCGTAATGCCGCGCTTGAGAACGATCCGAATCAACCGCTCGACCGCGTGCTTGTACTGCACGACATGCTCTCTGTCGGGTTGCTTCTTGACCCGTTCGCCGATTTCATAGATCGAATCGAGGAGCCGGCCGAGATCTCGATCTGCACACTCCGCGTCGACATCCAGAGCGACGTCGGCATCGACATTTTGCGGCGTTCGCGATTCTTCCACCAGTTCCGAAAACCGAACGCGCGCGGAACCGCCGGTAGGAACCGCGCCGCGTTTACGTTTCGTTGAAAAAGAAGAAGCTCGATCCGACGGCCCTATACGTTCCACGACCCAAGCTCGCTTTTGGTCGCCCCCGAATAGACCGCCCGATCGTCGGATTCCGGCGCCGCTTCGGTTTCTTCGCCGTCGGACGAGACGAAAACACCCTTGGACGGTACGCCGTCCGCCTCGCGGCCGATGCCGTCGACCTGCCCCGCGCGACTCTCCGGATGTCGCACCAGACACGCCCCGTGAAGCACGACGCCTTCCTCGGCGATCAACCGTGGTGTATGAATATTGCCGATCATCATCCCCGTCGAGAGCACGAGCACCTTCTCTTCGGCATAGATGTTTCCTTTGACTACACCGCCGACGACGACGGTGCCCGCGTTGATAGTGCACTCGGCTCTGCCGTTGACGCCGACGAGCACTTTTCCCGTTGTTCGAATCGTCCCCGAGAAATCGCCGTCGATTCGCAGCAAACCGTTCAGCTCGAGCTCACCGCGAAACGACGTTCCCTCCCCCACGATCGAATTGATGAACGAGCCGTCTTCCTGCAGTTGATTATTCATGAAGTTCCCGTTACCGAATCGACGTTATATTCACACTGTCCTGCAATCGCAGATATGTCAACGGATTCTTTACCTGCGAACCAAGCCGAATCTCAAAATGAAGATGATGTCCCGTCGATAGACCCGTATTTCCCATGGTGCCGATCTGCTGCCCCTGCACCACCGTATCGCCTTCCTTTACGTATACCTGATCGAGATGCGCATACTTCGTGTAGAATCCGTTGATGTGCTGGATTTCCACGACGTTTCCGAAACCGCCGCGGTCGTAAGTCTTCGCAATGACCTTTCCGTTGGCCGCGGCGAGTATCGGCGCGCCCGGAGCTTTCCCGATATCGATACCCTTGTGCAGATAGGTTTCATGAGAAAAGGGATGCTCGGCGAATCCAAAATAGTTGGTGATTCTGATACGCCCGGGTACCGGCCACAACGTCGGCAGGTCTTCCAGGAGTTCCCGGAACGACTCAAGGACATTTTTGATGTCTTTGAGCGTATCCACCGAACTCAGCATTGAATCGCTCAGCGATTTCAGATCGCCCAGCTCGCGAATCAGCCCTTCATCCCGCTCCTGAAGAGCAAAAAACGACGACAAATCGCCGTCGGCGCGCCCTGTCGCGTCCGGACCGCCCTGATCCAACCCCAAAGACGAACGTGTCGTATCCAGTGCCGCCAAAAAAACCGACGCCGCCTTCCGCAGATCGTAGATCTGATCCCTGATCGCCTCGAGACTCGCCTCGGCGTTCTCGAGCGAGTCGGTCCGATCCGACAGTATCTCGCTCAAACCGGTAAACTGCGTAGTAAAATACACGAACGAAAACACCATGGCGGTGAGCAGTACGGCGAGAAAAAAGAGCGAAAAGATCGAGATTTTGAAATTGAAGATCTTTTTTTCGGAGTGGGGAATGAGCATGACCGTGAAACGCTGCCGTCCGGTCTGGAAAAAAGAACGCACCGATCCGGTTACCGCTCGGGAACAGGCGCGCAGAGCCCTCACGCACCTGAAAGTGATCTCATTTTCAAGCTTTTTGTACTCGTCGGTCGGCGACACTCCGGCTCCTCGGTATCAACCGCGCCCCTTCGCACACGGTGCAACGCGTGAGACGATCGAGAGGAAATGATTACCCAAAGTACCATGCGCCAAGACGCTTTGTCAACGAAGCTGCGGGTCGAGCGATTTCGAAAAAACGACGCGCGAGAGGCAATACGTCAGCCAAAATCGGCGGTCGCTTGCGAGACGGCGTTGGGTCTTGACCGCGCCGTCGCATTGTGGTATGCTTCATCCACTCTGATAGGTGTGAGATCGTAAACCTACCAAATTCAACCGCTAACTGGAAGTCAAATGCAGTTGTTTGATACTCACGCTCACATAGGGTTGATACACGAAGACCCTATCGAGCAGCTCATAATCGTGCAGGAAGCGAAGCAGGAACAGGTCCGGCACATTGTCAGCATATGCAACAACCTTCACGATTTCTTCCAGGTCCACAAGAATCTGGAAACTGCGTCGCACGTCTATCACGCCGTCGGGGTGTCGCCTTCCGAAGTGACCAACCCCGGACGAGAGTGGGAACGTAAGCTCGACGACGGCGCCAAGCTCAAGCGTGTGGTGGCCATCGGAGAAATCGGACTTGACTACTACCGGAAATTCGGCAACCGCGACGCGCAGATCGAGCTGTTCATACGTCAGCTCGAGATCGCCGAGAAGCTTCACCTTCCGGTGATAGTCCATAACCGCGACGCGGGCGCCGATGTGCTTGAGATTCTCACGAACAAACTTCCCAGCAGGGGCGGGATTCTGCATTGCTATTCGGAAGACCGGGAGTACGCGGAGCGGGCGCTGGGTCTCAATCTGTATCTCTCTTTCGCCGGAAACGTCACGTACAGAAACGCGAAAAACCTGCATGAAACCGCTCGTGCCATGCCTCTCGACAGAATGTTGATCGAATCCGAAAGCCCGTTCATGGTGCCCTCGAACTACCGGGGGAAACGAAATAGGCCGGCCTATCTGCACGCCACCGCGGAGTTTATAGCCGAACTGCGAGAAATCGAGGTGGAGGAGCTTTCCGAAGCGCTGTTCGCCAATAGTCTGCGCATCTTCGGCCTCGACGCGTGACTGCCCGTCGACATGACCGTCGAGCGACTCGAGTTTCTGACGCCCGTCGGACCCAACTTGACCATGTGATCGGCTGATGGTATAGGTGCGGTGTGACGGCGCCCACGAGCGATCATCCCACTCTCGACACGTCGAATCCTCCTCTCCGGCTTCGACACCACTGCGGTGTCGTGGGAGTGCACAGCCCGAGCGAAGACCGCATCCCGGAGAAACTCTTCTACGCTCTCTTCTCGCTGCAACACCGCGGACAGGAGAGTGCCGGAATCGCCTACCGAAACCAGGGGCGACTGGTGGTGTACAAAGACCTGGGCATGGTGTCGACCGTGCTCGGTCGCTACCTTCGCGAAAAACGGTCTTCGACCGTCGGAATCGGGCACGTGCGATACTCGACCTACGGCGGCAACAAAATCGAGAACGTCCAACCGGTTCTGGCGTCGTGCAACAAAGGCGACATAGCGATCGCGCATAACGGCAACATTTCGAACGCGGGAACGATCAAAGATGCGCTGGTCGAAGAAGGCTCGATTTTTCAGAGTTCATCGGATACGGAGCTCATGCTCCATCTTCTCGCTCGTTCTCGGGCGGTCGGTTTTTTCGCTGCGCTGCGCGAGACACTCGCCCGGCTGGAAGGCGCCTACAGCCTCGCGATGATTCACGACAACGCGCTCGTCGCCGCCCGCGATCCGTTGGGGTTCCGCCCGTTGTACATCGGAAGAAACGGGTCGGTCACGGTCGTCGCCTCCGAAACCTGCGCGCTCGACATGCTGCGGATCGGCGATTATCGCGCGGTCGCGCCGGGAGAAATGATCATTGCCGACGAAAGCGGCGTGCGAAGCGAGCAGATTCTCCCCTCTTCGCAAAAGGCGCACTGCGTTTTCGAGCTGATCTATTTCGCCCGCCCCGACTCTTCGGTGTTCGGCAAATCGGTTTACGCGATGCGCAAGCGAATGGGCGCGGCGCTCGCCGAAGATGATCCCGTTCGCGGCGACATAGCGGTGCCCGTTCCCGATTCGGGCAACACCGCGGCGCTCGGTTACGCCGAAGCGGCCGGCATCCGAATCGAACTCGGGCTTACAAGAAATCATTACACGGGCAGATCGTTCATTCTGCCCACGACGGCGGAGCGCGAGCTGGCGGTGCGGATGAAGCTGCACCCGGTACGGTCGGTCATTAAAGGGCGCAGCGTCATACTCGTCGACGATTCGCTGGTCAGAGGAACGACGGCGGGTATTCTCGTCAAACTCGTACGCGAAGCGGGCGCCACGGAGGTCCATCTGAGACTGTCGTCGCCCGAGCTGAAGTGGCCGTGCTACTTTGGAATCGACATACCCACCCGCGGCGAGCTTATCTCCAACACTCTCTCGTCGAAGGAAATCGCCGACCACATCGGCGCGGATTCGGTTCGGTTTCTCGGCGTCGATCGCCTTCGAAGCGCCGTCGGAACGGCCGACGACTTCTGTTTCGCGTGTTTTACGGGCGACTATCCGATCGGCGTGCGCGATCGAGACAAGGAGTAATACGCATGGGAATGCGCTACGCCGATTCCGGCGTCCACATCGACAGGGGCGATCGCTTCGCGTCGTTCATCAAATCGATAGACTCGCCCGCGCTCGCCTCCGACTCGCTCGCTTCGGGGAGCTTCGCCTCGGGGTTCGAACTCGACCCGTCCGACGGCGAATCGCCGATCGTTCTTTCGACGACCGACGGAGTCGGAACAAAGATACTCGTGGCCCGCGCGCTCGGCGTTTATGACACGATCGGAATAGACCTCGTGGCGATGTGCGTAAACGACCTCGTTGTTCACGGAGCGAGGCCCGTGAGCTTTCTCGACTACATCGCCTGCGGCGCCGTCGATCGGTCGATTCTCGAGCCGATCATGCGCGGCATCGTCAAGGGGTGCGAAACGGCCGGTTGCAGGCTTTCCGGCGGAGAGACCGCCGAGCTTCCCGGAATGTACGGCGCCGGTGATTTCGATCTCGCCGGCTTCGCGGTCGGCGTGGTCGATAAAAGCAGACTGCTCCCGGTCGCCGAAAGGACGGTCGCCGGAGCGCCGGTGTTCGGACTCGCCTCGAGCGGCATTCACTCGAACGGCTTTTCTCTCGCCCGATCGGTGATACCGTCCGACGAGTCGGACCTGTACCGAACGCTTCTTACCCCCACTCGTATCTACGTTGCGGAAGTGCTCGATCTCGCGGCGACGGGCGCGATCGTCGCCGCGGCGCACATCACCGGCGGCGGTCTGGAAGGCAACATCACGCGCGTTATTCCCGAAGGCCTTCGCGTCGAACTCGGCTACGACTGGCCGAGACCACCGATCTTCGACGCGATTCAGCGCCGGGGCGATATCGCCGAAGAGGAGATGCGACGGGTGTTCAACCTGGGCGTCGGGATGGCGCTCGTCGTCGCACGCGATCGACGCGCCGAATTCGAAACCGTCGCGTCGGAGCTCGGCGTGGACTATTTCAGGATCGGCACGCTCGTCGATGGCTAGGCTCGCCGTGTTCGCTTCCGGCAACGGATCGAACTTCGAAGCCATCGTGTCGGCGATCGACGGGACCGGACACGAAGTGTGCTGTTTGATCTGCGACGAGGCCGGCGCCCGCGTGTTCGAGCGCGCCGAGCGTCTTGCGGTGCCGGCGCATCACGTCTCCTACGGCGGGCGGAATCGCGAGCAGGCTGAAGCCGAAATCGAAGCGATCCTCGCTCGATATCGACCCGATCTTATCGCGCTCGCCGGTTTTATGCGAATCCTCACTCCTTCCTTTGTTGACACGCGTCGACAAAAAATTGTTAACATACACCCGACGCTGCTTCCCGCGTTTCCCGGGGCGCACGGCCTCGAAGAGAGCTACCGCGCCGGCGGCTCGCGGCTGGGAATCACGATACACTACGTCGATCGCGGCGTCGATACCGGGCCGATCATACGCCAGGTCTCGATAACAAGAAGTCCGATAGAGGACTACGCGACGATTGAACGAAGAATCCACGATCTGGAGCATCGTCACTATCCTGCGGTGATACTCTCGCTGCTTGACCAAGCCGGCGAAGAATAACCGTTGCAGAAAACGTAGGAGGATCTGGTGAGAGTTCTCGTACTCGGATCCGGCGCTCGCGAGCACACCATTACGTGGAAGTTCGCCCAGAGCAACCGGATCAGCGGTCTATACGCCGCTCCGGGCAATGCGGGCACCGAAGAGATTTGCGACAATCTGCCCGATCTCGACCCCACCGACGCCGGGGCGGTTATCGCTTTCGCGGGCACGCACCGAATCAATCTCGTCTTCGTGGGCCCCGAAGCGCCGCTTGCGGCCGGAATAGTCGACGCGCTTACCGCCGTCGACATTCCGGTAATCGGGCCGCACCGCAGCGCCGCGCGCATCGAGTCGAGCAAAGCTTTTTCAAAGGAGTTCATGCGTCGTTACGGTATTCCGACCGCCTCGGCGCTCGAGTTCGACTCGGTGCAGCCGTTCGAACGACATGTTGCCAAACAGAAAGGCAAGCTCGTCGTAAAAAAAAGCGGACTCGCCGCGGGGAAAGGAGTACTCGAGTCGGACGACACTCAGCGGATAATAGATTTCGGCAGCTCGATCCTCGAACACGACACACTGCTCGTAGAGGAGTTTCTGACCGGTTGGGAGGTGTCGATTTTCGCGCTTACCGACGGGCGGCACTACCGGCT
>JAJRYZ010000288.1 GCA_024275515.1 Spirochaetota bacterium
GAACGATAGTTTCAGTTTCAAAATGAGAATCCCTGCGTTCAGAACGTTTGATTCATAAGTTCCTTGGTGTCGTCGTCAAAGGCGATGCTCGACAAGAGCCACTCGTCTTCGGCGCCGCGATAGTAGACAAGCTGCCACCAGAGGAAATGCTTCTCGTATCTGATCACATAGATGAACCGGATCAGAAAGTCGGACACCGCGTTGAAACCGATGTACTTGGCCTCCAGCTTCGCACCGTAGACGTTCACGATGTCGTCGAGCTGCGATTCCACCGTTTCTTGAAGCGACGAGAGATTTTGACGCGTGACGGCGACCGGGTACGAGCGCACCAGCTCAAAAGCATCGGCGTAACTCCCTTCATAAACCAGACTGATAAACAGGTCGCTGCGAGTGCGAAGCGCCGCGACCTCCTCGTCGTCTATGCTACGCTGCGCCGTCACGGGAATCGTGACGCACCAGATCAAGAGCAACAATACGATTGCGATTCGAATCTTCATCCTCGCAGCGTATCAGCGCGGGCGGCGCAAGGGCAAGCGGCGATTGGCATTAGCGGCGATTCTCGATTCGGCGAATCGGGAACGGTTCGTGCTTTCCGAGCGCTCTACGAGGTAGAGCGTTTCATGTCGGCGTAGAGACCGGAGATCCGGCGTGAGTATTCCCCGGGCGCCTCGACGTGCCCCCACCCGCGTTGCATCTGGAATAAACCGTCGTACGCGGTGTCGTGATAGGAAACGTACCGATACGGGATTCCCTCTTCGTCCAGAATCAGTCCGAAGCGCTGAGCCTCGATCTCGTTTTCAAGCACGAGCACCCTTTCGTAGTCGCTCATCATTTCTCCTTGTGGCGAAAAGAGTAGAGGAATCCGCCGTGGAGCGATAGCGGGTGGGCGGCGTCTACCGTATGCGAACGAACAGGTAACACGTCGCGGGCCTGACGTAGGCGGCTCCGCGCTTCATTTTACGCAGATACCCGGGCGTGATGTCCAACGGTTTGGCCGGAACGAAATATCGATCCAGATCCGCGGTATCGAGACGACAGCGATCGTTTCGACAGTGCGCCGCGCCGACGAATCGGAACGCGTCGTCGAGATAAGCCATCGAGGCGTCGCCGTGGCTGTCGTTCGCCACCAGTAGCCCGCCGAGTTTGAGGTATCTTCGGCATCTCGGCGAAATGAACCCGGCGTAGAGCGAAAGCAGGAGATCGAAAGAATCGTCCGCCTCGGGCAGGTCCGTTTCATAGCTCTGCTGATGGAGCCGAATCTCCGGTCTTCCGGGGTAGAGAGCGCGTTCGGCGACGAACGAGCGCACCGACAAGCTCTTGAAGAACCGGGCGGCCCGGGCGTCGGTGTCGACATAGCTGCAGCGTAGGAAGAAAAACGACGGCGTGCAGTGCACAAAGCTTCCGGGATAGAGACATGAATCGATGTCGTAGGCGGCCGCGAGCGCTTCGAACAGCTCTCTGCGCTCGAACGACTTCTCAAGGTATTGCTGATAGTAGAGCGCAATCTGGTCGCTCACGCATCGTGTCCTCCGCGACTACAAATCCTCGTCTTCTTCGAATCCCATCGCGGCTATTTCCCCTCCCGCGGTCGCCGACCCGGCGACGTAGTTGCACTCTATGTCCGCGCCGGCGGTCGCGTGCCCGGAGATATCGTTGCAGTGCAGGTCCGCCCCCGCGGTGGCGTGGCCGTCGATGTCCTGGCAGGTGATATCCGCGCCGGCGTGGACGTCGCCGTTGATATTATCGCAGCTGATATCCGCCCCCGCTTTCACGTCACCGTCGATGTCGCCGCAACTGAGATCTGCGCCCACGCGGACGTCTCCGAAGACATCGCCGTTTATCGAGAGAGTCTGTAGATCGGTCGCTTCGATCTCGATTCGATCGTCGTGCTCGTGGCGTGACTCGGACGATCCGTCCGAGTAGGTAATGTTCACGTCCACCGAAACCGCTTTTTTGCCTGCCGATACGATTGAAATCTTTGCCATGAACTCCTCCGACTCGTCGTGACCTGAAAATCCCACCTAAGGCAAATTACAGGAGGATCACGAATCGCGTCTATCCCTTCTATAAGGCGCTCGGAAGCTTGCCGGCTCGTAGCGCCGTAAAACACGGCAGGATCGTTACTTGACCGCCCGCGCCGATTCCGTGATTGGCGCCGGTGACGAGAAACGTCGGAGCGACGACCCGAAGGGGGAGCGACGACATGTCCGGGCGCCGCTCAATCTCGTCCCAAAAAGATTTCCGAAAGCCGTTTTTTCATCGGCGCGGCGATCGATTCAAGCTCCTCGTCCGACGCCGACCGAGGCTCGTGCGGGTAAATCCGAAAGTGACGATCTCCGTGATATCGCGGAAACACATGGAAGTGAACATGGTCGATTTCCTGCCCGGCGGCCGCGCCGTTCGATTGCCACAGCAGAATGCCGTCCGGAGCGACACTCTCATGCATCGCCCGAGCAACAAGCGCGGCGTGATTCATCAGCGCGGCCGCGACGTCCGAAGCGAGGTCGTAGATTCGCTCGGCGTGCGCCTTCGGAATCACAAGACAGTGCCCGTCGTTGGTCTGTCTGATGTCGAGAAACGACACCGTGTGCGCGTCTTCATGAAGCTTTACCGATGGGATCTCCGCCCGGACGATGGAACAGAATATGCAACTCATACGATTCTCCTCAGGAGTGCTGCGCCTCTTGTGTGTATCCTACGAGCCCGTCGACAAAAAAACAAATGAGCAAAGGCGCCTCGCATCACGAGGCCCGCTCGCTCGCCCTCCACTTTCCGCCTGAGCGCGAGCTGTAAGCGCCCACCACGGCGGTGAGCGCGGCGGAGGGATCCTGACGGAGAGGCGGAAGCCCCCGGCCGTCCGTCCGGCGCCGACCCACGAAGCGAGGGGGGTGACCCGAAACCATCGGTGAGGTAGCATTCCTCATGCGCATCGTTGTGGCGGTCGTTATCGTCTGGATTCTCCTCGCGGCGTGCGGCGAAGGGGGGCGCGAAGAGTTCGACCTTGACGCGCTTCATGTCTCGGATGGGCTGACGCTTCGCTATTGGATGGCGCGTCCCCCGCGGGGCGCCTCGCGCGTGGAGATGTCCGAACACGCGGTCTACGAGGAGCTTGAGAAAGTGACCGGCGTGAAGATCGAGTTCGAGTACCCTATTTCGAATGATCCGACGAAACAGCTCGAGGTGTTGCGCGAGGCGGACGATCTTCCCGATATTATCGAGTGGAATTGGCTCCTCGACTATCCCGGAGGAGCGGACGCCGCGCTCGATGAAGGCATGATACTTCCGCTTCGAGACCTGATCCTTCAATACGCGCCGAACCTGCTGAAAAAGATCTCGGGAAATGAAGAACTTATGCGCGCGGTCACCTCCCGCGACGGTCGGTTCTACGCGTTCCCGTCGCTCAACATCGAACCGGAGACCCAGGCGTTCGGCGGATTGATGATTCGTCGTAAATGGATCGAGCAACTCGGAGCCCCGATGCCCGAAACGATCAACGATTGGCGGAATCTGTTGCTGTCGATGCGCGAGGCGGATTTCGGGACGCCGGGATCGGGGTCTGAGTATCCGTTCTTTTTCCCGGTGTTCCGCAGTTTTCAGACGGGGGAGATCACCTACTATTTTCTCGAGGAGAGTAACGCGTTCGCGGGAACGTGGGGCGTCTCGCACGGAATGTACCGCGACGAGTCGGGTCGCGTACGATACGGCCCGATTCAGCCCGGCTACCGCGCAATGCTTACGGAACTCAACCGGTGGTTCGAGGAGGGGTTGATTCATCCCGCGCTCGCCGAGCCCGGAGGAGGGGGCGGCTTCTTTACTATCGTCGCCAAGAGCGGCGCGACGCTCGGGGTCTATGATTTCCTGACGTTTCTCGAGCCCATCGACTATCTGCGCGCCCCTCCGCCGGTGCTTGACGATTCGGACGCGTCGCTCGGATCGCAGCGGACCTCGGTCTACGACGGCGCTCGATCGGCCGCCGTCGCCGCATCCAGTTCCAACGGTATCGCGGCCGTTCGTTGGCTCGACGTCGCCTACAGCGATTGGGGTAAGCGACTCTTCAACTACGGAATCGAAGGGACGAGCTACACGATCGAGCAGGGGGAACCGGTCCTTCTCGACTCGGTGCTCGGCTCCTACCGGCGCGCGTTGGGAACGACGTCGAAGTATTCGAACGATCTGATGAAATACAGCAGAATCCTCTTCGGCGGGCCTTTCGAACGTTCGGGGAGGTTGCTTGCGCAACTGAGAAGAAGAGAAGGGGACCGCGAGGTCGGGGAGGCCGATCCGTGGCTTACCGGGTCATGGCGCCCACCTGAGACGGTGTTTACCTACGACGCCGGGCGGCGCGAGGAGTATCGGCGATTGATCGGCCCGATTCGAAGGCGAGCTCGGACCGGCTTCGCGGCGTTTGTCACCGGGCGACGACCCCTCGCGGAGTTCGACGATTACGTGCGCGACATCGAGGCGCTCGGTGTGGCCGACGCGATCTCGCTCATCTACAACGCCGAAGCCGACTTCTACACCAAGACCGTTTTTTGAGACGGACGCCTCGGAAAAAAGGCCACACCGGGCGGTTTCCACCCGATGTGGCCGGCGCATGCGATGAGCGAAGCAGCGGCCCAAACAGGGCGCCGACGACGCATCATCGCACCCTTCGAACGGAAGGAAGCCCAGCAATTCGAAATGTGACGCTGTGAGCATCGCTCGATGACCCGTTTTCTGGCGTTTCGGCGGAAGAATCGCCGAATCGCCACGAAAACGGCGTCTTTTCGGTTGCTATGGGCGGCAATTCGAAATCTGGCGCGCCAGATTTCGAATTGCTCAGGGAAGCCGTCTATAACTCGTCCGGCCGAGCGTGGTAGTTATAGGCTTCGCGCATCAGCGCCTCGTCGGAGAGCACGGAGGCGATTCCTCCTTCGACGTGACAACTCCTGCAGGCGAAGTTGAGACCAAGCTGCGAAAGCGCAAACTTGCCGTCCTCGGTGAACTGATCGATTTGCGTCGGATCTATCGCCATGAGGTGAGTGCGGATATCGCCGGTGAACTTCGCGGCGTTACCGACCGCGCTCTTGGTCACCCGCGGCATGTGACAATCGATGCAGTTGACGAAAGCCTTCATGACGTCGGACGCCTGATACTTCGCCTCCTGGAAGTGGCAATTCTCGCAACTGGTCCTCGTCGTCGGCGCGTTGGTTTTCCGAAGCTGCACCACCCCGGCGTGCGGGTCGTGGCACAGCACGCAGTCGAGCGTGATGTGCTTCGACTGAAAGAGCTCTTCGTACTGCTCATGGTGCTTGATGAATCCGCCCTTCGCGTCGACCGCTTCGGGTGCGCCACGGTAGTGACACTCTCCGCATTGAGCGGAGCTTCGATCGATCACCAATTGCACTCCGCGCGGGTTGGCGACGTGCTCGCTTGCCGGTCCATGACACCGTTCGCATTGGATACCCGGCTCGGCCCACGTGCCCGTGATTCCCGGCAGTCCGTCCTGGTGCGAATCGGGCGGCCAGTCGGAGTAGCCGGTCGTATGACACGTACCGCAGTTGTAAGGCTTCTGCTCGCCCTGGTGATACGGCACCCAGTTCGCTTCGTTTCCGACGATCGGGTTGGCGAAGTTGTACTGCGCTCCGTAGGGCTTGTCGGATTTGGGTCCGGTGATGATATACCCGTCCTTTCCGATAAAGCGCGCCTTCCAATTGTAACCGCCGATTACGTAGGTGATGTCGTCCCACGTGTATCCTTCGGGCGGATCCGGGACTTCGGTGAACGGATAGTCGGGCGGTTGTCCGTTGACTACCGGGTTCAATTTGTACGGGTGACCCGACTGCATGAAGGTGTCGTAGATGTCCTTGTGGCACTTTGCGCAGGAAGCGCTGCCGACGTACTCGGCGCCTTCCGCGTACTCCGCCTGGCCTTCGGCCATCAGCGGGGCCACGAAGAAAAAGATCACCACGACCACGAGAAGCACTCTTTTCATAGGCTCTGTCCTCCTCAAGTATTATGTCGAACGGGAATCGCGACACGGGCCTGCGCCCGGCGATGCGGCGCGGTGTTATCGGCGATTCGCCACTCGATTCACAATCATGACAAATTCAATTATGAACCCGATCTGTGATATGTCAAGGAAATATGCGCCTCGGTAGACGAGAAAGGGGCGGTTTTCTTCAAAACATCGCCCGATCGCCCGATCGCCGGGTCGCCCGATCGCCGGGTCGCCCGATCGCCGGGTCGCCCGATCGCCGGGTCGCCCGATCGCCGGGTCGCCCGATCGCCGGGTCGCCCGATCGCCGGGTC
>JAJRYZ010000289.1 GCA_024275515.1 Spirochaetota bacterium
ATCGAGCAATTCGAAGGAATCAACTTCGCGATTCCTTCCGAATGGATGCTCGCTTCGATTCCGCGATTGTACGCCGGAGGCGCGGTCTCCTACGCATGGCTCGGCGTCGCCGTCGTCCCTCGCCCGGACGGGCTCGAAGTCATTTACGTCGTTCCGGGTGAACCGGCCGATCGCGCCGGAATGGAACCGGGCGCCGTTATCAGGAGGATCGGCGCGTCGGCGACGAAATCTCTGTCGGCGACGCAGGCCGCTCTCCTCGACTATGTGCCGAACACACTCGTACCGGTCGAGTGGGACTACGAGGGAGAGCGGGTGCGCGGCGTCATCGGTCTGTCTCCCCGCCCCGACCTTCCGATGGACGTGGTGCTCGATCGCGATATCCCGATGCGAATTATCGAACCCCTCTTCGGAATGCGGTTGCAGCGGACCGAAAGGTCGCTTCTTGCCGACCGCTATATCGTTGAGCGCGTGATCCCGGGGAGCGTGGCGGATGAAGCGGGGCTTTCCGTGATGGATCCGTTGCGCATTCAGGAATTGACCATCGACCGGGAGGAGCGGGTCGCCGTCCTGCGCATCGTCGTCCGGAAACGGAAGGCGGGATTCATCGAACGTACGGTGCAGATCGGCGCCTATCTTGAGTCAGATTCGTTTCTCTAATATAGTCTGACGCCATGCCCGCACACCGCATTCGCAATTTCTGCATCATAGCTCACATAGATCACGGAAAGTCCACGCTTGCCGACCGTTTTATCGAACGGTCGAAGATGCTTAACGAGAGGGCTATGAAGAACCAGGTGCTCGACGATATGGACATCGAGCGCGAGCGCGGAATCACAATCAAATCGCACGCGATTACCATTCCATTTGTATCCGACGACGGAACCGAGTACCGTCTGAACCTTGTCGATACGCCGGGGCACGTCGATTTTTCCTATGAGGTGTCACGCTCAATTTCGGCATGCGAGGGCGCCGTTCTTCTGGTCGACGCGACGCAGGGAGTCGAGGCGCAGACCCTTTCGAACCTCTATATGGCGATCGATCACGACCTTGAGATTCTTCCGGTGCTCAATAAAATCGATCTCCCCGGCGCGGATGTCGACGGGGTAAAACAACAGATCGAGCGCGATCTCGGGATCGACGCCGAGAGTGTGCTGGAGGTTTCCGCGAAACTCGGCACCGGCGTCAAAGAGGTGCTGGAGGCGATCGTCGAGCGCATCCCGCCGCCGCCGGCGCCCGACGGCGACGCGTTGCAGGCGTTGATTTTCGATTCTCACTACGATCCCTACCGCGGTGTGGTCGTTCACGTTCGGGTGTTTGCGGGGCGACTCCGCAAGAATCAGGAGATACTGTTGCTGTCGAATCGCGTGCGGTATGAGGTGGAGGAGACGGGCCTTTTTCGTCTCGAACTCTCGCCGGTGGAGTCTTTGGAGGTCGGAGCCATCGGCTACATTACCGCGGGTATAAAAACGATCTCGGACATCCGCGTCGGAGACACGATTACCGACGCGGATTCGCCGTGCGACGAGGCGCTTCCGGGATTCAAGGACGTCAAACCGGTCGTTTTTTCTTCGATCTACCCTGTCGATTCGAACGAATACGAAGAGTTGTCGAGTGCCTTGGGACGGCTCAAACTCAACGACGCATCGCTTATCTATGAGCGCGACTCTTCGGCGGCGCTTGGTTTCGGGTTCAGGTGTGGGTTTCTCGGATTGCTCCATCTGGAAGTGGTACAGGAGCGTTTGGAACGCGAGTTCGGACTTTCCGTCGTTTTCACGAGTCCCTCCGTTCGATACCGCATAACGCGCAAGTCGGGCGACGTCGAAACGATCGACAATCCTTTGCTGCTTCCCGATCCGACGGAGATCGAACGCGCGGAGGAACCGTACATTCACGCGTCGATCATTACGCCCGACGACTATCTCGGAAACGTTATCACGCTGTGTCTCGACAAACGCGGCGTTCAAACGAAACTAGAATACCTCGACAGTAAGCGGGTCGAGCTCGAATACGACATGCCGCTGGCCGAAGTTTTGTTCGAGTTTTACGACAAACTCAAGTCGGTCAGTCGCGGCTACGCCTCTTTCGACTATGAGCTGGCCGACTATCGCGAGACAAAGCTTGTGCGGCTCGATATTCTGATAAACGGCAAGCCCGTCGACGCCCTCGCGGTATTACTTTTTGAGAATAACGCGCAGGCGCGCGCGAGGGAAATCTGCCGTCGACTCAAAGAGGAGATCCCTCGACACCAGTTCAAGGTCCCGATCCAGGGCGCCATAGGCTCGCAGATCATAGCGCGCGAAACGATTTCCGCGCTGCGGAAAGACGTGACCGCCAAATGCTACGGCGGAGACGTTACGCGAAAGCGAAAGCTTCTCGAAAAGCAACGTGAAGGGAAAAAAAGGATGAAAACAGTCGGCGACGTCGAGTTGCCGCAGACCGCCTTCCTTTCCGTCCTGAAGAGCGGCGACTAGAGCTCACCCGCCGGGGAAACGTGCGATTCGACGGCGCGGTCGATGACCGAGCGATAATAGAGCGCCGAGGCCGCCAGGCGACCAACGAACCCGGCGTCTTCGGGCGCCGGTTCATCGGGGAAATCGACGTAGAGGTAGTCGAGATCGCGCAAGTTCGTTCGCCATGTCTCCGCGGGCGAGTTTCCGGACGCGATCGCGCGGCAACCCGACTGAACCCTGTCCAGAAGAGCCTGCTCGGATCGGAGAAAACCTAGCGCGTCGAAACGAGTCGGCGTGTCCGGGACTTTCCGGTGCAACCGTTGCGGAGCAGAGAGCGGAGTGCCGAGAAGATCCCGTATTCTCCTCTCGTCGGCGTAGGCGATCTCCCCGGTTATGCCGGAGGGATTGGAATCGAGCAGTCGATC
>JAJRYZ010000290.1 GCA_024275515.1 Spirochaetota bacterium
ACCCACGCGACCCACGCGACCCACGCGACCCACGCGACCCACGCGACCCACGCGACCCACGCGGGCGCAACGATCTTGTCGAAGCCACGCCCGGCGCACTTTACCGCACGACCGTGTATTCGTAGGGGCCGTCGAGTTCAAGGCGACGGATCGTGCCGTCGGGATAGGTCAAAGTCCCGGAGAAAGCGCCTATCGCGCGAAAAAAGACCGGACGGGAAAGGATCATATCGAGCATGTTGCGAACGAGTTGCGGAAGCTCTGCGAAAACATCGGTCACGTTCAGGCGGCGTGATTCGCGATACACCCCTTCGAGTCGATATCCTTTGTCTTCGGCGACGACGCGTATCGTTTTCGGGTATGGATACGGAAGCTCGTCGTCCTCCGCGTACGACTCCACCGTGTAGGCGTAATTGCGGGTAGTGAACAGCCAGCGATTCTTGTGGGCGAGGACCAGCATCGGAACCACTCGATTGTCGTACGCTTCGTTCAGCGTAACGTCCAGCATGTAGAGAAAGGTGTCATCATCGTAGAGCTTAAGCGAATGTATGTAGGGCGCGAACCGCGTAAGCGGGTTCGAAAAGCGCGTCTTGCTCACGTAACCGTGCCCGTTAATTGAAAACCTCTTTCCGTCGACCTCGATCGTCCCCGACGCGCGCGCCCACGGGACGACAAGTACCCGAAACTGAAACGACGATCCGTCTTGGGTGTAGTCGAGCCGTCCGGTTCCCGGCTTCCACGCCGGCAACCGACTCTCAAGCGAGATATCGCACGAAAGCCCCTCGAAGCCTCCCGTAAGGCGATAGCGGCCGCCGCGTCCGGAGAAAAACATCTCCCCGTCGGTAATCGAAAGGTAATCGTCGGCGTACCAAATCGAGCGGGGCTGCGGCGTGTCGGTTATCCAGTAGACGTTCCCCTCGGGATCCGCCACCAGCGCGTACATGCCCCATCGATCGAACAGAAGCGTGTCGACGTGAAAAAAGCTGAACAAAAACACGACTCCCCCTGGAGAATAGACCCAGAGGTAGATGCTTTCGTTTTTGGTCGCGCCGATGTTCCCCGATGTAAACGCCATTTCCCGCGGCAAAACGATCACCTCGTTCGGATGATCCCAGTTGTACTCTGCACGCGGATCCGCCTCGGCCTGCAGACGGAAGAAACCACTCAGCAACAGCAGAAGGCCGAGTGTTTGCGCGGAAGTGTTCATAGACCCGCTAACTGTAGCATGGACGCTACCCGGTAAACAGACGCTTCGCCTCGCTCGTCTCCTCGTCACCGTCGCGCTTCACACCGGGGCCTTGATTCGCTTATGGTAGAGAACGACGCGACGACTTCGGAGCCGGCGGCAGAGAACGCCATTCGACGCACAGGACTTGGCGCGAACGGTTGCTGAATATCTGTAAGCCTCGTGCTATATAGTGTATAGTACAGGTAGTCGGCGGTGCGGTCTCGATGCGGCGAGACGTCCAAAGTCCGCCCGGCCGTCGGCATAAAGACCGTGTTTGCATCTCGGAGGTTGAGCAATGCGCCGACGTGCGCTTCTTGTTTCGTTTCTTTTCTTTTTTGCTGTTGTGTTCCGCCTCGTCTCGCAGGACGTTTACACGCAGACCGAGCATGGATTTGCCAACCTGGACGGCGATTCCTATGTGCTTTCCGGGTCGTGCGAGGTCTGCCACACGCAGCACAATAGTCGGGACGGGTCGCCCGCTGCCGGCACGGGCCCGTTCGACTATCTCATGTACGAAACGAACTCAACCGCGTTTTGCGCCGGGTGCCACGTCGACAACACCGTCGGCGTTGCTCCGCACAAACCCGGTATCGAAGGCCTCTGGACCGGAATCTCAGCCTACGAGGTATCATCTCACGGTCAAACCTCGCAAAAGGTAAATCCCGATTCGGGGTACTCGCTTCCGCTGTGTATATCGTGTCACGACCCCCACGGCGCCGGAACGGGAACTCCTTACCTTGCCTTGGCGGTGAACGATGAAGAACTCCTCTGTCTCTCGTGCCACGACGGCTCGCCGGCGGCGACCAACATATCAGCCGAACTCTCCAAGACCTATAGCCACCCCGTCGACGCCGGCGAGTACAACGGTCGCCATCTTCCGGAGGAGGGGGGAACGAGTTCGGCGTACGGCACGACGAACCGCCATAGCGAATGCCAGGACTGCCATAACCCGCACGTAGCGTCGGCCGACGCCGTCTCACCGACTCCGCCGGAAATGTCGAACACCCTTCGAGGCGTGGGACGCGTCGCCGTTACCAACGGTTCGGCGTGGCAGCCCCCGACATATACGTATAGGGAACCGCCGGATAATACCACCCCGACAACCGAATACCAGGTTTGTTTCAAATGTCACTCGTCGTGGACCTCGCTGCCGCCTACCACGCCTTCGGGAGGCGCCGCGGGAGACAAAGCCCTCGAGTTCAACGAGAACAACCCCTCCTTTCACCCGGTCGAAGCCGTCGGCAAAAACACCGACATCGACTTTCGAGTACTGCTGGGACCGTGGACGGCGGAAAGCCGGATGTACTGCACCGATTGTCACAGCAGCAACAATACGAACATACGGGGACCGCACGGTTCGGTCTACGCCTACATTCTCAAGAAGGACTACTATCGGGACGACGGCAGTACGAACCCCTCCTCGGACCTCTGCTTCGAATGTCACGACTGGAATCAGTACATGACCAAAACCCGAAGCACCGGAACAACGTACACCCACTTTCGCGACGGCAACGCCACGAACGACCAGAATCTGCACTATGAGCACACCGTCGGCCAATCGACATCCTGCGCCACCTGTCACAACAACATGCACGGATCGAGCAACGTCCATCTGCTCACATTCTCCTCGATCGTCACGGGGAATCGCCAGTACGTCGACACGGGAGGCGGCGGCTATTGCAGTCTTCGGTGTCACGGGAAAAACCACGGCATGAACAAATCGTACCGGTGGCAATAGTCGGCCGCCGCTTCTGTCCGGCGCTCCGCCTGGAATAGAGGTCGCGATCGCGGATTCGGCCGGCTCGATTCGAAGTCGCCTCGCGTAGCCGGCTCATTGCCCGCGATGTTGCGGGATAAGCCCTCGAAGCGCCGTGGAAAAGACAAAGCGTCGATCCCACCCCAAAAAACGCACGCGGAGTGTTGCATAAGTTTGATGTTTCTTTCACGAGCTGATATAATGCCGTGACTTCCCGCGAACCTGAGCAGTGAAGTCAACCTATTCACACACCAAAGGAGTGTAGCATGAAGCGTGCAAAACAGATCCTCGTACCGTCGTTGATAGCGCTGTTCGTGCTCGGCGGCGCTCTCGCACTCACCTGGGCGGCGGACACCCCCGCGCTCTCGGGCATCACCGTCGAAGACGAGCATCCGAACGGTTGCGTCGACTGCCACCGGAACGCCGGCGAAGGCAAGGACTACCGACTCAACGGCGCCCTCGAAGAGATGGACCACCCCGACGTGTCGGCGCTTGTAAAGACCGTGCCGCAGGATTGCGGTATGTGCCACAAAGCAGGAACGCCGACCGGTTCTCTCAGCCTCAGGGTTCACAAAATCCACTATGAAGAACCGAGCGAGAATCATTTTATCGCCTACTATCAGGGCGAGTGCCTTGCGTGTCACACGCTCAACACCGCCACGGGCGTCATGTCCGTCAAGAACGGTCCGAAGAACTGGTAAAATCGGTAGTTTTCTCGTCTCGTCCCGCGTCGGCGCGCTCGACGGCGCGCCGACGGCGGCCGGTGGGCGATGGGCGATGGGCGATGGGCGATGGGTGAGAAGGGCGATCAGCCGCGGTCGCCAAGAGCGTCGGCAAGCGGTAGCTCGACAATCGCCCGTGTTCCGCGTCCGTCTCCCGGCCTCAGGCGAAGCGTCCCTCCCATCTCACGAAGAACGTGTTGAACGAATACCATCCCGATTCCCGATCCGTTGGGTTTGGTGCTTCGACCCATCGCAAACTCCCGACAGTCGATGCATCCGTTCGGATCGCTGCAGCGGCCGCAGAAAACGATCCCGGGTCCCTGGTCTTCAATCGCGAGACGAACGACGCCGGCGTCGAACTCCGTTGAAATCTGAATCACGAACCGATCATCGGTATCGACCATCGCTTCGCCGGCGTTTGTCATCAGGTTGTCAAGCACCTGCATCAGTGCGATCGGACTTGCCCAAACGGTGTCGGGCTCCGACAGGCACAGATCGATTTGAATCTTACTCCGGAATATCGGAGTGCTTCTCAGAACTTCCACCATGCTCCGCACGCACGCGTTGAGCGAGATTGCCTCGTAGTCGGTTCGTTGGTACGCCCGAACCGCAAAAAGCAAATCGTTGATCGTCGACTCGAGGTGCCCGGCGGCCCGCTTGGCCATCGTCGCGACTTCCTCGCGCTCTTCCGCAGTATCATCCGCGAGAAGACCGACGTACCCGTTTACGGCGTTCAGACTCGATTTTAGGTTATGAATCATCCCGCTCAGGTTTTTCCCGAACCGTACGAACACCTTGTTCCTGTCCCGCTGCTCTCGAAGCAGATACGCCTCGCTTGCATACCGCCGGATTTCCTCTGCAAACGCCGTCCAAAAAAACAAAAAAAACATGACGGCGATGACGGCGGTCGGTACTCCGAACAGCGGGCCTCCCTCCTCCCGAAGCGCTCCCGAGACGCCGATCCCGACGGCGTGCGCGCCAAGCAGCAGCGCAATCCAGATGCAGATATGCCGCCGGGCCAACCGATACTGAACCATGAGAATGATTCCGTAGGAGAAAAACAACACACCGGTAAGTTCGCCAATCGGACGAACGATCGAAAAGGCAAACCCGAGGATCAGGAAAAAAGCCACGTGTATGACCCGCAGCACAGCAAGATCCCGGAGACCGGTAAGTGCGACGACCGCGCCGATTAATGCCGTGAGAGAGACATGCGGCAACGCAAGCGTGTGCAAAGAGAGCTGTCCGGCGACGATCGAATACTTCACGTAGTTCACCAGCGCGATCACGCCGCTTCCCAGCGCGCCGACCGCCGCGATCTTCCGCTGAATCGCGTAAACGATCGCCCGTTCTTCGTCCGATTGACCCATGGCCGCTCCCGTTTGACATTCGACGCGTGCTAACGCATGTTGTCACGCATACGCCGCTTGCCCTCGCCCCCCTTGTCGGCCGGTAAACATCACCATACCGATCAGAATATCATGTCCGTTCTACGAGGGCTTTCCCAACGGATCCGTTCCGGTGCTTTTTTGCACGGGCAACGGCGAAACCGTGGACATTCACCGACGCGTAATCGACGCCGGCGCCTGGAAGAGGCGCATCGGACCGGGGCGCCTACTCAACTCCTCGTTCGCGCAGCGCGTCGTGAAGGAGACTGTTGCCGTCGCATCGGTAGCAGTGGTTCTCGGTTCCCGACGGCACATCGCCGTTCATCACCAGCGTTGCGGCTTCGCGGACGACGTCGGCGTACCACGCGGCCGAAGGGGCGCGATGACCGGCCAGACGGGATCCGGGATTGGGAGACCAGACGAACGGAACAACGTTGGCGCCCATGCCGATCAGCGTCTTCACGCCGTCGAGGAAAGTGTCTTTGGGCTCAAGCCCCATGACGAACACGGCGAAAACGTTGCCGCTTCCGAAAACCTCGACGGCGCGCTCTATCGAGACGAGAAACTGAGCGTGCGAGGTATTCGCCGCCTTCCCCGGACATATCGCACTGTAGAGCGCTTCGTCCCAGATTTCCATGCTGTAACCGATGGCCTGTATTCCGGTGTCGTAGTAACGCTCGATGTCGTCTCCCGTCGCGGGTGACGGGAGAATCGTACCGGGGATACGATCCGCCGCTCCGTGCTTGCGCACGGACATCAGTATCCGCTCAACAACCGCGACCTCCCTCTCGTGAGCAAAGCACCCGCCGGTGAGCAGGATGTGTTTGACGATTCCTTCTCCCCATGCGGCCCCCGCGACCTCACCGATCAACTCGGCGTCCTTCTTTTTCAGGACGGAATCATACGTCTGCGACGTGGAGACGAGATTGCAGAACAGACACTGCTCCCCGTGGGCAAAATGACTGCAGTAGTTCTGATAGCAGAAGAAAAGACAGTCCTCTCCGCCGACCTGCCCGATCTGCACCATCTTTTTACCGTCTCCGATCCTTTGATCGTAGAAACCGGGCCGGTCGATCCATCGTACTTCGCACACGTCGCGCTCACCGTGAAACAATCGCAACGCGGAGTCGACGACCCTGATACACAGAGGCGACGAGGAGTTCATTCTGAATTGGACGACGGTCCCGTCCGGAAGGAGAAAATCGTCCGGGAGAGCGACATCCGCGTGATCCTCCAAATCCCACCCGAACAAACCGTGGTTCTGCTCCTTGAAGATCGTCCCGACCCCTCGCAGCGCCTGGGCATCGGCTCTGACGCCGTCGACAAGCAGCGCCGCTTTAAGTTCGATCATATCGATTCCGTTTGTCTTATTCATGCTTTTTCCCGTGCAACAATCTCCCGGTCGGCCTCCTCCGCGCACCGCCCGTCACCGCAGCCGCGCGCACGCCCCACTCTCGCCGGACACGACGAATCCCACCGCCCCGCCCCGGTTAGTTCGACCGCGGCCCGGACGCAAGCCATTCTCCGGCGAGTTCCAAAGACGGTAGTTTCGCTTCGAGATTCTGACGCCGAACGGGAATGAGGTCCACCACGTCGAACTTGCACGTGCTCATCACCTTTCCCAGGCTGACGCAGCACGCCGGCGCGCCTCCTCCGCCGCCGCCGGCCACGCAGAGTCCGATCATCGGTTTACCCTCGATCGATGCGCGCCCTGTCTCGTGCGTACATATTCTACGTAGACGATCGGTGAACGCGCGCATGCTCTCGCTCAGGTCCGAGTAGTAGACCGGAGTCGCGAAAACCACGACCGCGGCTCGCCGCACCTCATCGACCAGACCGGCCAGATCGTCCTCGATAACGCACCGTCCCTCCCTGCGGCACAAACCCCAGCCGTCGTCGTCACATTGGCGGCAGCGTTCGACCGTGAGAGTCGGCAGAAAAACCTTCTCAGACGCAACTCCGGCTGCAGAGAGGCCCTTGACCACCGCGTCGACGGCGCGGGCCGTTCGCCCTTTCGGATTTCGGCTTCCGCATATCACCACAGCTTTCATTCGTGCCTCCCGTCGGCTCACAATTCGACATCGAGAATACAGGCTACCAAACAGAGACGCAAGAGCGCCGGCCCCCGCAGAGCGCCGGCGCGGGCACGCGAAGTCGAAAAGCCACGACGCGCCGACCCGTCCACGCCGGCAATACCGACGGGCGCGGGTGCGCGTCGCTCGGTCGGGCCGATTCCGGATTGCCAATTACTCGATCTTTAAGTAGGATGGCGGTGCGATCACAGATCGATGCGTCCATAGCTCAGTTGGATAGAGCAACGGCCTTCTAAGCCGTGGGTCGCCCGTTCGAGTCGGGCTGGGCGTAGGTTGTTTATCTTTGGTGCAAGCAGTTATCTGTGAGTGGAGGTATCGGACCGCATTGCGTACGAATGATCGGGTGACGACCATCTTGACGCAGAGGTGTCGCCGTCGGACCGGGTAGGAGGAGCTCAGATCGGAACAGTCATTGGAAGTGATCGTTCACCACGGGCTGCCACTCCGAGCTCGCCGATTCTCCGACGCATCGCGTCGAGCCGGCTTCGGCACGCCGGATCCTCGGCAAGATTGTGTTTCTCGTAGGGGTCGTTTCGAAGATGATAGAGCTCTTCGTGGACCGGTCGTTCTCCGTCGAGAGTGGAATCAAGACATTCCAAGTACTCTTCCTTGGTACCGTAGGTATCTTCAAGTCGATCGTCGAGGTTGTCGGTGCGCCTGAAATATCGGACATACTTCCACTCTTCGGTCCGTACGCATTCACTGCGCGGGTAATTCTGCCCGTCGAAAAGATTCTCGGCGAAAAAATCGCGCCGCCACTCCGGTTCGACCCCACGGAGAAGCGGTACCATGCTCGATCCATGCATCGTGCTCGGAATCTCTATTCCGCACAGCTCCAACACCGTTGGAGCCAGATCGGGCACGACGACCAACTCGTTCCGCACCTGCCCACGCGCCGTCTGAGGCGACCGGGGATCGAACACAATCATCGGTATGCGTATGTCCTCTTCGTAGAGGAAGCACTTTCCGCCGAGACCATGCTCGCCGTGATGCAAGCCGTGGTCGCTTGAGAAAAAGATGAGAGTGTTGTCGGCAAGCCCCAGTCGCTCAAGCTCCTGCCGAAGATTGCCGATCATCCGGTCCATTCCCGTGATCGTCTGACACGTTCTCACCTGCCGTTCCCGGAGAAAGGTCGGCGTCTTGACGTAGTCGTACTGCGAAATGCGCTTCCCGTTGTACACCACGCGAGGGATTTTGGGCTGTTCGACCTCCAGATGAAAGGGCAGATACGTTTCGGGCAGAGGCATTTCGTGTTGCCGATCCCGATAAGCGCCGCGGTAGAGCTCATCATCCGAGGGACGGAGCTGCATCGTACCGGTGCTCGCACCGTGAGGCAGATTAAAGGTCAGGCAGAGACAGAAAGGCCGATCCTGGGGCCGACGCGGCAATTGGACGGGACAACCTTCGGCAAATCCGTTGCGCGGCTCCAGAAAGTCCAGGGTCGCTTCTTCGAAAACCTCGATCTGCGTGTCCGCGGTCGCGTTGCGGTATATCTCTCCTCCGTGCGGATTCTCCTTTGGATAGAACCCGGTGTGCCCATGGTTCCCGTACCAATAGTCGAAGACCTGCTCGAAGTATCGACTGCCGTATCCACCGATTCCGGCCGGAACATGATTCTTCCCGACCCATCCCAAGTAGTAGCCCTCCTCCTTCATCCGCATGGGGAAACTCATCTCCCACGCGGACGGCGAGAGGGCCGATCCGCTGTTGAAATTGACACCGTGGCGCCGCTCCCACTGACCGAGATAATGGCACGTTCTGCTCGGCGTGCAGGCGGGGCTTGTGCAGAACGCGTTGGCAAAAAGTACGCCGTCGGCGGCCAGACGGTCCAGATGCGGGGTCCGGACCACGGGGTGACCGACGCTGTTCAAGTAGTCCGCCCGGTGATCGTCGCCGAGAATGTAGATTACATTCGGTCTGTCTCTGCTCACGTCGCCGGCGACTCCCGCGCGTCCCGTGAAGTCGAAACGTAGAGGAGCACCTCGCCGTGTTTCTGCGGGGCGCCCCTCCCTCTCCAGCCGTGCTCTTCGGTTCGGCTACTTGTACTGTGCGTCGTAAGCTTCCTGAGCGATCCGCACGTATCTCTCGACTCCGATCTTGTCCAGCTCCTTCACATAGGCGTTCCAGTCCTCTTCGATGTCGAGGTCGCCCGTGATGAACCGAGCGTTGTACTCCGCGACGAAGTCGCCGATAGTCGTCCTGAGTTGAGCGAATTGGCTCGATTGCTGTTTGGTCATGAAGACCGGCGGAAACACTTGGTCGGGAACGATGCCGACGTCATACTTTGCGTTGGTCTCGTCATAAAGACGCAGCGAAAGCCCCTTACCGGTGAAATAGTCTTCTCTGGAGACGGCCTTTTCCCCGAGGCGGAGATAGGTAGGCCTGTAGCTCGGTCCTTCCTGCGCCCAATGGTAGTTCTGAAGCGTACCAAAGGTGGAATGACGTACCCAGATCGCCGGTTCGCCATTCAGACCTTTATCCCCCGGCTTTGCCCAGTCCCACTCTTCGCCCTCGCGGCCGAAAACCGATCGCAGCGTGGCTTCTCGGTTGTAGAGATGGTCCGCGTATTTGAACGCGACCGCCGGGTATTTGGCGGCACTGGTGATCACATAGTCCCCCACGTTGATGCCGAAAGGATAGCTGCCGGTGGTTCTGACTCCCTGCGGTCCTTCCAGCGGAGGAACGGCGTCATAGAGCGTGAAGCGGCCGCTGGGAGCGCCGTTTTTCGTGAACACACCGAACCATCCGGCGAGCGCGGAACCGAGAATGTTGACGTCGGGGTTTTCTCCCAGGGAGCGGAGCTGAGTACTGTCTTGCGTGAATGCGGCGGGATCTATCAGTTCCTCCGCGTAGAGCCGTCTCAGGTAGCGCAGGCCCTCGCGGTATTCCGGTTTGTTTGCCACAAAAGAGATGTCGCCGTTGTCCATACTGAAATAGTCACCGGTATCGTCATAGTAGATGAACGCGTTCATGAAAAACGCGGGAAAGCGTGTGTGCCATCCGGTGGTGGCGCCGCTGATCGGTATTTCATCCGCAATTCCGTTGCCGTTGGGATCCTGGGTTTTGAATGCTTTGAGAACTTGGAACATCTCCTCCGTAGTGGTCGGCATATCCATGTTCACGGCGGCCAACCACTCGCGATTGATCCACATCTTCTGCGAAAAGAAGCAGTGATAGCATTGGTTGATATGGGGGAGTGCGTAGATATTGCCGTCCGGGGTCGTAATAATAGACCGCAAATTGGGCTGCTCGGCGAATACTTTTTTAATCTCGAATCCTTGTGTATCGATGAGATCGTTTAGCGGTAGAAACACTCCCTCGGAGCCGTAGATCATGATCTCCTGCGGTGTCGTGCCGACCGAGAACAACACGTCCGGATAGTCGCCGCTTGCGAGCAACAAGGTACGCTTCTCGTTCTGCGCCTGAGACGGGACCGTTTCCCACTCGATATGGACGTTTGTGAGCTCCTCCATGTACATCGTCATCGCGTTTGTCGCCATGTCTTCGACGATGGGATGTTGCGCCGCAAAGAAATTGAGCGTGATTTTCTCTTTGACGATCGGAAACACACCCGGCGCGGAGACCTCGACTCCGGTCGCGGCGGACGACTCTTGGGCGCCGCCCCCGAAGACAAACGCGACGAACACCAAAGCCAGCACGAAGACACACAGTACTGTTTTTTTCATAGCACCTCTCCTTGAAACAGTTTTTTTTCCATCCGATTGCCGACTGGATAACGGCAAGACGGATTGAATCCAAATCGACTACCCCTTAATCGAACCGATCATTACTCCGCGCACGAAATAGCGTTGGACAAAGGGATAGAGTGCAAGTACAGGAACACTTGCCACGACAATAAGAGAGAATTTGAGCAATTCGACCATACCTTCCAATTTCTCGGTCAGCTCGACGTCCATGAGCATGTCCGCCGAAACCTGATTCATAATAAGAATGTTTCTGAGTATGATCTGAAGCGGGTACAACCGTGCGCTCTTCAAATAGATGAGCGCCTGGAAGTAGGAATTCCAGTGAACGACGGCGTACCAGAGGGTAATCACGGCGATGATCGGGCCGGAAAGCGGAATCACAACGGCGCGTATGAAACGAAAATCGGAGCAACCGTCGAGTTGCGACGCTTCCAATAGCTCGCCTGGAATCGTCGACTGGAAATAGGTCCGCGTGACTATCACGTTGAAAACGATGAGAGCATTGGGGATCATCATCGCCCAGCGGGTATTAAGCAGATTGAGAGATCTCACCAGCAGATACGTCGGTATCAGTCCACCGTTGAAGAGTATGGTAAAAGTGAACAGCGCCATCACCCAATTTCGGCCGTAGAAATCCCGTCTCGACAGAGGGTAGGCTGCGAGTATCGTAAAGAGCACGTTGATAATCGTTCCGAATACCATGTAAAAGGCCGAGTTTGCGTATCCGGTCCACACCTGATTGTTTTCGAAAACGGCCTTATACCCCTCCAGACTCGGCTCGACCGGCAAGAGCCATACGCGCCCCGATATTACCGCGTTTGTAGAACTGAAGGAGGAACTGACCACATAGATAAGAGGGTAGATGACCACACCAAGTACCAAGGTAAGAAAAAGAGTGTTGGTCAGAACGAATACGCGGTCGCTTTTGGACATTCTGATAGATGCCGCGTTCATTGTTCCTCCGACTACCACAGACTGGTCTCGCCCAATCTTCTCGCTATTCTGTTTACCATCAAAAGAAGCGCCATATTGATAACGCTGTTGAAAAGGCCTACCGCCGCCGAAAACGCGAAGTCCGCCTGGATAAGCCCTACCTTGTAGACATAGGTGGCTATGATCTCAGATGTCCGCAGATTGAGCGGGTTTTGCAGCAGAAAAACTTTCTCGAACCCCACATTCATGATGCGACCCATACGCAGAATAAGCAGTATTACTGCAGTCGGCAAAATACCGGGGAAATCGATGTGCACAATGCGTTGCCCTCGGGTCGCGCCGTCGACAATGGCCGCCTCGTGCAGAGTCGGATCGATGCTCGAGAGCGCCGCAAGGTAGATGATGGAACCGTACCCGGTGTGCTGCCAAAGATCCGAGACAACGTATATTGTCTTGAACAGTCCGGCCTGTCCGATGATGTTTCCGGCGTCCAAACCAACCAGCCGCGCCAACTTGGTGATGATACCGATTCTAGGATCCAGGAATTGCATGATGATCGCCACCATCACGACCGTCGATATGAAGTGAGGCGCATAGGTTATCATCTGGACGGTTTTCTTGAACGAGCGGTTGAAACTCTCGTTCAGCGATATCGCGAGTATGATCGGCAGGGGAAAGCCGGCGAAAAAATGATAAAGACTCAATCCAATCGTGTTGCTGATGAGCCTTCCGAACTGATAGGAATCAAAAAAACGCTTGAAATTCACGAGGCCGATCCAAGGGCTCCCGAGAATGCCCTTTACAATGGAAAAATCCTTGAATGCTATCTGTGCGCCGTACATTGGGACATAGCGGAAGATGATGAGCCAGAGCAACGGCGGCGAGATGATAACCCACAGTTGCCAGCTCTTGCGAAACCGTGCACGGTGGAAGTCCCTTCTCGTTCCGGTTCGCACCGCTAACGGTGCAAGCGTCTGATCGGCCATGCAGTAATACTGGGCCGGCGGATTTACCCCTCACAAGAGGAAAAAATTAATGAATCCGACCTCATTTAGTATTTCCGGGAGAAATCCTTATGTAGTCGGGAAAAAACTATGATAGCATGTGTTTGTATGCAAAACGAATCAAAAAAACTGCTTTTCCGTTTTTTCCTTCCGTATCTGGCCGTTCTGATCGTGCCGACATTCATTAGCTACGTGGCGTATATTGAAGCCTTCCGCAGCGTACGTTTTGGGGTCCATACGACGAATAGAATGTTGCTCGAGCGCACCGTCGAGAATGTGGATCGCTCGTTGGCGGAGATCGACAACCTAGTATTCGCTATTGCAAGCAACCCAAAAGTGACTCGATTTCTTCAAATCTCCGATTTTCTCGATACGCAAAACTATACGTTCATGCGGGAATTGCAGCGTCAGCTTCCCCCATTTCAGATCACGCACAATCTGATTTTCCGATACTTCATCTATTTCAAGCGGAGCAATGTGATCCTTTCACCGGAGACGATAGCTTTTCGTCTCCCGTTGTTCTACCGAGACTCGCTGAATTACGAGGATATGCGTTACGATCAATGGTATGACCTTCTTTCCGGCCAGTATCATGACCGTCGCGTTCTGCCTCCCACCGTTGTGTCGATCGAAGGACGGCGTCGACAGCTAATCACGTATCTTCAATCGATCCCGATGGGCTACAGCGGGATCTTTGACGGCACCATCGCCGTTTTGCTCGACAAGAAGACACTCCAGAGAATGCTGGCGAGCCTCAACCTACATCGCAGGAGCTGGGTGGCGCTCCTCGATGAGTCGTACGTGCCGCTGGCCGTCGTGGGCGCGCAGCCGGAGGAAATAACCGACGCCATGACGTCCTTGGATGCGAGCCGAGTCGTCGGCGGAGACGCCCAGGACTTCCGTTTCAACGACGAGCGATATCAGCTCATGACGATGCGCTCCGACCGTACCGGATGGATCTTGGCCGTCGGAGTACCTAGAGCCGTAATCCGCTCTCGCGTCCGCCGTGTGCAACGACTCGCATACGGCGTCACCGTGCTGTCGGTTATCGGTGGAACACTGCTTGCACTCATGCTCGCGCACAATTCGAGCAAGCCGATTCGACTGGTATTCCGACTTCTCCACGCGGAACCGGATATAGAATCCGGAGGCGGAATCGATCTTTCTTCTCTCCAACCGGCGGTCGCACGGCTCATCTCCCGCAACCGTCATCTGCAGTGGGAGATACGGCGCCAGGAGCCTTTTGTACGGAACGCCATATTCGAGCGACTCCTGCGAGGAGAACGGATGGACGGATCGGATGAACTACAGTCACTCATCGATCTTCGTCCCTTTGATACCCACGCACGTAACTACCTCTGTCTTATACTCCATATCAGAGGCTTTGACGGTCCGATGAGTCAAGAACGGATCCGTGACTTGAACGTCGCCAGAGTCATTGTCCACGATGCTGTCGACCGATTCTTCGGCAGTTCCTGTTGCCTTCACGATATTCAGATGGACCGGATAGTACTGCTGCTCCACTTCGATATCGAGTCGGACAGAAGATGCTATGAGTATGTCGATGAGCGTTGCTCCGCGCTGAAAAAGCACCTCGACGAAGAATACCGATTTCACTGCAGCATTTCCGGCGGGTGCTTGGTGACGGATGTTGAAAGTGTCTTTAGATCGTATTGCGAGGCACGACAGGCGGCCTCGTCCGCTCCGGCAGAGAGCCCGGATGCCGTTGATTATTTTACACCGCATGATCCGTCCTCGAACGTGCGGTATCGCTATCCACTTGAGGTCGAACGCGCCATACTGGCCGGCCTTCTGTCGGGACACCTCGAGGACGCGCGAGAGAAGATAGAGGAAGTGCGCCGAGAGAATTTCCAAAGGAGGAAAATAAGTAGGTCTCTCGCCGACAACCTGTTCGTCGAACTGCAAGGAACTATCTTGAAGCTGCTTGAAAAAGAAGGGGTGTTTACCGACCGTGACGCGAGTATTATTCACAGAGCCGCCGAGGAACTGCTACTCGTCGAAGAGATCGATGCGTTTTTCGAGTCTCTCGACGCGCTCGTCGTCGTTATCTGCCGGATGACCTCGGATCGCAAGCGAAGCCACAACCGGGCCCTACTCGAACGGGTGGTCTCGGAGGTTCGAAAATCGTATTGTGATCCCGATTTGACCTTGGGCAGGGTGTCCGGCGAGATAGGTCTTTCGGAAGTATACCTCTCGCAGTTCTTCAAGGAGCAGACGGGGGAGAATTTCACGGGGCACTTGACCAGAATCCGCGTCGAAAAGGCAAAAGAGATACTGCACGGAAACCGAACTCTCACAATTGATGAGGTCGCCCGCACCGTCGGCTACTCGAGCGCAGACACGTTCCGTAAGGCGTTCAGAAGGGTCTATGGCATTAGCCCGACCCGAGCCCGGCTGGTTTCGGGAACCGGCTCGGAAGAATGGAACAATCCGCACGAAGAGTCGGGTTGAAAAAACTGGTCTTCGGAGGACCCCGGGAAACAGGTCATTTGTTACAAGGTTCAGCTGCTTGTTTATGGCAAGAAACGCAGCACTCCCCGGTGTTTGTCAAGGAAGTTGTCGCGTCTCGGAGTTCCATGCTTAGGCCGACTTACGATCTGTGACGGATCGATCGACGTTGCGGTTGGAGGGATTGAGAACGACCGTTTCAATCGGATCCCAATTCCTCGCCTCA
>JAJRYZ010000291.1 GCA_024275515.1 Spirochaetota bacterium
ATGTTCGGTGGCAAGCATGACGCCGTAGATTTCGCGGGTCTTGAAAAGATGACGAAGATAGGCGCGCGAATGATGCGTACACGCGGTGCACCCGCATCGCTCGTCGACGGGTTCGAACGTATCGGAGTTACGGACCTTTTTGATATTGAGCGGGCCGGCCCGTGTAAAAAGAAGTCCGTTGCGCGCGGTTCGCGTGGGGAACACGCAGTCGAACATATCGATGCCGCACTCGACGGCGGTCAGAATATAGTCGGGCGTGCCCACGCCCATGAGGTACCTCGGCCGGTCGGCGGGAAGAAGCGCCGAGGTGAAGTCGAGAAACTCGACAAACAGCTCGTAGTTCTCGCCGACCGAAAGGCCGCCGATCGCGTACCCCGGCAGATCGTGCACGACCGTCGCCTCGACGCTGCGCTCGCGCAGATCCCGATAGAAATTCCCCTGGACGATCCCGAACAAGGCGCCGGGCCTGTTTCGCTCGATCTCGCCGTAACGGCGCACACTGCGATCGAGCCACTCCGCGGTCGCGGTCACCGCCGTCTCCGCCTCCTCGCGCCCGATTCCGGGCGCGGTGCAGACGTCGAGCGGCATCGCGATGTCGCTGCCGAAAACGGCTTGCGCGTCAATGACCAGTTCGGGAGTAAACAGGTGGCTTGAACCGTCGACGTGCGACCGGAACCGCACCCCTTCGGCGTCGACTCGGCGAAGCGACGAGAGAGAGAAGACCTGATACCCTCCCGAATCGGTAAGGATATTGCGTTCCCACCCGGTAAACGCGTGCAAACCTCCGGCGCCGCGGATTATGTCCAACCCGGGCCGTAAATACAAGTGGTAGGTGTTCGCGAGTATCAGACCGACGCCCATCCCGCGCAACGATTGATGCGACGCGGCCTTTACCGCGCCGTTCGTTCCGACGGGCATGAAGACCGGCGTCTTCACCGGCCCGTGTGGAAGCCTGATTCGACCGGTCCGCGCCCGGGAGTCCGCATCGCACGATTCGACCTGGAACAGATGCACGCGCTACGTCCGTGCGGATTTGAACAACCACAACGCGGCGCCTAGAAAAACGACGACCGCCGCCCAGGCGCCCATGATCGGGGTGAAAAGGCCGAATTTGGCCAGAATACCGGCTACCATCTGTCCGACATAGTAGAGCACCGAGATAATCAGACTCAAGAGAAGACTCATCAATAAGATGTTCTTTTTGAACCGTCCGCCGATCGCCGCCGAAATCAGCGCAACGATAAGCGGCGTCAAAGCAAAGGAGTATCGTTTATAAAAGTCGGTCAACTGTTCGCGGTACGGAAGCCCCGCCCGCCTCAGGCTCTCGATCCAGTTCCACGCTTCTTCCACGTGCATCTCGTCGATCGAATACACTACTCGCCTGAAGGTCTCGGGCGGTTCGTCAATCGCCGGATCGGTAAGTCGTTCGGAATACCGCTCCTCGAAAACGCCCGCCTTGTTCCACGAAAAGTCGCGCGCCCGCTGCAGTTCCCAGCGCCCCTCCTTCCATACCGCCTGCTCGGCGTCGATGCGCCTCGTTACCCGCCCGTCCGCGTCGCGTTCGATAAGGATGAGCCTTCTGAGCGTCTTCGCGGAGTCGTTGTAGTAGTCGGCATGGTAGATCAGCCCCTTCTCGGCGTTGATCACCGTCACGTTGGTGTTACTCAGGCTCTTGCGCTGCCGAAGCAGATCCTCCGCCATCGCGTTCTTGATCCGATACGTGTCGATCACCACGAGTTCCTCGAAATAGAACGCGCCCACGCTCGCCGCCGCTCCGAAGAGGATCAATGGCAGCACGAGACGGTAGAGCGAAATCCCCGAACCGAAAACCGAAATGAGCTCGTTGTTGGCGTAAAGAGTTCCCAGCGCGAAAGCGACGGCGAACAAAAGAGACGGCGAGAGCGCGTACGATACGCATTTCGGCAAATAGTACAACTGAACCAGCGCTACCTGAGCAAGCGGGACGCCCAGCGTAACGTAGCGCCAGATGTAGGTAAACACGTCGACGATCTGAAGGATCAGAATGAAAAAAAGCAGAGCGACGACGAACATAGGGATAAAGATCCTGCCGACCATCCGATAGATCGTCGTCATCGACGCACCCTTGCCAGAAAAAAGACGATCCCCAGACCGAAAATGAGAAAGTTCGGTAACCACATCGAAAGAAACGGTGAAAAGCTCAGTCGAATACCGAAGGTTTGACCGGCGAACAACAATCCCCAGTAGACGATCGTCACAAAAAGTCCGATGCCGAATCCCACTGCGCGACCGCTTCGACGCGTAAAAAGCCCCACAGGAAAAGCGAAAAAGACGAAAACAACGCATCCGACCGGCAAGGAGAACTTCTTGTAAAACTCAAGCTGATACGTTCGAATAGACAGATCACGTATCTCGCGCGCCGCGATTTTTTCGATCTCGGAGTAGACGAGCTCCGCGTTCTTCTCGGAGGTCGACTTGATCGCCCCGCTCGGTCTCATGGCCGCGGCCGCCTCCCGCACCGCAAGCGCGAGCTCGTAGCGCTTGATCGCGATCGAACGGTTGCGCTCTCCGATTTTTCGCGCTTCGACGATTCGCTTTTCCTCGATCGCCCGATACACGTCGACCGAGCTCATCTCGCGCGGTCCCGGCTCCGCAATGGAAATCGAAATGTCCGACAGCAGGATGTTGTACGTCATGCTCTTCGAACTGAAATACTCATAGTCGCCCCGTCGCTTCGCCTCGGGCGTGTGGCTGAAGACTCCGTCAAGCTCCAAGGATATCACTCCCGCCTGAGCGCTGTTTTCGACCAGCGTCGCGCTTCGCGCCGAGATCATTCGATCGTTCTTTTCATCGGTCGTATCGAGAATAATCACGTCGGAAATGAGCCGCTCGGAAACCTCTCCCGTGATGATGACGGTATTCTGGTATCGTTTGACCGAGTACGATTCAAGCTCGAGCTCCGGATTGGAGAGAAACACTCGTCGGTAGAGCTTGCCGAAGTTGATATTTCCGACGGGGATGAAGTAGTCGTTCATGATGAACGAAGTGACCGAAAAAAAGATCCCGAGCAGCAGAAAAGGCACGAAAAGGACCCGCCGAGGTATGCCCGACGCCTGAAAAGCGATGAGCTCGTTGTCGGACGAAAACCGACCTACGGTCATCAGCGCGCCGACGAGCGACGCGAAAGGGAACGAAATCGACACCACCGAAGGCAAAGTGTAAATGACCAGCCGGACGACCTCGACGAGCGGAACCTGCTTCGCGAGAATGTCTTCGGCGAGAAGCAACATGTTGTTGATGAAAAAAATGAAAAAGAAAAAAAGAAACGAAACGAAAAAAGACAGCAAAAAATCACGGGCAACATACAGCTGGAGGGTCAGGTGGTGCCTGCGCATTCCTCATCCGCTAATGCCGGTGGATCCGAAACCGCCCTCGCCGCGATCGCTCGCGGAGAGCTCCGCCGCCCGGACAAAACGGGCCCGGGCAACCGGCGCGAGGACAAGCTGAGCCACGCGGTCTCCGTCGCTTATCTCGAACGGCTCGCCCCCCAAATTCGCGAGGATGATCTTCACGTCTCCGCGATAGTCGCTGTCGATCGTACCGGGTGAATTGAGAACGGTCACCCCATGCCGAGCCGCGAGACCCGAGCGCGGTCGCACCTGCGCCTCCCATCCCGGCGGCACCTCGATCCGTAGTCCCGTCGAGATAAGCGCCCGCTCCCCCGGCTTCACAATCACGGGACGATCAAGCCTGGCGCGAAGATCGGCGCCCGCGCTTCCGGCCGACGAATACTCCGGCGCGGATGCGCCGCCGGAAGCGGCAAAACGGACCGTCGGCGCGCCGGGCTCGGTGCGGCTATCTTCGGCGCCGATCACGTCGCTCCGGGCCGTCCGGACGAGGAGGTCGGGACTCCGGTCGTCGCCGCGATTCCCCGTCGGGGTCGATCGCGTCGATATAGCTCAAATTGAGCCGCCCCATCCGATCGACTTCGATGATCTTGACCGGGATCTCCTGGCCTTCGGAGAGGACGTCGGTCACTTTTTCGACCCGATTCCGGGCCAGACGGGAAATATGGACCAGTCCCTCTTTCCCCGGCAGAATCTCAACGAAGGCGCCGAAATCCATAATGCGCTTTACGGTCCCCTCATAGATTCTGCCGACCTCGGGTTCTTCGACGAGGCCCTTGATCATCGCGATCGCCGCTTCGGCCGACGAGGTGTCCTTGCCGTAAACGAGGACACGGCCGTCGTCGTCGATATTGATGGTTGCGCCCGATTTTTCCGAGATTCCTTTGATCGTCTTTCCCCCGGGGCCGATAATCAGCCCGATCTTGTCTTCGTCGACCGACATCGTGGTTATTTTCGGCGCGAAGCGCGAGATCTCCTCGGCGGGAGTGCTCATCGTCCGCCCCATGATTTCGAGGATATGCAATCGACCGCGTTTCGCCTGATCGAGAGCGCGACTCATGATCTCGCGGCTGACGCCCGACACTTTGATATCCATCTGAAACGCGGTGATTCCGTCGGCGGTTCCGGCCACTTTGAAGTCCATATCGCCGAGATGGTCCTCTTCGCCGAGGATGTCGCTGAGCACGGCGAAAGAATCGCCCTCGCTGATCAGCCCCATCGCGATACCGGCCACGGGCTTCTTGATCGGAACACCGGCGTTAAAGAGCGAAAGAGAACTCCCGCAGACCGTCGCCATCGACGAGGATCCGTTCGATTCGAGGACTTCCGAAACGACCCGCAGCGTGTACGGGAATCGGTCGGAGTCGGGAAGCACCGCTTCGATCGCACGCTGGGCGAGATGGCCGTGGCCGATTTCCCGTCGGCCCGTGGAGAGCCTTCCCGTCTCCCCCACCGAAAACGGCGGGAAATTGTAGTGGAGCATGAAGCTCTCGTAGCGCTTTTCTCCCTCTATATCGTCGATGAGTTTTTCATCGGATACCGTACCGAGTGTCGAAACGGCGAGCGCCTGAGTCTCGCCCCGAGTGAAGAGCGCCGAACCGTGCGCGCGCGGAAGCACATCGATTTCGCACGTGATCGGTCGGATCTCATCGACTTTTCGCCCGTCGGTGCGAATCCCGCGCTCGAGTATCGATTTGCGAACGATCGTGTATTCCATCTCTTCGAACAGCGCAGAGAGGCTCTTGGCGTCCTGCTCGTCAATCCGGTCGGCGTATGTCTCACGAATTTCTTCTATTACCGCTTCGATTGCCGCGGAACGGTTGTGTTTTCCTTTTACGAAGCACGCTTCTTCGATCTTCGAATACGCGACGTTCCAGATTTCCTCCTTCAAGGGGAAACCGTTCTTCGCCTCGGGAATGGGGAGCTTCTCCTTGCCCGCAACGTTGCGAAGCTCGATAATCGCGCGACAGATCTCTCGGATCGTCTTTTCGGCCGCGTCGATCGCCCCGAGCAGCGTCTCTTCGGACACTTCGCGGGCGCCTCCTTCGACCATCGTGATTCCGTCTACCGTCCCCGATACAATGATGTCCAGATCCGAGGCCGCCATCTGATCGAAAGTCGGGTTGACAACGTACGCGCCGTCGAGGTGGCAGACCCGCACGCTTCCGGTCGGACCTTCGAACGGAATATCGGAAATGGTAACGGCCGCGGAGGCGGCCACCATCGCGACGACGTCGGGAGGGTTGATCATATCGGCCGACACCGTGGTCGGGATGACCTGGATGTCGCGCTTGAACTCTTTGGAGAATAGCGGCCTCATCGGACGGTCGATCAATCGTGAGACCAGGATCTCCGAGTCCTTGGGCCTTCCCTCGCGTCGCAGAAAACCGCCCGGGATTTTTCCGGCGGCATAGAATTTTTCGTTGTATTCGACCTGAAGAGGTACATAATCGAGATCTTCGTTGGCGCTGTCCGAGCAGCACACCGTTGCCAGGACGGCCGTATCCCCGTAACGGGCGTAGACCGCCCCGTTGGCCTGCTTTGCCATCCGCCCGGTTTCGATCACGATCTCCTTATCGCCGATCGGTATCGAAACCTGCTGTATTGTATTGTCTGTCATGTTATGAGTGTTCCTAAGGATTGAGTTATTTGCGTAGGTTGAGTCGTTCCAAGAGTTGCCGGTACCTATTCACGTCGTTCTTCTGAAGATAGCGCAGCAGTCTCCTTCGCTTTCCGACAAGTTTAAGCAGCCCCCTGCGCGAGTTGTGATCCTGCGTGTGCGTCTTGAAGTGACCGGTCAAGTCTTGAATTCGTTTGGTGAGCAGCGCGATCTGTACCTCGGTCGTGCCGGTGTCGTTCGCGTCGGCGCCGAACTCGGCGATGATCGTCTGCTTCTCCTCTTTTGTAATAGCCATTGTATGATTACTCCTGTGCATCGGTTGTATTTCGAATCTCGTCGGCGGCCGGATGTTTGCGGCTACCCGTAAGTGTACCTAACACGTGCGAAAAGTCAATCGCTCCTTTTAGTCTTGCGGCACCACGAACCGATACGAGACCCGATCGCCTTCGAGTTCGACGACCGCGACCAATCGCCCCTCCCGGTCGATAATCGCGTGCGGACCGTCGACCGCGAGCGGAGGCCGGAAGCAATCGGCGGAGATGCGGGCGCCGCGTGCGATCCGTGCAACCGTCGATTCGTCGGCGCGCACGGTACCGATCCCGCCGATTCGCTCGAGCGCCGCGATCGGCTCGATCGTCACCCATTCGCCTTCCGGCCCGATCTCATCCAATTTGAATGGCCCGATCGCGCTTCGCACGAGCCGTGCCGTATACGCCACCGTACCCGAGCGCGCGGCGATGTCGCGCACGAGCGATCGAACATAGGTTCCCTTCGAACACCACACATCGATCTCGGCGACCGGCGGACGAAAACTGCGGAGGGAAAGCCCGTGTATGGTCACGATGCGCGGGGCCGGCACAACGGGGTGTCCTTCGCGAGCGGCCTTGTACGCGCGTCGTCCGCCGACCTTCACGGCCGAATACGAAGGCGGAACCTGTTCGATCTCGCCGACAAAGGCGCCGACCGCGCGCTTTACGGCATCCCCGTCGGGTATCGGTCCGGTTGCCACCGTAATCCCTTCCGGATCGAGCGTGTCGGTTTCGACGCCGAAACGAAGCTCGGCCGTATACCGTTTGTCCAAACCCGAAAAGAACTTCGCGAGCTTCGTCGCGTAACCGACCAGACCTATAAGCAACCCCGAGGCGAAAGGGTCCAGCGTCCCCGCGTGACCGATTTTTTTTGTGCCGAATAACCGTTTGAGCGGCGACAGCGCAGAAAAAGACGATACCCCGGGGGGTTTGTGCAGCAGCACGACCGCGCCGCCGGCCGGGCGCCCGCTTCCTCCGATCGTCGCCGCCCTCTTATCCGGACAGCTCATCGAGCTTCTTGCTCATCGCATAGCCGCGCGCGATGGCGGTATCGCTCTTGAAACGAAGTATCGGCGTGGTGCGCAGTCGAACGGCCCCGCTCAACTTATGCTGAATAAACCCCGCGGCGTGATTCAGCGCTTCGACCGCCCTGTCGAGTTTCTTGGCGCTCTCGAAACTCGACACGTACACGTCGGCGTAGGCCAAATCTTTCGACATCCTGATCTCGGTTATCGAAATCATCGACCCGACCCGAGGATCTTTTATCACTCCACGCAGAATCATCAAGCTGATCTGCTCGCGCAGAAGATTCTGTACGCGTTTCAGTCTGTATTCGGACACGCCGTTACGCTCAACTCAGCTTTTTGGCGACTTCTCGGGTTTCAAACACCTCGATCACGTCGCCCGCGCGAATGTCGAGATAGTTGTCTATGCCGACACCGCACTCGAATCCGGATTCGACCTCGCGCGCGTCGTCTTTGAAGCGCTTGAGAGATGTTACCGTACCGGTGTGGATTTCGACTCCGTCGCGGATCACGTGAACGTCGGCGTTTCGTCGTATCTTTCCCGACGTCACGTGACAACCGGCGATAAGCCCGATGCGCGGCACTTTGAATACGTCGCGCACCTCGACCGTTCCTATCACCTCTTCGTGCACCTCCGGTGCAAGCATCCCTTCCATAGCCGATTGAATGTCGGAGACCGCGTGGTAGATGATATTGTACTTGCGTATCTCCACCTTCTCCCGCTCGGCGAGCTCGAGAGCCTTCGGCGTCGGTCTTACATGGAACCCGATGATAATGGCGTTTGATGCGGAGGCGAGGTTCACGTCGTTCTCGATAATAGCGCCCGCGGACGCGTGAATCACCGACAGGCGAACCTCGTCGGTGCTGAGCTTTTCAAGCGCGGTCTGCAGAGCCTCGACGGATCCATGAACGTCGCCCTTGATTATGACTTTGAGTTCCTGAATCGCGCCGTCCTGGATCGAATCGTACAGGTTGTCGAGCGTGATTCTCTTGACGTTTTTCGCCTCGCCCTGCTTCTCCAACTCCTGTCGTTTCGACCCCACCTGGCGGGCGATTCGCTCGCTTTCGGTAACCTGAAACGGCGCTCCGGCGTCGGGAATGCCGGTAAGCCCGAGGATTTCAACCGGCGTCGCCGGCGTCGCCTCCTCGATCCTCGCGCCTTTGTCGTCGAACATCGCGCGAACCTTACCCGGATAGACGCCGGCAACGAAGGCGTCGCCCACGCGAAGCGTACCGCGTTCGATAAGCACGGTCCCGACGATCCCGCGCCCGTGGTCCACCTTCGACTCAACGATTTTTCCCTCGGCGCGACAGCCATAGTTCGCCTTGAGCTCGAGCAATTCGGCTTGCAACAACATGCTGTCGAGCAACTCCTTGATTCCGGTTCCCTCGACGGCGGAAACCTCGCAGAACAGAGTATTTCCGCCCCAGTCTTCGGGGATAAGATTGTACTCGGACAGTTGCTGCTTGACACGTTCCGGGTTGGCGTTGGGCAGGTCGATCTTGTTTACCGCGACGATAATAGGTACTTTCGCCTCTTTCGCGTGGTTAATCGCTTCCACCGTCTGCGGCATGACGCCGTCGTCGGCGGCCACGACGAGGACGACGATATCGGTAACCTGCGCGCCCCGGGCGCGCATAAGGGTAAAGGCCTCGTGTCCCGGCGTATCGAGGAAAACGATTTCGCCGTCGCCGACCGCGACCTTGTACGCGCCGATATGCTGCGTAATGCCGCCGAACTCACCGGCGACCACGTCGGTACTCCTGATCGCGTCAAGCAACTTGGTTTTTCCGTGGTCGACGTGCCCCATGACCGTGACGATCGGAGGCCGCGGCTTAAGGTCCTCTTCGACGTCTTCTTCGGTTTCGATGATGGTTTCGTCGTACAATGAGACGATGTTGACTTTGCAGTTGTACTCCGCGGCGACGATCTGCGCGGTTTCCGCGTCGATCTGCTGGTTGATCGTCACCATCATGCCCATCCCCATCAGCTTGCCGATGACTTCCGACGCCTTCAGGTTCATCTTCCGCGCGAGTTCGGACACCGTTATCACGTCCATAATATCGATTTCCTTCGGCACCGGATTGGCCTTCGGATGGTGCTGCCGCTTCTTGATCTGAAAATCCCGCTCCTGCTCCTCCCTGCGATAACCGCCGGCGGGCCTTTTTTTTGATCGAACGAATTTCTTTCCGCCGGTCTTCGGAGCGGTCCCGCCTTTTTTGGGTGGGGGGCCGCCGGTCGGACTACGCGTCGAGGAGGCGGGGGCTCCCGGGCGTCTCGGGCCGATCGGTCGTCGACCGTCGGGTCTTCGGTTTCGCGCGTCGCCGCCTTCCGGCTTCCGATAGATTCGTCGATGGGTTCCGTCGGTGCCGCGTCTGTCACCCTGAGGTCGCGCGCCCGTTCGCGGTCTGTTTCGCTGATCGGACATCGGAGCTCCACGGGTCGGGCCGCGACGAACCGCCGGCGCGGTGACTCCGCCGTCGGTTCGTCCGGGACGCTGCGAACGTTCCGGAGGACGGCGCTGCGAAGCAACTCGGTCCGAGGTTCCGCCCCGCGGACCTTCCGGCGCTTTCGCGGCCACTTCCCGTTTCGCCGGTTCCGGCTTCGCAGCAGGTTCCGATTTAACGACAACCTTCTTTTTTTGGCTCGGCGCCTTCTTACGAACGACCACCACCTTGCGGGTTTTTTTTTCTTCCTCGCTTTTGTCCCCCACAACGGGTTCGGACTTCTTATGCTTGATGAGGGTAGCCTTCGGTTTCTTCTTGTTATCCTGTTCTTCAGCCATAGGTCTGTCGATTTGCTCCTGTGACGTTTGCTTCCCGCTCATCGCCAGGAAACCACGAACCCCTGCCCCTGGCAATCCGGCGCCGGGTGCTTCGACCCGGCCGTCGAAGCGGCTCTATGCCTCTTCGCCCGCGACCTCTTCTTCGGAATCATCGTCCTCGAACTCAAAACTTAATCCCACTCCGCAGTTAGGGCAAGAGGTCATCGAAACCGTGATCGCGCCGCCGCACTCGGGACATTCGTAGGCTTCTTCGGCCCGTTCCTCGACGCTCTCCTCTTCCGAAACAGTCTCGGTCTCGGCGCCGGTCGCCGCCGCGCTCTCGGAAGCGGTGTCGCCGTCTGTAAATACGCGTCCGGCATCTTCTTCCTCGATGACCTCGACGCTCTCGTCGATAATCGAACGTATCGTCGCGGCGTCCTCTTCGCCGATCCCCTCGATGCGGACAAGATCTTCGGCGCTCATGGGGAGCAACGTCTCGATAAGCTCGATTCCGTTCTCCTTGAGAACGGCGACGACCCGTTCGGAAATGCCCGGCAGCTCGCTGATGTCGGTAATCTCCTCTTCTTCTTCAATGATGTCGCCGAAAAGCGCCGATACCGCGCGCTTGGTGTCGACCGCGATATCCATCTCGGCGAACTGCTCTTCGGTCTTTACGTCGATATTCCAGTCGACAAGTCGATTGGCCAGCCTGACGTTCAGCCCCTGCTTGCCGATCGCCAGCGACAGTTGGCCTTCGTCCACCACGGCCAGCGCCTGTCGCTTCGCTTCATCGAGAATGACCACCGTTCGAACGTCCGCCGGAGAAAGCGCGTTCTTAATAAACTCCTGCGGATCCGGCTCGTACTTGAGAACGTCGATCTTCTCTCCTTCGAGCTCGCGAACGATCGACTGTATTCTTACGCCTTTCATTCCCACGCATGCGCCGACAGGATCGACGTCGTCGCGATTGCTGAACACGGCGAGTTTGGTGCGATAACCGGGCTCTCGAACGATTTTGAAAATCTCGACCGTCTTGTCGTACACTTCCGGTACCTCGAGTTCGAAGATCCGCTTTACGAAGTCCGTATGCGTCCGCGTCAGCACGATCTGCAGTCCCGATTGCGCTTTGTTCACCTCGTAGATCATCGCTTTGATACGGTCGTTCGGCCGGTAGATCTCACGCGGAGACTGATAGCGTTTCGGGAGTATCCCTTCGGTCTTCCCGAGGTCGACGAAGATGTTGCCGTTACGTTCGCGCTGGTAGTAGCCGATGATCATCTCGCCGACCTTGTCGATGTATTCGGAATAGAGCGTATCTTTCTGTATCTCGCGGAGCGTCTGTTTGGCCTTTTGCTTGGCGCTTTGCACCGATACGCGATCGAAGTCGCGCGGGTTGATCTCGATGAGCAGCTCGTCGCCGATTTCGCTCGCCTCGTTGTATTCGACGGCTTCCTCGAGAGAAATCTCCTCTACCGGATCTTCCACCTCTTTGACGATCCGCTTGCGAGCAAATATGTATACCTCGTCGCCGTCGTCGCTGAACCTGACAACGGCGTTGTCGGCGGTGCCGAATCTGTGCTTATAGGCGGCAAGCAGAAGCTCTTCGATGGTCTTCTCGACGAGATCTTCCGATATTCCGCGGTCCTGTACGAGTTGCCGAACGGCATCTCCGATTCCAGAAGCCATAGTATCTGTTTTGCAACCTCCTACGGATAGTCTAGTTGCGCCTTTCTGATTTCCACGTAGCGGTACGACTGCGTCGTCCCGTCCGCCCGTAACGTCACCGCGTCTTCACCCGCTTCGACAATAGTCCCGACGATCCACTCGGTTGAATCGGCGACCATGAGCCTCACTTTCGAACCACGAAAAACGGCGAATTCTCTCGCGTCCTTAATCTTTCGATACACTCCCGGCGACGAAACCTCGAGGTGCACCTCCGGAGCGTCCACGACTACCTCCAATCTCGGAAACACCGCCTTATAGACCCTCGTGCAGTCGCCGATATCGACGCCCGCCTCGCGGTAGATCACAAGATTCGCGTGAAACGTGCCTCTTCGCTGCGTGCCGACCAGCTCCACAATCTGAAACCCCATCCCGTGAACGAGTGGAGAGACGGTTTCGTAGAGGATGCCGCCCTCGACGCTTCGTTTCATATCATCACGCCATAAAAAAAGAGCCGGAGCCCGACTCTTTGAAGTTCCGCCATCAAGTTGTCGCATCTTGAACATAGCAACATCGTTCGCGCGTGTCAAGATTCGCTCGCGGTGCGGCGACGATTCGATTCGGACCGGCGCCGGTTCAGTCGAGCGCGACGGTCAAAACGAAAACACTTCGCGCGCCGCCCGCGAGCAACACCCCTGCGCACTCGTCCGCGGTCGCTCCGGTAGTAAACACGTCGTCGATAAGTACGCATCGACCGTCGATTTCGGTCATGCCGCGCGTCGGCGAGAACGCTCCGTTGAGGTTGCAGAGCCGTCCGGCGTAATCGAGGTCTTTCTGTGCCACTCCCCCTTTCCGCACAAGCGCGTCGACCGCGCGGACTCCCAGGTTCAGCGCAACTTCCCGGGCGACACGAGAAACCGCGTCATGTCTCCTCCTGCGGCCCCCGCGTCGCGGCGGCACCGGCACCACCGGGCCGTCAAGCGCAAGGGTGCGATAGAGATCGGCGATTTCTCGGGCGAAAAGTCTCGCGAGGCGGTTCGCACCGCCGAACTTGTAGGCGTGCAGCGCCTCCTTCGCGATTCCGCGGAAGGGAAAGACGCTCATGTTCGCCTCGAATCTGTACCGGCGATGTCTGCATCGGGTACAGATTCCCATTTCACTTATGAGACTACACCCGCATACCCGACACCTCGCCCCGACGAAACGCGGAAGCGCGTCCGCGCAGCGAGTGCACAGCGGATAACGACCCGAGCGTCCGACGACCATAGCGGTGGAGCAGACGGCGCAGCGTTCGGGCCAACACCGATCCGTGATTTCCCGGATACCCATGACACAGCCCCCGTCACCGTATACACCCCCGAAGAGCGTCCCGATTTCGCCGCGGCGACCCTATCGGCCGTCGCGAAGCAAGCGCTGCCACCGTTCGATGTTCTTCAGCGCCTCGAGAGGCGTCGTTCGATCAACATCCAACGATCGTATCTCGCTTTCTACCAACTCGGACTCTTCGAAGAGCGAAGACTGCGTTCGGCGCGGCCCGTCGCTCGCCGGCGGGGTCGTTTCCGGATCGACCGGCGAGCTCTTCGCGAGCAGCTTTTCCAGGATCGTCCGCGCCCGAGCGACGACCCCCGCGGGGATGCCCGCCAACCGCGCGACGTGTATGCCGTAAGAATGGTCGGCCGCACCGGGCTTGATCCGTTTCAGAAAAACGACCTCGCCGTTCTTTTCGACCACTTCCAACGCCAGATTGATCTTGGCCGGGTTCTCGATCGAGGTGAGCTCGTGAAAGTGTGTGGCGAACAGCGTTTTTACGCCGGAAGCGATAAGATGCTCCGAAACCGCCCACGCTATGGAGAGTCCGTCGTTCGTTCCGGTTCCCCTGCCGACCTCGTCCATGATGATAAGACTCCGCGGCGTCATCGCTCTGAGTATGTGCGCCGTTTCGTTCATTTCTACCAGAAACGTCGACTCGCCTCGTGCGAGGTTGTCCTGCGCGCCGACGCGGCAGAAGATCTTGTCGACAAGCCCGACGACCGCCTTCTCGGCGGGAACAAACGATCCCGCCTGCGCCATCAGTACGATCAAAGCCACCTGCCGGAGATAGGTCGATTTTCCCGCCATATTCGGACCGGTGATCAGCGCGAAACTGACGCCGTCGGCGCCGATCAGCGTGTCGTTGGGAACGAACTCGCCGGAGGGTTGGTTCGCCTCGACCACCGGGTGACGACCGCCGCGTATCTCGATAACGCCCGAAGAGGTGAGCGTCGGACGCGAAAACCCGTGGATCGTCGCGGCGTACGCGTACGATTGCAGGCAGTCGAGCTCGGCCACGGCGGAGGCGAGCTGTTTGAGCGAACGTGTGTGCCGCTTGACGCGTTCCCTTACTTCGAGGAAGACGACGCGTTCGAGCTCGACGACGCGGTCGGTGGCGCTGTTGAGTTCGGCCTCGAGCTCGATCAACCGGTCGGTGGTGTACCGCTCGCTTCCGACCAGCGATTGCCGCCGGATGAAGTGCGCCGGGACATGCGACAGGTGGCTCTTCGTGACCTCGATGTAGTATCCGATGATCCGGTTGTATTTGACTTTCAGTCTCTGAATTCCCGGCTCGCTTTTCTCGGTGTCGAGGTACTCTTCGAGTACCGCCCGGCTGTTGGATCTCATCGCGCGCAACCGATCGACATCTTCGTGATATCCATCGGCGATTAACCGCCCTTCGGTCAAAACGATCGACGGGTCGGGATGAATCGCGCGGTCGAGCAGATCGGCAAGCCCGCCGCACGCATCGAGAAGCTCGTCGGTGACTCCGGGAAGCGAAAGCCACTCGGTCGAAAGTTCGATCGCCCGCAGCGACGCGCCTATCGCGGTGCGCACGGCAAGCAGATCCTTGGCGTGCGCCCGATCCAGCGCGACCCTGGCGGCCAGCCATTCCAGGTCGAGAACGTCGCTCAGTTCCCCGCGCAACGATGATAGAAACAGCTGGTTTCGGTAGCACGCCTCGGTCGCCTCGCTGCGGCGAGCGATCGCCTCGAGATCGGTCGAGGGATTGAGAAGCCACTTTTTGAGAAGCCTCGCGCCCATCGCCGTGCGCGTGTGATCGAGCACTTGCAGCAGCGTATACTTCCGTCCGCCGTCGGCCAGATTTCGAATGATCTCCAGATTCCGCTGGGTCGTTTCATCGAGTCCGAGGTAGTCGTTCTCACCGTAGACGGTGATATCGGTGATATGCGGCAAAAGCCCCTTCTGGGTGTCCGACACGTAATCGAGCAGCACGCAGACCGAAAGGATCGCCTCCTCGGTTTCGGCGGTTACGGCGAATCCTTTGAGGTTCGCCACGCCGAGCTGAGAGGCAAGCTTCTCACGACTGGTTTCCACGTCGAAATCCCAGTCGGGAAACAGGTTGATCATTATCTGCGCCCCGCCGCGCAGAAACCGATTGATCTCCGGGATTTCCTCGAGCAGCGACTCCTGGACGATGATTTCCCGCGGTCCGAGCCGTTGAATCTCACGCCGGATTCCCGAAACGCATTCCTCGCGTGGGAAAAAGGTCGCGATAAGCTCTCCGGTGGACAGATCGACCGACGCCACCGAAACCGCTTTGGCGCCCGCGCCGACCGCCGTCAGGTAGTTGTTCGCCGATTTGTCCAGATAGTCTTCATCGACCACCGTGCCCGGTGTGATGATCCGAACGACTTCCCGCTCGGCGAGTCCTTTTCCGCCTTCGGGCAACGCGGTCTGCTCGCACACGGCGATCTTCTTGCCCGCTTCGAGCAACCGCCCGATATACGACCGCGCGGCATGATACGGAATGCCGCACATCGGAACTCCGTGCCTGCTTGTCAGAGTAAGACCGAGGATCGAACTCGCCTCTTTCGCGTCCGCCTCGAACATCTCATAAAAGTCGCCGAGTCGGAAGAAAAGGATCGCATCCGGGTGCTGCCGTTTGATGCTCCGGTACTGGCGCATCATCGGCGTTGCATCACTCATGCGTCACTCACGGACCGCGCTTTTGCTCCGCCAATGAGATCGCCCGCAGTCGACTTATCACCATATCGGTGATATCGATCTCCTTGCTGAACCAGAAGATCCTCGAATCACCCGCGTCGAGGACTATCGAGTATCCCTCGTCGACCGCCACGAAATCGATCACCTTGAGGATTTCGCCGACGATCCCTTCGCCTTCGGCGATGCGCCGGTAGGCGTCCTTGATCCGACGCGTCATGATCTCGTGATAGGTGCGACGATCCTGGAGTACATCCTCGCGCTCGCGTTCGAGCCGCGCGACTTCGACGTCGTTCTCGGCTTTTTTGGCGTCGATGATTTTGAGCTCGAGATCGTCGATCTGCTCGGAGTACTCGTTCATACGCTCTTCGTACGCGTCGCGCCGATCGTTCAGCTCGCGAAACACTCGCGCCTGCTCGGGGAAACTCTCGAAAACCCGATCGATGTCGATCACGGCGATTTTCGACAACGGCTCCGCGAGAGCCCCGGCGCTCACGACGAAGAGCGCAACCACCGCCATGGTCACGATTGTACCGCCACGTCTCATTTCGGACTCCTTCGCATTCTGCATGTTGCAGCTAAAAAAACTCGGCGGTGAAGGCAATGACAAGATCGAGGCCGGATGTCGTCTTCCCGGTCCGCTGGAAAATGTTGCCGCCCTGCCATTCGAGCGCACCGCCGTCGGAAAACTTGAATCGTTTGGTCAGGTAGAGCCCGATGGGAAGCCCCGGAACGGTGAGTCGGATTCCTCCGCCGAAACCGAAACGGAAATCGCCGACGCTCATCGAGGTGAAATCATCGAGGCCGGTCCACAGACCGGTGGCGTCGAAGAACGTGTCGAACCAGATGGTTTGCTCGATGATCGGCATCCGAAGCTCGATCCAATTGCTCCATAACGCTCTGCCGTCGTAGAGTTTGGGCCAGCCACGGGCTACGGTCATCCCGTCTATATAGAGCAGGTCCTGCGTCGTGGCGTCGTAGTCGCCGACAAACGGATCGAGCACGAAAGAGATCGATGAGTTGGCGGCGAAAACTCCTTTGAAGTTCCAGTTGTCGAAAACGGGGACGTCGAAGAGTGTCAGAAAAGCCTGCGCTTTCGATGAGCTCTTGACGTAGCTTCGCGTCGAAGGCAAAAAACCTCCGGCGAAAGTCACGCTCTGGCGAAGATAGACTCCCTTCGAAGGACTGTAGACGATATCACGCGTGTCCCAGGTCGTGTTGAAAAGCCAGGTCGTGATCGGCAGAAGTTCGTGGTAGTTCTGTCGAATCGTTGCGTCGTAGGGGCGAACCACGGCCCGATCATAGTCGATGTACGAGAGCGTCGTCGAAAGGCGCGTACCGAAACCGAGCCGTCCTGCGGGGAAAACGAAAGTGTAGCCGGTGTTCACGCCGAAGGAGACGTCGTAGGAATCGTAGTCCATGAGGTAACCTGGATCGATCTTGCCGCCCTGCGAGACCGCGTACTCGTAGTCGGTAACCACCTCACCGGCGTCGATGGCCGCGCCGAGTTCGGCGACGGTCCCGGTAAACGCCGTCCCCGGCGTGACGCCCTCCTGGTTGTCCTGGGCCCACACGTATTGCCCGGTAAAAGGATCCGGAACGCGATTCGTCGCCGTGTCTTCGAATACCGGCGGAAGAATATCCTGCAGCACGCGCTGCGATAGCGCGTGTTCGGCCGAAATATCGACGCCGCCCGACCAGCGACGCCCGAACAGCCAGTTCTCTTTGAACCCGAAGGTGAGACTCTGCGACGAAGCGGAGACCTCCGTCCCGACACTGAGCTCCTGCCCCTTCCCCCGAAAGTTCATGTCGCCCCATTTCAGAAAACCGATAATCGGAAATCCTTCCTCGGCGCCCGAAAAGGTAACCCCGAATTTGATGTCGGTCGTGCGCCCCTCTTCGAGGTCGAAGACGACGTCGACCAGCCCGTCGACGCTTCCGGGCACAACGTCGAGAAGCACCGTCGAAAAGTACTGCAGATTGCGCAGATTCTGGTTTCCCTGCACGACCTTTCTGTTGGAGTAGATGTCGCCGACCTCGAACGGCAGCTCCCGAAGGATGACTTCGTCGTCGGTCTTCTCGTTGCCGTTGAGGATGATGTTTTCGATGTGCGCCCTGCCGCGCTCGACGATGTGCACGACGTAGGAGATCTCCCGATTCTGCTCGTCACGGATCTCTTCGTGCGTAATCGTGTTGAAAATGTATCCGTCGGTCTGGTAGATATCGGCGACACGGAACAGATCGGCCTGAAGCTTTGTCTTCGACAGAACGGCGCCCTTCGCCTGACGGACCGCCTCCGACAGCCGTTCGTCCGAATAGAGGGTGTTGCCCTCGAAGCTGATTCCGCCGAAGGTGTACTGGACGCCTTCTTCGATATAGTAGGTGAGAATCAAGTTGATCTGCTCTTCGTCGAGCTCCCGAACAACGTCGACCACCTCCGCGTCGACATACCCGCGATCCCAGTAGTACTGCTCGATCGCCTGAATGTCCTCGGCGATTTTCGATTCCTGAAAGACCCCGGTCGAAAAAAGCGACTGCTCCTTCGTCGACAGTAGCCGTTTGAGCGTCGACGCGGACGCGAAAGAGTTCCCCGAAAAGCGAATCTCGGACACCTTTCGCTGACTTCCCTCTTCGATATCGAAGATCACTTTGGCCGACGTATCGGATATCCGTTCGAACGTGCCGCGCACCTGCACGTCGGGAAATCCCCGTTTAAGATAGAGCGAGCGGATGGCTTCGGCGTCGGCGCGAACCGCCGCGTTGGTGACCATATCGCCTTCTTTCAGTAGTATTTCATCCAGAATGTCCTGCCGCCGGATGAACCGATTCCCGTTGAGCTCGATCGCCTCGACAAGCGGACGCTCCACCACACGGAACTCGAGAATGACCGCCGATCGCTCCTCGTTCGCCGGCACCGCCGTCAAGGTGAACGACTCGAAATAGTCGAGAGCGTATATCTTGCTCTGAAGATCGTAGGAAAGATTGTTTTGAAACTTCTTCCCGACGAACGGCGCGGTGATTCCCGCCAGATCGTTCTCCGATACGTTGTTAAGCCCGAGAAAACGGATTTCTGCGATCGGTTTGTTCTGGAACCACTCTTCCTGTCCCGACGCCGACGCGACGACGAATAGGACGAGTAGGAGCGCGGGAATTGCTGTACGCATGCATTCTCCTCAGGTCGGAATCTCCGCAAAAAAAGACTCCGTCGACACGGACCCGCCGAGCGAATCCCACGGTCAAAAATCCCAGGAAAGACCGATGCTCGATCGAGTAATGCTCGAAAGCGGATTCGCCAGATCCGGCAGCATCGAAAACTCCAACAGAAACAGAGGCGTTTTCCATTCGAGGCGGATCTCCGAATCGACATAGAGGCCGTCTGCGGCGTCCGCACTGGAGAGCAACGCCTGATTGGACCTGAGACGGAACATAGCTTCGACGAACAGGTCGTTTCCGAAGTACTTTCCCAGAAAGAGCGTCGTGTTGTCAAGATATCTCCCCATCGACGGCCGCGTCGGTACGGGCGCACTCCCGGTGGGAAAGACGCTGTCGGCGAGGATGTTTTGAATAATCTGCGTACGCAGCGAAAAAAGGTCGAGCTGAAGGATATCACGAATCCGTTGTTCCACGTTGCGGACAATTCCGAACTGTCCGATGATGTCGGTAGTCAACAGAAAAGCCGACGACAACGACGGATCGCCGGCCGAGTTTTCGACGATGCTCCGCCCGAGCCACGTGAGAATGTCGACGCTCGCCATCGGCGGGTCGGACTCGAAGCGCGGATTGAACCGGCTCAGCGGCTGATTGTCGACGATGAGGTAGATCCGCAGGTTTTCGCCGTCCGCCGAAACGTCGCGCGCCTCGGCCCGAACGGTAATGAACGGATCGAACTGTTTCTCGCTTTCGTTGAACCGGATGTTTCCTTCCCGAATATAGAAGCTCCGTTTGAAATAGAAGATGTCTCCCCCGCGGACGCCTATGTCGCCTTCGATCGACAGCGCGCCGGTGAGCGAGTTCGACCTGAGTCGGAGCACTTGCCCCGTGTCGGCCGAACTTCGAAGCACCGGAAGCGTTTCGCTCGGCCAGTAGAAAGTGACCTGGCGGCCGGTGGTAAAGCGAAGATCGACGATCGTGCCCGGGCCCGCGTTGCCGGCGTCGCCGCCCCCGGCCTTGCCGATCTGGATGTCGGTGTTTCGAATCGTCAGGTCCCCGTCAAGCGAGGTCGCGACGGGGTCGCCCGTAACGGTGAGGACGCCGTTCGCGTAGCCGTCGATGTCGATCCCGCCGAAATTGTATCGGACGTGCAGACCCGTACGATTCTCCGGATCGGTGACCAGTTCTATCTCGTAGGAACGTGGGAGCCAGTGATCCAGGGTAAAGTCGACGTACCCACGGGCGAGGCCGGCGCCGACGGGCATCAGAGCGTCGTCGATGATGAGCTTTTTCCCCTGGAAGGAGAGCCGGGCGTCGAACGGACCGATCGACTCGGGAACCACGGGCACCCTTCCGAGCACCCCTTTCGCGTGTAGCTCCCCGAAAATGTCGGGGTCGTTGAGTCGACCGGTAATGCGCACCTCCGAATCGCCCCCGAGCGCGGTGCCCGAGGTCACGTTGAAAAAGGGGATCGTCACTACCGACTCGACGCCTTCCATATCGATGCGGACGCCCGACAGCACCGCGTCGATCTCTCCCGAGGAGAGCCGTCCCCTCGCGCTCATGGTCACCGGCAGCGGAGCGCCGAGAAGCACGCTAAAGGCGCCGTCGAGGTCGATCACGCCCGTGACCCCGTCCTCGATTCCTCCGGAAAACGACACCTCGCTGCCGACGCGTTCAAGAGTGAACGTCCAGTCGCTCCGTTCGGTCTCACCGAGGGTAACCGAGCGAGCGGCGAGAAGAGCGCGAAAATCCGAATCGAGGAGCGTCGTCAGATTCGTCTTGCCGACCGGGACGGCGAATTGTCCGCTCGTGCTAAGTTCCATCGCGAGCGCCCGTTGCTGAAGAATCCCGCTAAAACGCGCACGCCCCGAAAAAGAGGAGTCGGCGAAATCGAGCTCGATCATCCCGTCCTGCAGTCGTGAACTGCGAAAGTTGAAATTGAGACCGTCGGCGCGAAAATGGCGGTCGTTGAGCATAATCGACCCCGCGATATCGACGACGCCGTCGTTCAGCCGTCCCCCCGTTACCGACACCGTCGCGCGCACATCCGGCGCGTTCGCCGCGCCGGCGAGCGACAACGTCCCGGAAGCCGCGCCGGTGAGAGGAAGCTCGGCGAACCGACCGATGGGCGCCTCGGCGAATCGAAGGTCGAGCCGGACCGCTTCCGCAGCATAGCTCCCGGCGACGGCGTAGCTTTCTTCCGAAGACGTATTGTTGAGCTCGGCGGACCCTTCGACGGAAAACCCGTCGTCGAACGAGTACTGCACGTCCGCCGTTCCTGAGATGCGTGAAAAACCGTCGGCGAATTCGATGCGGGAAAGGGCGGCGGCGCGATTCGATATGGTACCCCCGACCGACAACGACCCACCGGTCGGAAGCAGAGGAAAGGTGTCAATCGACGCCTCCTCGAGATCGACCTCCCACTCGCCGCCGGAAACAAACGACCCCGACGCCCTGACGGTCGCCCGAATCGTTTCGTCGGCGATCGGAACGGGCAAGTCGACGAACGTGAGCCGGAACCGGCGGGCATCGCCGGTAGTCATAACGGCCGCGTCGAGCCCGTAGTCGCCGGCAAGAAAAAGACCGATCTCCCGATCGTATCGAGCCTCGAACTTGTAGCGTTCGGCGCGATACTCGAGGAACCCGCCCACGGTCGCGAGCCCCTCGCCTTCGAAGCTTATCGCAAACTCACCGTTGACGCGTTCGCCCTCTCCGCCCTCTCTCCACACCGCGCTCAGATCGGATATCCTCACTTCATCGTTATTGCCCGTGGCCATCAGGCTCAGACGGAATACGCCGTCTCTCGTCGACGCGTTCAGTTCCGCGACCGAAAACGAGACACGGTCGAGATCGGATTGAAGGAAAAAATCGGCGTCGAGCAGCACCGAACCGGCGACGCCGGCGGCCTCTGCGGGTACGTCGAAGAACAAACCCACAAGGGAATCGGCAGGGACCCGGTCGAGACCGACGGATACGTCGACGCCGCGCGACGGGCCAAGCACGATCGTCCCGTCCGCGTTTACCGCCGAATCGTCCGAGAGTGCGAGCGATGCGGAAAAGTCGGCGCCGTCGTCGCGCGGCTCGACGGTGACCGAAAAATCGGATATCCGCTGCGAACCGAAAATCAAAGCGTCGGCCTCGAACCGAATCACCCCGTCGCGATACGCGAAGGACCCGCTGCCGGTCAACGGGCGCCCGAGAGGATAAGTCAACCGATCGAACGACAGAACACCGGTCGGCCGTATGCTGCCGAATTCGACGCGGCCCGAGTAGGAAAGCGATCCCCGGTCGGAGGCGACGGTGAATCTCTCGACCGCGACGCCCGACTCGTCCCCGGCGAACCGCGCCGCCACGTCCACGGATACCGGCAGAAAGGCGTAGGAGAGAGTCGCGGCGAGGTCGGCTCGATAGGTCGCCGTTATTCCGCCGGGCGCGGCATCGGCGCCGCTTTCCGCCTCGGCAGTCCCCGTCGGCGGCAGGCCGAGTTCGACCGAGGCGGCGCCGGTGACCACCACATTGAGCCACGAAGCAAGGTCCTCTTGCCGTCCGCGCGGCTTGACCAGCGACAGAGGCGAAAAACCGTCCAGCGTCACTTCGACGGCGCCGGTGCGTGCGGCCGGATCGATGCTTACCTCCAGATCGATCGGAAGGCTGTCCTGGACCTTTCTGAGCGTCCAGACCTTCTCGCGCATCCTCACCTGAAACGTCTGGTCGGCGACGACGAAATCCTCGGTTTCGAGGTGTGAAAGGGCGAGCCGTCCGCTCACGAAATCGAACGTCGGGCTGAACTCCACCTCGACTTCGACCTCACCCGAAGGAAACATCGCTTCGGATGCGAAGGCCCCCGAAACGGCGGCCTTCAGTTGGAGACGATACGACTCATCTACACGCCTCAGATCGAAGAAGACTCGCTCGGACTCGACAAGCGTTCCTCCCGAACGTACGCTGAATGAGAGATTCTTGCCACTCACCGCGACTGCGGACAGCCCGCCGCCGGCGCCGCCCCCGCCGCCGAGAAGTTCATCGAGAAGGATCCGCAAATCTTTGTCCCGATCGAGGTCCGCGCTAAAGCGGGTGTCCTCGATACTGATCCTCCGAATCGCCTCCTCTCTCTTGCCGCGAAAGAAATCGAACAGATTGAAATAGACCCGCACACGGTTGACCGACAGAAGCACATTCCCCCCGCCGTCGGTCGACAGCAATCGGACGTCGCGGATCTCGATATAGCGGAGGATCGAAGGGCTGAACCGTCCGAAGGTGATCTCACGTCCGGTCGCGCGCTCCAGATAGCCGATGATGTCGCCTTTCAGCTGCTCCATCCGTCGATCGAGCACGCGCTGAAGTGGAAGAATCGCAACGGCGGTCAACCCGATGAGCGCGAACAGGGCGATCGCCTGAATGAGATGGTGCGTTCTGCGAGGACTACGACTGATGGATTCCACTGGAGTGTGAACCGTAGGGTTTTTCGCCTTCCTAACCTACACTATAGTATACTAAAATCCGACATCGGTTTCCGCATCCCGGTCGAATACCTCCGGTGAACCTCATGTTCCCATCGACCGCTTCCTGCTACAATGCGTCCCATCGATGAAGCGGCTTGAACACTTCCACGCACTCGAAGGACTCGACGGCGCCGGCACGACGACCCAAGTCGAACTGATCGCCCGCCGTTTCGTCGCGACCGGCGTCGCCGGCCGTACGACCGCCGAGCCCACCGACGGAAGAATCGGGAGACTCATACGCGAAGTACTTTCAGGTGCGACGAGGGTTACTCCACGCACGCTTGCGCACCTGTTCGCCGCCGATCGGTGCGAGCATCTGACGGCGCCGACGCACGGAATCGAAGCTCTCGTTTCGCGCGGAATCACCGTCGTCACCGATCGATACCTTTTCAGTTCGCTCGCCTACCAGAGCATCGAGTGCGGGTTCAACTACGTGCTCATGTTGAACGAATTCTTCGCGTTACCGTCGGATCTCTTCTATCTTGAAGTATCGACCGATACCGCCCTCGAACGAAGCACCGCTCGGGAGAAGTGCGAGATTTTCGAGCACAGGGAGTTTCAGGAATCCGTCCGTCTCGCCTACCTCAAGGCTCTCGAATGGGCCGAAAGCAACGGCGTAATCGTTCACCGGATCGACGGGACCGAGCCGCCCGAAACCATTCACGAAAAAATCTGGAACGTTATCTCACCTCCTCAGATATCCGATAGATAGAGTGTGAAACGAGCACTCGCCTCCGCGCTGCTGCTGCTTGCCGCGCTTCCGGCGCATACCTACAAAATCCTTTACGCCGAACAGTACTACAAGCTGTACCACGGTAACTTCTACATGTACCCGCAGGACTATCTGGAGAACATCTGGTATCTGGAGCGTTCGCTCGCCTCCGATTTCGCGAACCCACTCAACGCGCTTTCTCGGCTGATCGAGGATCCGATCGACCACGAGAGGTATCGCTACCTTTTTTTGATGCACGTCAATCTCGAGCTTATCCGTCAGTACCGGCTGCTCGGCTCGCGGTACGATAAGCAAAACGCCTACTATTTCAATGCGCCATGGCGCTCTTCGACGCTTGCTTCGCTCCGCTACGCGGAATCGTACTACCGGGCTGCTCTCTACTATTGGGAGGAGGCCCTCGCCTGGTCACATAAGGCGTGGCGGCTTCGACGAATCGACCTCTCCGATATCGCTTCGTGGCAGAACGAAAACTTCAGAATCGAAACCGGCGACCTCGACTACCGCGCCATTCTCGAAAGCGATTTGCAAAAACTGAGCTTGATACGCGCGCAATTCGAAGCGATGAACGCCGGAACCTACTGACCCGGGCGACCCGGGCGACTCGGAGTCGTGCGCTCCACGCGTTAGCCAGTGCTACACGATCAGCATCGCATCACCGTAAGAAAAAAAGCGATACTCCCACTCGACCGCACACCGATAAGCGGCGCGGACAAGATCGACTCCCGCGAACGCCGAGACCATGACGACGAGCGAGGATCGCGGTGTGTGTAAATTTGTGAACATACTCGAAACTATTCTAAACTCATATCCCGGGCGTATGAACAGTTCCGTGCTTCCACGCCCCTCGCGGATGCCCCTCCCCTCCGAGGCGACGGCCGCTTCGAGTGCGCGCACCACCGTCGTCCCGACGGCGACAACGGGGCGACGGTCGTCGATCGCACGATTGACAAGGCGCGCGACCTCCCACGAGATGTTGTACCGTTCCACGTGCATCCGGTGTTCGCCGATCGACTCGGACCTGATGGGGAGAAACGTCCCGATGCCGACGTGGAGTGTGAGATAGGCGACCTCGAACCCGTGTGCGCGAAGGCCCGCGATCAGTTTCTCGGTAAAGTGGAGCCCGGCGGTCGGTGCGGCCACCGAGCCGATCGGTCGGGCGTATACCGTCTGATAGCGCTCGGCGTCGGCGTCGGCGCCGGCGTCGGGGCGACGAATATAGGGAGGCAGAGGGACACGACCGTGACGCTCCAGGTATGCGTCGTCGATGCCGTGCGAGAACTCGGCGATTTTATACGGCGGCGCCTCGCCGACGATTTCCGCCTCCATGTTCCCCGGAAAGGTGTAGCGCCGACCGCGTCTTTGCCGTTTCGTCCTCGAGGTGAGTACCAGCCAGCGGCGACATGCCGCGTTTTTTTCTTCACGGTTCGCCGGCTCAACGAGCAGAAACTCCACTCTTCCGCCGGTTTCACTCAAGCCTACCAGACGCGCCTTGCGTACACGCGAGTCGTTGAAGACCACGAGCGCTCCGGCGGGGAGAATCGAAGCGATATCGGACATCCGATGATCGGACACCGCCCCCGTCGCGCGGTCGACCCGCATGAGCCGACACGTCCCGCGCACCGCCGGCGGCGCCTGCGCGATGAGTCGTTCGGGAACGTCGAACTCGAATTCGCTAGAAGAGTAATTCCTGCTCGCCATGTTCGGGCGCCTCGAGCGAGAGCAACTCGTACGCGCGGGCGGTGACCACCCGTCCGCGCGGCGTACGTTTGAGAAAACCTCGCTGAATCAGATAAGGTTCGTAGAAATCCTCCAGCGTTTCGGGCGCTTCTCCGACGGAAATGGCGAGGGTCTCGGCGCCGACCGGGCCGCCCCCGTATCTCTCAATTATCACCCGCAGAATCTCCCGATCGTGCCGCTCGAGCCCCTGCGAATCGATCTGCAACCGTTCGAGTCCGCCGGCGACGGTTTCGGCCCGGATCGCTCCATCGCCGATCACCTGCGCGAAATCGCGCATTCTTCTGAGCAATCGGTTCGCGACGCGAGGCGTTCCGCGGGCGCATTGCGCAAGCAACTCCGCCGCTTCGTGATCGATCGTGATTCCGAGAATTCCGGCCGAGCGCATGAGCACCTGGATAATTTCGGTTTCGGAGTAATAGTTCATTCGAATCGAGATCCCGAAACGACTGTGCAGCGGCCCCGACACCTGCCCGGCTTTGGTGGTAGCTCCCATCAGCGTGAATCGGGGAATGGGAATCCGGATCGTTCTCGCCGCAGGGCCCTGCCCGATAACCCAGTCGATTTCGTAATCCTCCATGGCCGTATAGAGCATCTCCTCGATCGCGGGCTTGAGTCGGTGTATTTCGTCGATAAAAAACACCGACGATTCGGTAATCGTCGTGAGAATGCCGGCGAGGTCTTTGGGTTTCTCCAAGGCGGGAGCGGAAGTCGCCTTGAACTCGACGAGCAGCTCGTTGGCCATGATTCCGGCAAGCGTCGTTTTGCCGAGCCCCGGCGGCCCGCTCAAGAAAACATGGTCAAGCGCCTCTTTGCGCTCCCGCGCGGCTTGAATAAAGATCGCCAGATTGGCCTTGATGTCGGTCTGCCCCTGGAAATCCTTCAAGAGCTTGGGGCGAAGCGAGGTTTCGGATGAGTCTTCCTCTCCGCGAAAGCTCGTTGAAAGAATCTGTTTGCCGCTCATCGAGTGTTTTTCAGCCCTCCTGAGCCCGGGCACTCAAACGGACGATCGCTCGACGGAGGAGTTCTCCCTCCTCGCCTCTGCCATCGGGCGACTCCGCACGAAGCGCGGTTACGACGGTCTTCGCTTTGCCCCGGTCGAAACCCATTTCGACGAGCGCTTCGACGATATCGTCGGCGCGTCCCCCCGTCGAGGATGTTTCGCGAAGCGACAGTTTGCCCCGCAGCGTCAGAAGGATCTTCTGTGCGGTTTTTTTTCCCAGACCGGGAACTCTCGTCAACGCCTCCACGTTCTCCTCGTCGAGACTCCTCACCAGTTGTTCGACGCTCATTCCCGACAGTATTCGAAGCGCCTGGCGCGGACCGATTCCGCCGACGCGAAGCAGATCGGTAAAAACCGAGCGCTCCGCGGCGGTCGCGAAACCGAAAAGCGACAGCTGATCGTCACGATGATGCACGTAGGTAAAAACACGCGTCGATTCACCGATTCCCGGAAGCGTCTCGGCGGTTTTCGCCGAGATCTGCAGCGCCCACTCGATTCCACCTCCGGTTTCGAGGTGCAAAGCATTCGGCTCGACTCCGGAAATCGTCCCGGTAAGGCTATGGATCATTGCCGGCCTCGATTCTCATTTCCGTAGTATAGCGATTGTAGCAGCAAATTGCGGCCGCGAGCGCGTCGGCGGCGTGATCGGGATGCGGCACTTCCGACAAACCCAGCAGAACCCGGACGAGCTCCTGCACCTGCGCCTTGGGCGCCTTTCCCGAGCCGCTGATCGCCTGTTTGATTTCCTGCGGCGGGTACTCGCGCGTTTCAACACCCTCCTGGAACAGCGCGAGCATCAACACGCCGCGGGCCTGCGCCACCGGAAAGGCGCTCGTGATGTTTCGCGCGAAATAGAGCGACTCGACGCCGGCAACGGCGGGGTGATATCGGCGTACGACTTCGACGATTCCGTCGTAGATAACGGACAGCCGCATCCCGCTGGAAAGTCCGACCTCGGTTTCGATGGTCCCGTGAGCGACGTATCGGTATCTCGTCGATTCGGCTTTGATGACTCCGTATCCGGTTGTGGCGATTCCGGGGTCGATTCCCAGAACGACCGTCATGCAACGTCCCGTCGAGCCCGGCTATGTTTCAAGCTCGAAATCGTCGGGTATGTCGAGATTTGTGGAAACGTTTTGCACGTCGTCGTGCTCGTCCAGATTCTCGATAAGGTTCAACGCCTTTCTCGTCGTCCCATCGTCGAGCGCAACACTCGCGTCGGGGACCATCGTCACCTCGGCCGAAGTGTTTTCGATTCCCGCGTCGGTGAGCGACGTGAGAACTTTCTCGAATGATTCAGGTTCGGTAACGACTTCGATATACCCACCGTCGTTCGTCACGTCGTCGGCGCCCGCCTCGAGCGCGACATCGATCACCGTGTCTTCGTCGTACCGCTCGCCGTCGACCGCGATAACCCCCTTGCGCTGGAACAGATACGAGACGCACCCGGTCTCGCCGAGGTTACCGTTGCCTTTGGTGAGGATGTTGCGAATATCGGCCGCGGTGCGGTTCTTGTTATCCGTCAGACACTGTATGAGTATGGCGACGCCCCCCGGACCGTACGCCTCGTAGGTCAACTCGGTATAGTCCACGCCCTCCAGCTCGCCGGTGCCCTTTTTTATCGCGCGCTCGATGTTGTCTTTGGGCATGTTCGCCGACTTCGCCTTGAGAATCGCCGTACGTAGACGCGGGTTGGCGTTTTCGTCTCCACCACCGGTCCGCGCCGCCACCGTGATTTCCTTTATCAGTTTTGTGAACAACCGCCCGCGCTTGGCGTCCTCGGCGCCTTTTTTGTGACGAATGGTCGCCCATTTGCTGTGTCCAGACATCTTCTGATCTCCTCGGGGTGGCGAAGCGTATCACGCGCCGAGTTGACGCGTCAATATTGCCCCTACCGGCGCTTCGGCGCCGAGCGACCGTGGCCGTACCTTGCGCCGCCCGGCCAGTCGCAGCGCGCCGGGACGAGAAAACCGATTTCCGCGGCGATCGACGTCAGTATCGAATCGAGAAAAAACCTCCCGCGCCCGGCGGTCCGGACGGCGGTTTCGTTCACTTCGAGATCGCCGCGCGCCTCGGCGGCCGCGATCGCTTTCGGGGCCGCGTCGACCGGGTCTACGCCGAAAACCGACCGCAGTCGCGCCCGGTCGACGCCTTCGTCGGTCCGAAGATTCATCATGATGTGCTCCAGATAGAACTCCTCCGGAGTGATCGACTCGACCCGGTAGGACGGCGACGGAATCGCTCGCGACGCCTCGATTCGAAGCGGGCCTTGTTCCCCCGCCAGAGTCGATACCGCCCCGGGGCCGATCCCGAGATAGGGCGCCATTCTCCAATAACCCATGTTATGCGCGCACCGCCGAACCCCGCCCCGACCGATCACCGCGAAACTCGATACTTCATACCACCGATACCCCGCCCGTTCGAGCGCATCGATCCCTTCTCGCCACAGTTCGCTTTGAAAATCCTCATCGACGGGCGATGCGGCTCCGCTCCCGATTGAAACAGAGAGAGGAGTGCCCGGTTCCACGGTGAGTAGGTAGAGCGAAACATGCGCGGGTCGGTAGCGGGTGGTAAGGATGTCGATCGACCGCGCGGCCTCCCCACGCGTCCGTCCCGCGACGATCAGGTCGACGTTGAGGAGCCCCCGATACCGGGCGCGTATCATTTCGAGGGCGGCGTGGTTGATCCGGGCCGTCGCGCGCCGACCGAGGTAGCGGAGCGTCAAGTCGCAGAAGCTCTGTATTCCGAGGCTCAGCCGTCCGACCCTGTGCCTGTCGAGTGCGTCGAGAAACGGTTCGTCGATCGACTCGGGATTCGCCTCGATCGTGAACTCACCCGGCGGCGCCGGCAGGACGCGACCGACCGATTCCAAAAACGCGTCGAGGACCTCGCGCGGGAGCGAGCTCGGCGTTCCTCCCCCGACGTAGAGCGAACGGATCTCCCGGAGGCGTCCCGCGGTTTGCAGTCTCTCCAGCGCGTCGCGCAGATCGTCGACCGTCCGCCGGACGGTCGTGCTCACAAGACGATCGGAGGCGGGGACGACGGAAAAGAAGTCGCAATAGCCGCACTTCCTGCTGCAGAAGGGAAGATGGAGATAGACGGAAAGCGAATCGTGGGCGGCGAAAGTGAGGCTATTGGGGAACACCGAAATCCGACAGCGGCCGGTAGCGCAGGAGTACGCGAGCGGTGATCGCCTCGATTCCGACGGGGCCCCAATACCGGGAATCGTTGGTAAAGCTGCGATTGTCGCTCATCAGGAAATACTCCCCCTCGTCGAGCTCGAACTCCCGCGGTGAATCCGAAAACGGCAGCGACTCGTTCCACGCGTCGGGCAGTGGATCGAAAGTCGTCGAATACCCCCGGCGGGAAAGGTCGACCTCGGGAATGAACCGCTTCGACCCGGCCGGTCGCACCTCCGCCGCGAACGCGGCCACTCGCACCGTGTCGCCGGGCAGTCCGATGACCCTCCGGATGAGCTCCGCCTGCTCTATGCCGCCGGCGCGCGAAAGCACCCTTACTTTTTGAAGCGTAAAGAACGAAACGACCGGCGACACCGCTTCAAGGAACCACGTACTTCGATAGTAGGGCGGCCGAACAAGAACGAGATCGCCCCGACGCGGCAAGGTAACCGGAGGCATCTTCCAGTTGAAGAATGGAACCACCGGGCCGTAGACGAGCGGCGTGACGAACAGACGGTCCCCCGGGACCACCGTCGGTTCCATCGACGATGAACCGGCGGCAATCGTGCGAAGCAGAAAAGAGGTAACGATAAGATAGGAGAAAAACAGGCCAAGGAAAAAGAAAAGCACCGAAGCGATCCGGCGCACCGCGGACGGACGTTCGCGATAGAGCCGGTACTCCCGATGTCTCCCAATCATCGTATCTTCGACATCCTCGCCGGTGGCCAGTAGATGAACATCCCCCTGCCCAGGACGTTGTCGAGGCTTACCGGGCCGAAATACCGGGCGTCGTTCGAATTGTCGCGATTGTCCCCCATCGGGAAGATCCACCCTTCGGGAATATACCAACCGAGCGAGTACTTACCATATTCGCTGCGATACCGCTCCACGTGCGGATAGATCTGGTGCATCGTCTCGTTGAAAACGGCCCATCGCTGATAGGCGTCGCTCTTGACCGTTTGTGCGTCTGCGAGCGTCGTCCGGTCGGCGGCCGGAGGCTCGAGCCCCTGATCGGTATAGGCGCCCGATCGCACCGCCGCGTTGATCGCCTCGTATTCGGACGGTCGGATCATTCTGCGGGTAGTGAACTGCGTCTCGCGATAGTGCTTGACCGCCTCCTCCGTCGTCCACAAAGACATTCCGGGAAGCCGGACCTGGAGATTGCCTTCGCGGATGCGAAGTCTGTCTCCGCCGGTTCCGACGGCGCGTTTGATAAGGAAGTGCGCCCGGGGCATTCCGTTCTCGTCGCGGTCGATATCGACGAGCGACAGGGTAAGCATATAGATTACACGCTGCAGGACGTCGAAAAGAGGTCCCTTGGACAGGTAGGTCGGGCTTTCGAAGATGATAACGCGATTCCTCCGCGGTTGAGCAAAGCCGCGAATCTTGAGCATCCCGGGGATAAGCTCGGGACCGTAGACGAGCTTATTGACGAAGATCCGATCGGAGATCTTAAGTGTATTCTCCATCGAACCGCTGGGAATCTGGTACGCCTGAAACAAATATTGGTTTATCAACAACACCACCACGGCCGCCCACAGAAACGCGTCGACCCATTCGACGATCGGGTGCCGCTTTTTTTGCCGGATCTTCTTTTTCAGGTGCCGGCGCTTCCGCCAAGTAAGGACCCGCTCGGTATATACCACAACGGAAGAGTACCATCGATCCATCATAACTTCTTCGCGGACGGTAACATAGAACCGTTGCGTTGACAAGCTCACGACCCGCTCCTATAATCCGCTGCCATGGCCGCAGGAAAACACGCAGAACAATCGCCGGAAGACGTACGCGTACGTCTCAAACCGTTTCTGGGCGTGCAGCCGGGTGTTTACCTCACGGTCCTCTACTCGCTCATCACGTTTTCGGCGCTTTTTTTTCTATTGTTTTTCCCCGGCATTCGCAGCTACGGAAGTCGCTTGACGATCGACAGCTCTCCCGACGACGCGGCGGTCTACGTCGACGGCCGCTACGCGGGAAGCACTCCGCTCACCGTGCAGGTTGCTTCGGGCGAGCGGACGATCGAGGTATCCCGTTTCGCTTTTCTCCCGGCGTCGGCCACGATCGATGTGCCGGGCAGGGTTTTCGCGTCGCTGCTGTTTCCGAAGCGGGTCGCGCGTCACTTCGATTTGGAGCTGGAGTCCGGGGAACGTCTTCTCTCCGAAGCTTTTCGCGAACTGTCCGGGTGGGCGCTCGTATCGCCCTTCTCGTCCACCTATACTCCCGAACCGGTGGCCTCGCGGGCGATGAAGGCGTTCGTCGAGACCGGGGGGGCCGCCGAACTTGCCGACGCTTTTCTCACGGCGGCGTTGCTGAACGCCGCCGAGCCGCCGCTCGCCGCCGACATACTGCGGGCGGCGGTCTATCGTTTTTCCGGCCCCGGTCTCCCGACGCCGCAGTCGATGCTCGAGACGGTACGGTTTTTCATACAACTTGCCGGTGCGTATGAGAACATCATTTTTCTTGTCTCCGATTTCGCCGCCGCCGGCGGCGCCGAGAGGGTGCTTGAACGGCCGTGGTACTCTTCCCTCGTACGCCGTTACGGCGAAAGTCTCGCGTTGGGTGAGGCGCCTTCGGTCGACGACGACCGAATCGGTTTCGCCGTTCGGGAAATGGCCGGAAGAAAGTTCGTTTCGATTCCGACCGGCGCTTTTGTTCAGGGTTACTCCGCATCCGGACGCGAGCATCCGCATCTGCGCTATGTGAAGTCTTATTTTTTGCAGCAGGGCGAAGTCACGCGCGGCGAATACGCGGAGTTTTTGCAGCACAACGCGTACTGGCGTCCGGAGAATCTCGACGCTCTATTGGCCGACGGCGTGGTCACGAAAGACTACCTCTACGATTGGACCCGGCAGGATCGGGAACGCGCGCAGAGCGGAGAAGTCTCCCGACCCGACCAACCGCTGCGGTACGTCTCGTTTTATGCGGCCGAAGCCTATGCGCGCTGGGTCACGTCATTGCTTCCCGACGGCTTTGTTGCCGGGTTGCCGACGGAATCCGAGTGGGAACGCGCGGCGCAGCTTGTCGCCGACGATCCGGAAAAGGTATTCGCCGTTCGCAAGACCGCGCCTTCCGCGCTGACGGTATTCGAACGGGCGCGCGCCCGGCCGGCGCAACTCCTCGGAAGCCTCTGGGAGTGGACCGGCAGCTGGTACTTTCCTCTCGCCTACTACGCCACCGGATTCGACGGCTCCACCGCCGAGGAGCGCGTAACCCGTTTCGCCGGCGCTGAGCGTGTTGTTCGCGGCGGCTCCTGGGCCGACACGGTTATCGAACGTATCGAAGTATCGACGCGCGGCTCCTACAGGCCCGAGTGGTGCACACCTTTTGTCGGGTTCAGGCTCGCCGTTGTCGAATCGTTATGAGCGCCGAAGGCGCGGCCGCCGGGACCAAGACCCTGGCGGTCAACCGACGCGCCCGATTCAGTTATGAGATAGATGAGCGGATCGAGTGCGGGATCGAGTTGCGCGGCACCGAAGTCAAATCGATGAAATCGGGCCGGTTCTCGTTTTCCGACGCGTATTGCCGCATCGTTAATAACGAACTCTGGTTAATCGGTTTTCACATTTCGCCGTACGAACAGGGCAACCTGTTCAACCACGATCCCGATCGCGAACGTAAACTCCTCGCGCATCGCGACGAGATCAAGCGGCTACGACGCAAAGTGGATGAACGCGGCTATACGCTTATTCCTACGCGATTCTATCTGAAACGAGGACTGGTCAAGGTGGAGGTCGGGCTCGGCAAGGGAAAGAAGCTCGCGGACAAACGCCAGGCGATCAAGGAGCGCGACATGAAGCGAGACGCCGAGCGGGAGCTTCACAGACGATAGGAGGGCGAAGGTTCGCGACAAGCGTCGCGTTCGATTCTTCGATGAACCGTCGACAATCGCTTCGACCGGAATCTCGACGGGATCTCCAAGACGCGGTTTCCGGCTCACGGCAGGTCGGATTACTACCAAGAGAATGATGATCATTTCGCGGCGGTCGATCTCGGCCGAAATCCTCGCCGCATGACCGGGAGGTCGGACTTGGCGCCTTCCTGCTCCCTGCGGCCGGCGCCAATCACTTTCGACTGCTTCGTCGTCCCGCCGCAACCGCAGCCGGACGATTATTTAGCTGGACAACCGGCCGATCGACATGTATCCTTATACTAGGGACCTTTTCGTTCGGTCTTTCGGCACGCGAAAGACCGAACGGGGACGGATCCCGTGGGGGGGTGCACCGGTTTCGACTGGAGGCACGTACGGTGGCGGATTGCAGGTGGATTGTCGCTCGCCTTAACGCGGCAACCCTTTAACTGCCAACGACAACTTGGCTATCGCAGCCTAAATAGCGCTGCGACGGGCGCCGCGGATGCCGTTCTGAAGCCGCGGGCCGTCTGAAAGAAAACAGGACTTGCCGCTCGGCGCCGCCGGACGCCGAGCGGGACACACATCCGGCTACCGAGTCCGGTTGGTTGGCCTCTTGATCCGGCCGGGCGAGGGAACAATCAAATAAGGGGCTAAACCTGTAGAGGTTCGGCGCCTACCCTTCAGGACGCGGGTTCGATTCCCGCCACCTCCACCATTTGAAAAAAGACAACCCGTCTCTCCGCAGGTCTTCTCCGGGACGACGGGTTTTCTATTTCCCGTGGTGTGCCAAAACTCGGTCGGACGATGTTTTGGATCCAACGAAAGCATAAAGAATCGCCGGATATAGGTTTTTGCGATGTCGACGAGTCCAAGTATCGGGAACGGTCTTGATAGGTCCCCAGGCGTCGGCCAATATCCGGTGATTGGAGCACAAACGATGCGTCCAGCCGCACAGCTCTTGTTGATTTGCGAAACCCAAGGTTCGTATGGCGAAGGCTATGATCAGTCTTATGATTGAGCATCCCGGTCCGGCAACTTTCTCTTGACCTTCGATCCTCCTGTTCTCAGGCCGCTGCACGATAGTAATAATTGAGGAAGCCTCCGAGTCGAGACCTGGCTTTGACGGCGCCTTCACTCCTTCCTACACTCTCCTCGGCACGAATGATGCGGCTGTCCAATCCCTGATGATTACGCTCGGTGTGGTAGTGCGCCATATACTCCTTGATGGCGAGACGAAGATGCTTCTCACCAAGGGGAATGATCTTGTTCAGACATTCGGACTTGATTGACAGGACAAAGCGTTCAGCGAATGCATTCAGATTAGGACTTCGCGAGGGTAATCGCACTGGATTCGTCCCTCTATTCTTGAGCATATTTCTGAAACAGATCGTAAAGAGCGGATCCCTGTCCATGATTAGGTATCGGACACCGCGTAAAAAACCGTCGAAAGGATCGGTCAGATTGCGGGCCATTTGCTTCATCCAGATTTCGCAGGGCTGATCGGTAATTCCGACGATCTTAACCTCCCGCGTTTCAAGGCGTATCGCGAATAGGACGTAAAAGCGAATAACACCGTGAAAGGTGAGGACTTCGACGTTAAGGAAGTCGATAGCGGCCAAGACGTTCCAATGGGCGTTCAAAAACGTCTTCCAGGGTGTTCCCCTTTTGCGCTCAGGAGCAGGTTCGATACAGCGTACAACCGTATCGCAAGGTTCCATATTGTTGTTACTATAAGCTATTCCTTAGTAATCTGCAATCCGGTGTGTTCATTGAGTTGTGCTCGGATAGAGTAGTTCGAAAACTGTCCTGTCGGATTCCGAGTTGCCGCCGTCGGCAACCGAAAGCCGGCTGTTCTCGCGGTAATTGATCCGCTCAGGAATTCTGAACTTGACCCTGAAAGATCCGTTCGCTTCGACGTTCTCCGACGTTTAGCCTGTCCGGACCGCCGATAGCCTGGGAGAACGTCGTATTCGCGTACTGGTGCGCCGAGCCGTTCTCGATATGCTCGCCATATCGAGAACGGCTCCTGCGTTGCGACATGTATTGACAATGTAACTACAAGGGTATATCATTTACAATGCGTTTTGAGTGGGATGAGGCGAAAAACAAGAGGAATATCAAAGACCACGGTATTTCATTCGAAACTGCACGCGAAGTGTTCGCCGATCCGTTGCATCTTTCAATTCTTGATGAAAGATTTGATTATTTTGAGGAGCGGTGGGTCACCGTCGGAGCGACTCGAAAGCAAGCGGTCGTGGTCGTAGCCCATCTCTACTTCACTGATGAAGCCGAAGAGATTATTCGCATAATTTCCGCCCGGGAGGCGAGTTCAAAAGAGCGTAAACAATATGAAACATATGGAAGATCAATTTGAGCTGAAAAAAGAATATGATTTCTCAAAGGGTCTTCGTGGACGCTTCTTCCATCCGCGTAAAGTGTCTACGACAATTCGATTGGACGAAGATATCATCTTGTACCTGAAGAAGGAAGCGCGAGAAAAGAAGATCGGGTATCAAACGCTTCTGAACGGATTGCTTCGAGAGCACATGAATAAGGGCGCCTGACGGTTATTTCTGGAACTCCCGCCCGTCCTGTGCGGATATTGCCGGCCTGCGAAGTCCTGAGAGACGGCAAACGGCGGCTATCGAGATCGTCTCGACCGGCCCGGAGAAGTCTGAGGCCGACCCGCGTACGTGACCGGAGAAATCGAGATGGTCCGCTCTATCCCAAGACTTCTCTGATCTTTTGCGTGAGACTATGAACCGTGAAGGGTTTTTGCAGAAAATCTATGCCTTCATCCAATATGCCGTGATGGACGATGATATTGTCCGTATAACCGGACATATACAACACTTTGATGCCGGGACGAACGGCGGCGACACGTCGGTAGAGTTCTTTTCCGTTCATGTCGGGCATGATCACATCCGTCAATAGAAGATGGACGGTTTCTCGACATCCGGAAAGCCGTTTCAACGCATCGCCCGGGCTGCGAGCTTCGACGACCTTGTATCCGTGAGCGGTCAGAGTTTCACAAATCAATCTGCAGACCATCTCGTCGTCTTCTACCACGAAAACGGTTTCCGTCCCGTGGATCGCGCGTGATTCCGCAGGCGTCGCATCCTGCGGCTCGACTACATCTCTTGCTCGAGGCAGATAGATCTTGAAAGTTGCACCCTCACCCGGTTCGCTATAGACCCGAATATCGCCCCCATGTTGCTTGACAATGCCGAAGACCGTGGCCAGCCCCAACCCGGTTCCCTTACCCTGTGCGCGGGTGGTGAAAAAAGGTTCAAAAACCTTTTGCCGGATGTCGGGCGCCATGCCGTGACCCGTGTCGCTGACGGCCAGCATCGTGTAGCGGCCGGCCGGCAAGGAATCGGCATAATGCCGGACATAACCCTCGTCCAGATAGACGTTGGCGGTTTCAACCGTCAGTTTCCCGCCGATGGGCATCGCGTCGCGGGCGTTGACCGCCAGGTTCAGTAACACCTGCTCAAGCTGCCCCTTGTCGGCCTTGACCGGGTAAAGATCAGGTTCCAGAAAGGTTCGTAGCTCGATATCTTCTCCGATCAGGCGCTTGACCATTTTCCCGAAATCCGCGACAACCGCGTTGAGGTCTATTACTCGCATTTCGAGCACTTGTTTGCGACCAAAGGTCAAGATTTGGCGAGTCAGGCCGGCGGCCCGGTCTATGGCCTGTCGGACATGTTTGAGGTTGGCATAGAGTCTACTTTGCGTGTCCAAATTCATCATTGTCAATTCGACATAGCCGATGATGGGTACGAGGATATTATAAAAATCGTGCGCGATGCCTCCCGCCAGCCGGCCGATCGCGTCCATTTTCTGGACCTGGAGGAACTGCTCCTCAAGCTTTTTGCGTTCGGTAACGTCACGGGTGTCGCGGGTAACGTTAATTCCCCACGTTTAGAATCCCGGGGTAATCTCAATTCCTCACTTTGGACGGCTGTAGGGTAATAATATTCCCCAGGTATCAACTCCAGGGTAATTTGGATTCCCCACAGATCTAAATTCAGGGTAATCATATTCCCCACCTTCCGTCGCTC
>JAJRYZ010000292.1 GCA_024275515.1 Spirochaetota bacterium
CTTAGGTTGTGTCTGACGGCGAGAGTCGCGGATTCCCCGCCGTCGTCCGCGGGCGCCGCAATTGATTTCGAATCGATCGGCGTCCGGCGTCGGCGTCGTCGATTGTTCGACACACGCCGCCCGTCACCAAAACAATATACCCCCGGGGGTATAATCGTCAAGGAATGATTGACGAAGACGGCTACTTTCAATGCGAACCGACGCTTTGCCTTTCGCATGCCGGTTGCCGCCGAGTCCTCGCGCACGACGATTTCCCGGGTATTTCGGTTGTCCGTCCGGCAATCGATCCGTATGTTGGTCATATATCGTTCGACCGGCCCCGCCGCCGGGGAATCTTCATCGAATACGTCCGTTTTAAGGAGGTGCCGGCTCGTGACTCACGACGACGCCGTTCTCGAACCGGAGCTCGCGATTATCGGCGCGGGCCCGGCGGGTCTTACCGCCGGTGTTTTTGCCGTAGACAAAGGTATCGACACCGTGATCCTCGAAGGAGGACGAGCGGGAGGGCAACTTGCCACGCTCTATCCACATAAGCCGGTCTACAACTATCCGGGTAATTCGGGGATTCCGGCCGGATCGCTGGCGAAACGGATGGTCCGGCAAGCGGTGGAATCGGGCGTAGCGCCGAGCGAGGAGTGCGAGGTATCGGGCCTGCGGATCGTGGAGAATGGAATCTCCGTCGAAACGGACCGCGCTCGGTACCTCGTGTCGGCAGTGATCCTGGCGTGCGGAATGGGTCTTGTTCTGCCGCGAAGGCTCGAGGTGGACGGCGAGCGCGAGGTGGAGGGCAAAAAGCTCTTCTATGTGATAGACGATCCCGACGGCTGGAACGAAACCAAGGTTGTCGTCGTCGGGGGCGGCGACGGTGCGGCCGACAACGCGCTTCTTCTGGCGCGGCACGCGGCGGAAGTGACGATCATACATCGGCGGGAAGCCTTGAGGGCTCAGGAGCGGACGGTGGAAGCGCTTCGGTCGGCCGGCGTTCGGATGCTGCTGGGGTGGGACGTAGGCCACATCGTCGATTCCACCGACGGGATATCTTTGCATGTGAAGCGCGCCGACGGCGGAGAGGAGCGGCGTATCGATTGTCTGCGTGTGCTGGTAAACATCGGCGTACGCGCGAATACCGATTTTCTCCGAACGCTTCCGTTGGAACGGGTCAAGGCGAGAGTCGCCGTAGACACGGAAATGCGCACGTCGGCGGACGGAGTATTTGCATGCGGCGACCTTGTCGCGTATCCGGGGAAATCGCGTTTGATTGTTACCGCGGTCGGCGAAGCGGCCACGGCGGTGAACAGCGTCGAACGATACCTTCGCAAACGGAGGCATTGACGAAGATGAATATGAAATCGGAAGCACGGTCGGTTCTCATAGCTCTGTTTCCCACGAATCGGGACGAGGAGGTGTGCAGGTTCTTTTCCTCTCACGGTTACGCGGCGACGGTGGTGACGCTCCTGCACGAGAATGAAAAGTCGCTCGAGGTCGACGAAGCGTACGATCCGTTTCGTATCCGTCTACCGTACGATCCGGTCTCGTTCCTTGACGATCTGCCGGGGGATCTACGCGAGAAGTTTCTCAGGCCGCATCTGGTCTTGAATCACGCTCACGATGATGTTCTTGCGCCTCAGGTGGACGGTGAAGGCGCCGCGTGGGCACTGAACACGTCTCCGGATATCGAAGCCAAAACGAAAACGGTGAATTGGGTTCTTTCCGGGTTGAAGTCGCCCGAAACGACTCTGTGGGTCAATGTGTACCGAGGTCGGCACGACGCCTCGAAGCCGTCGCATTGTCCGGGGCGATACGCGCTGTCCGGATTCAAAAAGGCCGTCGCGCTGTCGCCGCGACTGAAGAACATGAGCGTGGTGAACGTCTGCCTGACGTATTTCGAAAATCGTGGCGCCGAAAGGTGCGCATACTGTCTGACCCGAGACTACACTACCGAAATCGTGCGACGGGGAGGCGATGTGGGGGCGCTGTTTGAATTCATCGACGAGCTCAGCCGGCGCGCGCGGCGCGACCGGACGGATTCTTCGCCCACTACCTGACCGTCGTGTCGGAAGGGTCGGCCGACTCCCAATGTCGAGCGCGCGCCTCCAGATGTTCCTCGAATGTTTTGGAAAGAATCGTTTTCGATTCGGGGGTGTGCAGAAAGAACAAATAATCGTGCTCTTCGGGGTCGAGCACGGCCCGAATCGCCTCGATTCCGGGGTTGCCGATCGGACCGGGCGGCAGTCCCCGATTGAGATAAGTGTTGTAGGGGCTCGGGACGTGAATGTCGCGGGCGCTGGGGATGAGTTTGCTGGTGCCGAGTATAAAATTGACCGTCGCGTCGGACTCAAGTCTCCATCCTCTGCGCAACCTGTTGACAAAAACCCCCGCGATCGTCGCCATTTCCCCCGACGTGCTTTCCTTTTGAACGATGCTGGCCAGCGTGACGATTTCGTGAATCGTGAGCCCCTCGCCGCTCAAAAAATCCGATTTCGTTATGCCGAGCTGTAGCAGTTTCTCCTCCATGTTCGACAGCATCCGTGAGACTACCGACGTCCAATCCGATCCGGGCGCGAACGCGTACGTATCCGGGAATAGGTATCCGACAAGACTTTCCCCGTATGAAACTCCGCTCAAAAACCAATAGTCGTCGTACTTTGCGCTCATAACGATTCTTCCGGTGGGATGCGCATCGCGAACCGCGCCCGAAGCGCCGACGATCTCCAGAATCCGTTCGACCGTCGCGCCCTCCGGAACGCGCACAAGGACGTCGTCAGGCACGGCGCGGCCCGATGAGACCGCCGATACGAAGTCCTTCACGCGCACGCCTGGTGCGACGCGGTAGGCGCCCGCCTTCATGCGTTTGTCGTACCCCGTCAGCCGCAAAAGCCCGCGGAAGAGCGTGGGGCGGCGAAACAGCCCGTTGCGCGCGAGGTTTTCGGCGATCGAGGAGGACGATTCGCCGGGCGAAACAACGAATAGCAGCTCGTCGCTCACGGTAAGTTCCGTATTCCACAGACGGACGTAGGAAAACGCGGCGAGGAACGCCGCGCCGGACAGTGCGGTCAGAGAGACATAGATCGCCTTCCTTGCTTTCACGGCCGTAACTCGCTGTCGAGAAGCAGGTCCGGCGGTCCGAGAATCTCGCTCCGGATCATTTCGTCGGACGCGCCTCCTTCATTCCAAAACGTGGTGCGAAGCCCCCTGTTGTACCTATCCCGGATAGGGTAACCGTTTTCAGCGGCAAAGATACGATCGTGGGCGAAGGCAGTCAACCGGAGACGCGGTCGACTTCCGCGCCCGTTTCGCGGCGATATCGAAGGAAACGGCCGTCTTACGACGGCTGAATGCGGCGATTCTCAATGTGGCGACCCGCATAGGGAATCGCTCCGGTCGGTGCGGCGGGCTCTTGACTCTCGTCAGGTCGGATCGTACACTATGGAGTACCGGGGCAGGGTATACCGTCGATCGGGGACCGTGACGTCGGACACGTTTCGGAACGACGAATGCCGGGCCCGGTATGTTTCTTAAATAAGGGAAGAAAAATGACGGACAGAATCGCCGACAAGGCTCTCGCCAGGCTCAGACGGATTGAAGGGCAGATTCGCGGTATCCAGAGGATGCTTACGGAGGAGCGTTACTGCGTCGATATCCTTACGCAGACCAGCGCCGTGGTTGCAGCGCTTCATGGTGTAGAAGATCTGGTCATGGTAAATCACCTGAACACGTGCGTCGCCGAAGCAATGCAGAGCGACGATCCCGGCGGCAAGGCGGAAAAGGTCGACGAGGTTATGAACGCTATCGCCAAGTTTCGAAAACACGGATAGGAGAAGAGGACAACCGACCTCGGCGTTATGGGCCGATCGGCGCTGCGCGGGCTAAGGCCGCTCGACTTCTGTGCGTGCGCGGCCGCTCTTCTCGCGGTAGGCGCCTCGGTGCTGCTCGCCTCATCGCGCGGAGGAGTCCCCCGGGTGCACATCCGAACCGTCGACGACGAATACGTCTATCAGCTGAGCTCGACGGAAACCGTTACGGTCGACGGCCCGCTGGGCGGGACGATGATAGAAATCGTAGACGGTCGCGTGCGTGTTCTCGAAGACCCCGGGCCGAAACAGATTTGTGTAAAAAAAGGCTGGATAGAGAGCGCCGGAGAGTGGCTGGCTTGTCTCCCGAACCAGGTTCTCGTCAGCATTGAAGGCGACGGCGCATCTTCCGACACCGATGCACTTTCGTACTGACCGGATTGCCGTCGGGACCATCGTGCGCCTCTGCGACCTCGGTGTTCGGCGGGTCCGACAAGGCGAAAGTCACGAACGGCGCGTCAAACGTCGGAGCGGCGAATTTTTATGCGGTGTTCAAGTTTTGCGTTGATACGTCTGCCCGTGCGTCCAACGAACAGTGCGGAGAGCGCGAAGAGCGCACCCCCGATCGCCACCGAAAGCAGGATCCTCGCGTCTTCCGGGAACGACGGGAACAACAGCAGATAGCCTGCCGCGATTCCCACGACCAACGCAACGAGCGGAGCACCGTAGACCAACGCCGAGATTTGGAGAACCGAGGCGTTTCGGATGGACAAACGGACGCGGTCGTCTACCGCGACGCCGGGCTGCAGAGGAACCCGAACGATTCGGCCGTTCGCATAGCAGTTCTCCCTTACGGGGCACCCGTCGCACGAGCCTTCCGGATCGATTCGTATCGCGAGCTCGTTATCGCTCGCACCCACGACGACCCCGTCTTCCTCTATCATACGGTCTCTCCAACGCCGCCTCCCGGCGCGCCGACCGGGACCTTTCGACGAACGACGTTGCACCCGACACCGTACGCGCCGGTCGGACACTTTTCTCCGTATTCGGCCTTTGCCGAGTACGGGTCGGTGGTCACGACCGCGAGGTTTCCGTCCATCTTTACCGCGTCGGGGTTTTCGTCGTTCGCAGCGGCTTTGACACAGATCCGACACGCAATACACGCTCGTTTGCAGATCTTGCGCGCGACGGGCCCCGTATCCTGCGATTTGCAGTAAACGAATACCTCGTGCGAGAGCGGGTGAAGCTCGATAAGGTCGCGCGGACACGCGACAACACACTTGCCGCACGCGGTGCACTTCTCCGCATCGACGACCGGAATGCCGACGGCACTCATGCGGATCGCGTCGAACGGACAAGCCGCGACGCACGATCCAAGACCGATGCAACCGTACTTGCACCGCTTCGCCACGTCCTGCGAATAGGCCGCTGCGGCGCAGTCCGGTATTCCTCGGTATACGCCCGGAAACTGTGAAGCGTCAGAATCGCCCTGACAAAAGACGACGGCAATGAGCCGCTCGGCCAATTCGTCGGACACCTGTACTCCCATGATGCGAGCGAGCGCACGGGTGGTTTGTTCTCCCCCCACGGCGCACAGATCGACGGTCACGCCTCCGGCGACCGCCTCTGCGTAAGCGGAGCAAGACGGGTATCCGCACGCCCCGCAGTTGAGCCCGGGCAGCTCTTCTTCCAACTCGGAGATCGTCGGGTCGATATCGACTCTGAACTTCGAGTCGGCAAGCGCGAGGAACGCCGCAAAAGCCAACCCGATAAGCCCCATCAGCGCGCCCGCAAGAATAATCGTCATGGCCGCAGCGCTCCTCTACCGTTTCGACGGTGTGTGATCATACCGAAAAGAGCCCGGAGAACCCCATAAAAGCCAGCGCCAGGACCCCGGCGGTTATGAGAGTTATGGCGGCGCCGCGAAACGGTGCGGGAATGTCCGCGAGGTCGAGTTGTTCGCGAATCCCCGCCATGATGACGATCGCCAGCGTAAATCCGACTCCGGCGCCGAAACCGAATACGATCGATTCGAGAAAACCGTAGCTTCGCATCGCCTGGATAAGCGCGACGAAAAGGATCGCGCAGTTGGTCGTAATCAACGGAAGGAAGATGCCCAAGGCTCTGTAGAGCGACGGGAGCGTCTTTTTGATGAACATCTCGACGAATTGAACGAGACTCGCGATCACAAGAATATAGGCGACATACTCGAGGTACGGCATCGACAATCGAATGAGAATAAAGTGTGTGATGAGCCAGGTGGTAATCGATGTGAGCGTCATGACGAACGTTACCGCGATTCCCATCGACAGTGCCGAGTCGAGTCGTTTCGAGACGCCGATGAACGGGCAGATGCCGACGAAATAGGAGAGTACGAAGTTGTTGACGATGACCGCGGCAACCAGGATAAGCAGATAGTTCATTGATCAGCCCTCGACCAACACCGGCCGGCGTCGTTGTCTCGCGGCGTTGAACCCCGCCATGAGAATCCCGAGCGTAAGAAACGCTCCCGGAGGCAGAATCATGACGATCATCGGCGGGTATCCCGCCCCGAAAACGTCGATCCCGAGGAGCGACCCGTTACCGAGAAGCTCCCTTACGGCTCCGAGGATCATCAAACTTACGGTAAAAGCGGCGCCCATTCCGGTCGCATCCACCAACGACGGAAGCACCGCTTTTTTCGACGCGAACACTTCTATTCTTCCCATGATAATGCAGTTGACCACAATCAGCGGAACGTACGGACCCAGCGCCTTCGACAACGGCGGGATGTAGGCTCGCATGAACAGATCGACCAGCGTGACGAACGTGGCGATGATGACGGTGTAGACGGGAATGCGCACCTGATCGGGCACGATGCGTTTAACGGCGGACGCAACGACCGCCGAAAGAACGATAACGAACATCGTGGCGAGTCCCATTCCCATTCCGTTGACCACCGAGGTCGTTACGGCCAGAGTCGGACACATGCCGAGTACCTGAACGAAGACCGGATTCTCTTTGACGAACGCCTTGGTGAACTCCGTAAGAATCGATGTTCCCTGCCGTTTGTGTACGGACGGCGCGGTATCGGTCATTGTGCCGCCTCCCGGGACGCGCCGAGTTTCCGAATCGCTTCGATCGCATCGTCGAGCGTGTTGTTGATACCGGAAACGACCGCCCTTGTCGATATCGTGGCGCCCGATATCGCTTCTATTCCGTTCGTACCCGGCGCCGGCGCGCGGTTCTTTACGTAGGTAATCTCGCGTCGCGCATCGAGCCCTTCGAACTGTCGGCGAAACCACTCTTCCTCGATGCGCGCACCGAGGCCCGGGGTCTCGATATTCTCGACAACCGCAAGGCCCATTATGGTCGTAAGATCCGGCCCGACGCCGACAAGCAGTCGAATGGTTCCGCCGTAACCGGGAGTGTCTACCGCCACGGCGTAACCAAGCACCACACCGTCTTCGGCCGTGGCCATGTGGACGGAGGTCGCGTCGACCGCGAGGCGCTCGAATGTCGCCGAATCGCTCCCCGAAAAGACCTGAGCGAGCGACCGTTCGAAGGCGGCTTTTCTATTCGCCTCGATTCGTTCCGCAAAAGCGGTATTCGCGACCGCCAGAACAATCCCGGAGAGGAGCGTCACGGAGGTAAGGACGATCAGTATCGGTTTCATCGCTTCACCCCGCGTTCGTTGCGAGAGCTTCCGAAGGTTCTCGCGTTGGCGTACCGGTCGATGATCGGCGTCACGGCGTTCATGAGGAGAATCGAGTACATGACTCCTTCGGGGAAACCGCCGAAAAGCCGGATAACGATGATGAGGAATCCGGCGCCGACGCCGAAGATAACGCCGCCCCGGTCGGTGATGGGCGTGGTCGCCGGATCGGTCGCCATGAAGAATGCACCGAGCGCAACGCCGCCGGACAGCAGATGAAACAGCCCCGACGGATATGCCGTCGAGTCGATAAGGTGAAACACCTCGCCGAAGAGGAAAACCGATCCGAGCAAGGAGACGACGACCGGCCATCTCGCGATTCCCGTCGCGATCAGGACGATACCGCCCAAAGCCAGAAGGATCACGCTCGTCTCTCCCATGCTTCCGGCGGTCCGTCCGAACAGGAGCTCGAAGAGAGGTGTTGAGATATGATCGAATTTCGCCGCCGCGAGAGGCGTAGCGCCGCTCAACGCATCGGAGGGCGCCGGAAGAAAGCCGAACACACGCGCCGGTTCGCTCCACGTGGTCATACCGACAGGATACGCGGCCGCAAGAAACGCTCTGCCGACCAACGCCGGATTTAAGATATTCGACCCGAGCCCGCCGAAAACCTCCTTGCCGATAAACACCGCGACTACCGCACCGATAATGACCGCGGCCGGTGATACGGTCGGAGGCAGCGTCATGACCAGGAGCAGCCCGGTAACGAAAGCGCTTCCGTCGAGCGTCGTTCGCGGGCTCCGTCCACGTGCGATTTTCGTTATCGCTTCGGTGGCCACGGAGGCGGTGATCCCCACAAGATAGAGAACGAGAGTTCTTGCGCCGAACAGTACGACCGACATCGCGGCGGCCGGCAGCAACGTTGCACCGACTGCGTACATGATCGTGCGCGTGTCGAGGGCGCCGAAAGCGTGCGGCGACGAGGTTAGAATGAATCCATCGTTTCCGAGCGGCGTCTTTTTGTTTCCCGAGCCGACGTCACTGCTGCTCATGATCATACTCCCCGCGCCCGAATACTGTTCTTTGCGTAACGGATCCATGCGACGATCGGAATCTTCGCCGGACACGCGAAAGCGCACGATCCGCATTCAAAGCAATTCTCGACTCCCATCGCCTTGACCCGCTCAAACTCGTTCGCTTTCGCGTAGGCGGCGAACTTGAGCGGCATCAGATTCATTGGGCAGACTCGGACGCACCTACCGCAGGTGATGCAGGGTGTCGTCTCCGGCACGTGCCCGTCGGTGAAAAAGAGCAGGCCCGAGACGCCCTTGCTTACCGAGTAGTCGAGTGTGGGAACGGCGATACCCATCATCGGTCCGCCGACGACGACTTTCTTCGTGGCCTCGTCGATTCCTCCGCAGACTTCGGCGATATGTTCGAAAGACGTTCCGATCGGAACCCTCAGATTCGCCGGGCCGTGAACGCCGTCGCCGGAGACGGTAATAACCCTGTCGATCAGCGGTTTTCCCAGATGAGTCGCTTCGTATATGGCGTTGAGCGTCGCTACGTTCGAAACGATCACACCGATATCCAGGGGAAGCTTGCCCGCGGGGACCACGCGTCCGGTCATCGCGTGTATCAGCATTTTTTCGGCGCCTTGCGGGTATTTGACCGCGAGAGTCACGACGCGTGCGGGAAGGTCGGACGCCTCTCGAACGGCTTCCTCCAGAGCCGAGAGCGCATCCGGCTTGTTCTCCTCCACACCGAAGAGGATCATTTCGAACGAGAAAACGCCGTGTAACACCCGAACGGCCGAAACGATTTCGGAGGCTCGCTCTACCATGAGCCTGTGATCGCAGGTAAGATACGGTTCACATTCGGCGCCGTTGACAATGAATACATCGATCGGCGTCGTTGAGGGCGGGGAGTATTTGATGTGCGTCGGGAACGTCGCGCCTCCCATCCCGACGATTCCGGCGTCCGCTATCCGCTTGACGATCGTATCGGGGTCGATGTCGATCGGGCGCCGCTCCCAGCCGTGCGCCTCGGTCGCTTCCCTGTCCACTACGATCTCAAGATGATCGGCCATCCGTCCCCCGGGTAGAGGCTTTTGGACGAGCCGTTTGACCGTCCCGGCGACCGGCGAGTGGATGCCGGCCGAAACCCGCCCGCCCATCTCGGCAAGCGGTTCTCCAGGCGATACCGCGTCACCTCTGCTCTTGAGCGGCTTTGCCGGCGCACCTATGTGCTGGACCAACGGAACTACGACCATGTCGGGCAGCGGAGGTGACGCGATCGGCAGCCGGCAGGTGCGGTGTTTGTTCGATTTCGGATGTACACCCTTTCGAAAGGTCGTTATCACGGCGGTTAACTCAACCCTGTCAGCGCTTTGATGTATTGGAGTCGCTCGTAGGCTTGCGGATGAGCGCTCTTGGCTTGGCTGAGCCTTCCGCGAAACTCGTCGACGCCGTAGAACTTGCCGCGTTCCATCCATGCGCGCAGCTCGTTCAGCAGCGTCGTAAGATGCGCGTGGCCGTTCCTGTACAGCGTGGAGCACACCTGAACCACCCGGGCGCCGGCGAGCAGTAGCTTGACCACATCGTTTCCGTCTTCAACTCCGGTACCGGCGGCGATGTCGCAGCCGATTTCGTCGCTCAGTATCGACGTCCACCGAATCGATTGCTGTATCTCAGACGGAGTGCTCAGGTAGTTGGCGGCGACAAGCTCGATCGAATCGACGTCCACGTCCAACTGATAGAAACGGTTGAAAAGCACCAGTCCCGAGATGCCTCGCTTGACGAGACCGGCGGCAAAATGAGGCAAAGCGGTGAAATGAGGCCCGATCTTGACGGCAACAGGCACACCGATCCGACCGGTTACCCGTCCGACGATGTCGAAGAATCGCGATTCGACCTCGTGGGCACTCTCGGCATTCGTGCGCGGAAAAACTGAGATATTGAGTTCGATCGCGCTTGCGCCGGCATCTTCGATCTGCTCGGTCCAATCGGTCCACCAGCCGGCCGATACGCAATTCACGCTGGCGATGACGGGGATATCAAGAATCCGCCTCGTCTCTCGTATGAGATCGAGATAGTCGGCGGGACCGAGTTGCTTACCCATCCGGCGAAGATACGCCTCGCCTTCGGGGTGTTCGATCGGACCATGATCGTCGGACCGACCGCCAAGCTCAAAGTCGATTTGCTCCTCGAAAAGCGATTTGAGGACCACGCACCCGGCGCCCGCCCGGGCGCATTTCTCCACACCACCGACGCTGCTCGTCAATCCGGAGCTCGCGACCACGAGAGGATTCTTCAGATCGATGCCCATGTAACTCGTTGATAAATCGATCACCCCGCCAGTGCCCCGGTTGTCGTAGAGTCGGAATACGTCCTTCTTCGGCACAAACGCCCCCCACCCGTGTTGCCCCGGACCGACGACCGATCTGCGGTCGGAGGTCGGCGCCGTCGCAACCGGATACCGGGCGATCGGTACGGAAAGACGGTGATCCGCTGCGTATGCTTCGCGTCCAGCGTACGGGTCAGGGGCGCGTTATGTCAAGGACGACTCCGGTCTCGTTTGATCGTCGACTACGAATCGTGACGAATCCGACGTTCGGCCGCGATCCTGCGGTACCGCTCGCGTTCGCGCTCCAGCTCTTCGACCGGCTTGTGGCAGCACGCCGCATCGGACGGTCCGGCGTTTGCGACCGA
>JAJRYZ010000293.1 GCA_024275515.1 Spirochaetota bacterium
GCGTTCTGGGGCGAAACGGTCGCCGTATTTCTTGACCGGCTCGACCGACTTTACCGGCATCGACTCTCCAGAAATCTCTCGATCGGCGCCGCCGCGTTCCCGTTTCCCGATTTTCGCCCGGGACAGAAACGGATGGCCGGGCGCGTCTACGAGACGATACGCGCGAAGGGGACGCTTTTTCTCGAAGCGCCGACGGGAATCGGCAAGACGATCGGCGTTCTATACCCTGCGCTCAAGGCGCTCGCCCGCGGATACGTCGAAAAGATCTTCTATCTCACCGCCAAGACGGTGACCCGGACGGTCGTCGAAGCCGCACTTAACCTGCTCATCGACTCAGGCGTTTCGGTCAAATCGGTGACGCTGACCGCGAAGGCCAAGATCTGCTTTCTGCGCGATCGGTATCCGAACCTGCGTCCCCCGTGCGACGCGACGCTCTGTCGATACGCGCGGGGACATTTCGCCCGGGTCGGCGAGGCGCTTGCCGACCTTTTCGACGAATCGATCATTACTCGCCGAACGATCGAATCGTACGCCGAAAGGCACCAGGTATGCCCCTTCGAGCTCTCCCTCGACGTCTCCGAATGGACCGACATCGTCGTCGGCGATTACAACTACGCCTTCGATCCGACGGCCCGACTGCAGCGATTCTTCCAACACGGTCGCGTCGGGTATTGCCTGCTCGTCGACGAGGCGCACAATCTCGTCGACCGGGGGCGAAAGATGTTTTCGGCGACGTTGAGCAAGCGCGCGATAATGGCGGGCCGACGACGCCTGCGGGAATCGGCCCCCGGGCTCGCGAAACGACTCGACGAAATCAACGCGGCGCTTCTCGCGATACGCCGGCGGCTTGCCGAGAGGGATGTAACGGACGGTTGGATCGGAGAGTCCGACCCGCCGGTCGAGCTCGACGGGCCGATAAGGAGATTCTTAAGGGAGTTCGAAAGCGGCGAACGGGCCGCCGGCTCACCGGGGCCCGAGATTCTCGATCTCTACTTCGAGCTTCACTCGTTCCTCCGCGTCCTGGAGTGGTACGGCGAACCCTATCTGACTCTCTATTCGACGAAAGCGCGCGCGACCACGGTGACCCTCTCGTGCATCGATCCGTCGGGGCTTATCCGCCGGACGACGGACGGATGCGCCTGTTCGATCTTTTTTTCCGCCACGCTCGAGCCGATCCGCTACTTCTCGTCGCTGATCACCGGCGATCTCGAAATCGACTCGATTGCGCTCGATTCGCCCTTTCCACGCGAACACCTCGCGTTTTTCATCGATCCGACGATATCGACGCGTTATCGTCAGCGGGACGCCTCCTACGATGCGATCTGCGGGCGAATCGCCGAAGTCGCCGCCGCCCGGACCGGAAACTACCTCGTTTTCTTTCCATCATACGCCTACGCCGAACAGGTCCGACTCAGATTTTCTCCGCACGCGCGGGATCTCGGGTTCCGAGTAGTTCATCAGAAACCGAGCATGAGCGAGGACGAACGTGAGCTCTTCCTCGCGCTGTTCGACGTCGCCCCACGGGAAACGCTTGTCGGATTCGTCGTAATGGGCGGTATCTTCGCCGAGGGAATCGACCTTCGGGGCGAGCGGCTTACCGGCGCGCTCATCGTCGGTCCGGGACTTCCCCAGATGGGACCCGACCGGGACGTAATCCGGCACTACTTCGACGAAAGGTCGGCGGCCGGCTTCGATTACGCCTACACCTATCCGGGGTTCAACCGGGTCCAGCAGGCGGCCGGGAGGGTTATTCGGAGCGAAAACGATCGCGGCGTGGTATTGCTCATCGACGATCGGTTCGCCCTGCCGCGGTACCGGGAACTTTTTCCGCCCGAATGGGACGCCCCGATCGTACTCGACGAGAACTCGGACCTGCCTGCGCTGCTCGCCGAGTTCTGGACCGGCGACCTCCGGCGTTCGCGGCGGTCCCCGCCGTGAAGACGAACGGCGACGCAGACTGGAACGTCGTCGTCGCGTCGGTCTATGATCATAAAAAAAGGAAGGTGACACGCCCATGACGCCCGAACTCTACAAAGACCTCCAGGAGAGTCCACGCCGGCGAGCCGAAGACCTGGTATCGAGAATGACGTTGCAAGAAAAGATCTCGCAGATGGCGTACGACGCTCCCGCCGTCGAGCGGCTCGGCGTACCGGAGTATAACTGGTGGAACGAGTGTCTCCACGGGGTGGCCCGCGCGGGAGTCGCGACCGTGTTTCCGCAGGCGATAGGACTTGCCGCCGCGTTCGATGAGACGCTCGTGAAGCGAATCGCGGCAACGATAGCGGATGAAGCGCGCGCAAAGTTCCACGAGTTCGACCGGAAGAACGATCACGGCATCTATAAGGGACTTACCTTTTGGACCCCGAATATCAACATCTTCCGCGATCCGCGATGGGGCCGCGGGCAGGAGACTTACGGCGAAGACCCGTACCTCACCGCGCGCGTCGGCGCCGCTTTCGTGAGAGGGCTCCAGGGAGAGAATCCCGCGTATTTCAAGGCGATCGCTACGCCGAAGCACTACGCGGTGCATTCGGGCCCGGAGCCGCTGCGACACGAGTTCGACGCGAAGGTCGATGAAAAGACTCTGCGCGAGACCTATCTGCCCGCTTTTCGCGCGTGCGTCGTCGAAGCCGGAGCCTGGTCGGTCATGGGCGCCTATAACCGCACGAACGGCGAGCCGTGTTGCGCAAGCCCGACTCTGCTTCAGAAGATCCTGAGAGACGAGTGGGGCTTTGAAGGCTACGTGGTTTCGGACTGCGGCGCGATCGGCGATATTCACCTGCATCACAAGGTGACCGCCGACGCGGCGGAATCCGCCGCGTCGGCCGTACGGGCTGGGTGCGATCTGAACTGCGGGAAGACCTATCCGGAGCTCATCGACGCGGTCGAGAGAGGACTGATCGACGAATCCGACATCGAGCGCGCCGTCGTCCGTCTTTTTACGGCGCGTTTCAAACTGGGCCTTTTCGACCCGCCCGAGAGAGTGCCTTTCGCTTCGATTCCCTACGAGGTCAACGCGTCGCAGAAGCATCGGGCGCTTTCCCGATCGGCGGCGAGGGCGTCGTTCGTACTGTTGAAAAACGACGGGCTCCTTCCCTTGGACGATTCGATCGCCTCGGCCGCGGTGATCGGACCGAACGCGAACGATAAGAATGCGTTGATCGGCAATTATTTCGGCACCTCCGGCGAGTACGTGACGCCTCTCGAAGGCATTCGCCGGCGTCTCGGCGAAGGCTGCCGTATCTGGTACGCCGAAGGTTGTCATCTCTACCGATCGGAGACCGAATGGTGGGGAGGAAAACCGACCAAGGGATTCTCAGAGGCACGTTCCGCGGCGGAGCGCGCCGAGGTCGTCTTTATGTGCCTCGGGCTCTCTCCCGAAATCGAAGGGGAAGAAGGCGCCGTGGCGAGCTCCGACGGAGGAGGCGATCGCACCGGGCTGGAGCTTCCCGGCGTGCAGCAGCAGTTGCTCGAAGCGGTCGTGTCCGTCGGCACTCCGGTCGTGCTGCTTGTATTCAACGGCAGTCCCGTTGATCTCGGTTGGGCGCATGAGCACGTTCCGGCGATTCTCGAGGTATGGTATCCCGGAGAGGAGGGGGGCGGGGCGATCGCCGATGTTGTTTTCGGCGACTACAGCCCGGCAGGCCGTCTTCCGATCACCTTTCCCAGATCTCTCGATCAGCTCCCGGAGTTCACCGACTACTCCATGGCGGGCCGCACCTACCGCTACATGAGCGCAGAGCCGCTCTATCCGTTCGGTTTCGGGCTCTCCTATACCGAGTTCGCCTATTCATCGCCGGAGATTCGCTCCGCACGGCTCGAGTGCGGCCGGCCGGTCGCCGTGTCGGTCATCGTTGAGAACACCGGGGAAACGGTGTCGGACGAGGTCGTGCAACTCTATCTTCACCGTCCCGACGCGCGCCATGACGGCCCGATCCGGCAGTTGGTGGGCGCGAGACGGGTCCCCGTCGAGCCGGGTACCGCGAAAATGGTCGAGTTCGATCTCGACCCGAGATGGGTCGCGGAAGTCCGGCCCGACGGGCGACACGTCGTCTACCCCGGACGATACGAACTCTACTTCGGAGGGAGTCAACCCGACGACAGAAGCCGGGCTTTGGGAGCGACGGAGGGGCAGGTTCTCGTTTTCGAGTTGCAGGGCGACGAGACGCTTCTCCCGCTCTGAGGCGGGCGACCGGCTTACGACAAAGCGGCCGTTCGAATTGAGAACGGCTGGGTACGGACTGAACTCGTCGGCCGGATGTTTGTATATTGATACGTAGGGCAATGAGCACGCTGCGTATACAAAACCTGTCGAAATGGTTCGACGCGACTCCGGCGGTACGGCGTCTCGATCTGCAGGTCGAGGACGGCGAGTTTCTCGTCGTGCTCGGGCCGTCGGGCTGCGGGAAAACTACGGCGTTGAGATGTCTTGCGGGCATCGAGACTCCCACGACCGGCGAAATCTATTTCGGCGACGAGTGCGTCTTTTCCGACGAGCTCGGAATCGATGTCGTGCCCAAAAAGCGGGATATCGGTCTCGTTTTTCAGAACTACGCACTCTATCCGCATCTGACCGTTGCGCAAAACGTGGCTTTCGGTCTACGTATCCGAAAGTACTCGAAAAGCGCCATCGAGCGGACGGTCCGGGAAGTGCTCTCATTCGTCGGGCTCGACGGCCTGGAGGATCGGCTGCCCTCCGCGCTCAGCGGCGGGCAACGTCAGCGGGTGGCGCTCGCACGAATGGTCGCGCGTCGGCCGTCGATCCTATTGTTCGACGAACCGCTGTCCAGCCTCGATCTCAAACTCAGATCGTTTCTTCGGGCCGAGCTTAAGGAGCTGCATCGTAAACTCTCGACCACTTCGCTCTTCGTGACGCACGATCAATCGGAGGCGATGATCCTCGGCGACAGGATCGCCGTCATGGACGACGGGGAGATCGTGCAAATCGGAACGCCGGATACGATCTATCATTATCCGAACTCGATCTCGGTCGCCTCGTTCACCGCAAGGCCGAAAACCAATCTCATTCCCGGGCGGGTGGATCAGAGCGGAAGCACGACGATTTTTCGACCGGATGAGGACCGCGAGGCCGGTCTCGCGTTTGCGGATCGATTGAATCTGGCCGCCGGTCAACGAATGATTCTTCACGTCCGACCCGAAGAGCTCGACATCGCTTTTGGCGCGAGGAAGACCTCTTTCGTCGTGTACGCCGTTCAGCCGCAGGGCGCGGAAACACTGATCCATCTCGCCTATCGAAAAAACGATGCGAAGATGCGAAGCGACCTGCTGGTGAGATCGACCAACAGTCGGGCGACTCGTCTCTCCTACGGTCAGAATGTCGCGCTTACGATGCGACGGGGAAACCTCTACAGCGCCGAGACCGAACTATTGGTCGCCTCGTTCGGGGACCCGATAGCCCGGGATCAGATGATCTCCAGATAATCGGCGTCCGGAAGCTCGGGGAATCGCGCGGTGGGAAGCGCCTGGTACCAGTACGCCGTCGAAGCGATGTCGTCCTGGAGCGGAAGATAGCGCCTCCCGGGGCGCCACCCGAGCGCCTGGATCGTGACCCGAAGCCGCGAAACGAACCTGATCGGGTCGACGATGTGCCACCGATACATACCGAACCGTTGCTGCGAGTCGTACGTTCCGTCGGGGCGAATCACCTGAGGCAACCCGGCGTAGGGAGTCGTAAACTCACGATACCCACCGTCTTCGGCGCCGACGTCGAAATTGTAGGAACCGCAGAAGTAGTCCTCGGTGCCGGTTCCGCAGATGGTCGGATACTCCTCGTCATCATCGATATAGAATTTGATCTCGCCTTCGCCCCACCAGCCGGTGTTGTTTACGCCCCACGCCATGTAGGTTCCCACGTAGTGACCGCAGCCCTCCACTCCGTCGAGAATAGTGTAGACTTCCCGATAGGGAAGCGGATTGACTCTGCGAAACTGGGCGTGGAAATAGGCGCAGTCTTCGGGAACGGCGGTCAGTGTGTAGTTGATCTGGTAGTAGAGAACGATGTCGTCCTCGGCGATATTGGCAAGCGTTACGCGCGCGCGGCGTCGAAACGGCATCTCCCAATAGGAGTTGAAGGCGCTTCCCGGATTCACGCACACGGCGAGAGAAGAAACCTGCGCGTAACGATTCCAGCCGCAAGCAAAGAAATCGCCCACCGGCGCCTCGACCGACGGATGATCCTGGCCGTCCCAGTAGATGCGCAGGACCGAATGCCGCCAATGGCCGGTAACCGTCATCCATATCTGCTGGATCGCTCCGGCGCCCTCGATATCCGCGAGAGTGAACGTCTCCCCCGCGCGGATACGCACCGAGGGGCTTATCTTCCAACCGCATCCGAGATCTCGCGCCGCCCGGGCGCCGGTACCGCTCTCCGCGCGCCCGCCGCCGCCCGGGCTGCCGTCGAAGTTCTCGGGACTGATGCTGCGCGTCGTCGCCGGCGAAAGTCGCGAAAGATTCCCCATATTCATTCCGAGTCCGTCAAAAGCCATCGTCGCTGCCTCCGTTGTTCTCAGATGGTATCACACCGGTCGCGCACCGCGCCACGTACGACCGCGACCGTCTCCGACGAAGTCTTGTTCCGGATCCGATCGGCGAGCTCGTACGTCCGGGGGTCCTCATTTTGAAATTGAAACTGCCGTTCGCTTCGCCTTTCTGCCGCCGTGTTGTCTTCCGCACCGCGCCTCGGGTACACTGATCGCACGGTCTCACATGAATTGCCACGAACTTACGAGGTCGGAGCTGGCGGAGGCGCTCGCGCTCCGAGGTAGCGTATTCTCACCGATCGACGCCGATCATTGGCACGAGATGAATTGTACCGGCGTCGTCGCACGTTCCGACCCCGATGAGTTTTCCGCCGAAGGGCTTTCCGATTCGATCGTCGGCTTTGTCCCGCTCCAGTTTCGCGCCCTGGTCGTTCGCCCCGGAACGGTCGTCCCGGTCGTGTACGAAAACGCCGTCGGGGTCCACGAACGACTTCGGGGTCACGGTATCGGCGGAACGATGATCGAAACCGCCGCACAGTTCATCCGCGATCGAGCCGACGCGTTGTTTGTCGTAAGGGGCGGCGAAGACACGCCCGGGTACCGATTCTACCGCAAGTCGGGTCACAGCGACCTGTGCTACGAAACGTCATGGAAAGGTGCGCATCCGGCGGTGGAGCCGCGCGGCTCGATATGCGTATCGCGGATCGATCGCGCCGCGTGGATCGCGCGAGAACCGAGTCTACTCGCGCTGTATGACTCGCGCTACGGTCGTTTCGGCGGGGGACGCCGGCGTGGAGAAGGATACTGGCGCAGCATATTCAGCGGCCACGTCTACCGCGACCGTTCCTGGCGGCTGTACCTGGCCACGGCCGTCGACGGCGCGTTGCGAGGTTACGCGGTCGTCGTCAACGGCTCGTGGAAAGACATCGAAGATTATCACTTCTACTAGCTCGTCGGCGCCGACGAAGAGACGATCGAAGAGCTCATTGCGCGGGTGCACATCGACGTCGGCGGCCGACGGCTTCGATTTCCCTCCGTGTCGCTTGCAAACCCCCTCAGATCGTTCCTCGCAAAGGCGGGTTTTTCGGAGGAGCGGTCGCAACCGCAGGTTATGGCGAGGATCGTCAATCCGGCGCGTCTTTTTTCACGGCTCATGGACACCAGCGACGTGCCGGATGATTTTCGCGCCTCGGTGCGCATCGATTGTTCCACCCCGCACAGGAGTCTCACGCTCACGGAACCTGCCGGATCGAAGGAGCGCCGTCACATCCGCCTTGAAATGAAGGAGCATTCCCTTGCCCGGATGCTCTGCTGCCGACTCGACCTGCGGTGCGCCATCGAAGTGGAGGAAGTGCGCTGTCGGGGAGCGACGGAATCGGAGATGGACCTGCTCGCACGGATATGCCGACCGGCGCCGTGGGTGCAGTGGTTTACCGACTATGTGTAGGCCGGCGGTCGGGAGACGAGGCCATCGGGACGCCACGATCGGAAAATGTACGGCCGCCGCAGATTATTGAAAAAAAAGTGTGCGAAAAACGGCTGTTTGTTTCATAATGGAGTAATGCCGGACCGAGTTGCCAGGCGTGGTCGCTGTCCGGTATTATGGAAGAGAGATTCACTTCGTTTTCGTGCCCGCGGGGGGAGACATGAAAGGAGCTATTGAGACAATCGTCGGGAGAAAGATCGGCGGCACGCGGGTCATTCCGCTCGTATCCAAAATCCTCGCGATATTCGTACTGTTTCTCCTTATCTCCAACTTCGCGACGAACTATATCAATCTTGTCCTCAATCGCGGGCAGCAGATCGAGCTACTCAACCAGCTGCTGGTAAAAGACCTGAAAGATCTCTACGTGTTCTGCACAAACCAGTACGAGATCTATACCTACGCGCAGGATCTCGACGGCGCGATCAAGAGTATGTCGGAAAAGGCGATGAGCGAGTTGAAGCGGAGCAAAGCGGTCTCCTTCGGCGTGCACACCGACGGGGAGATTCTGTTCCAGGCGTCGCCGACCGTCACGATCGATCGTTTCCGCGACGAGGCCGTGCTCGCGCAGATGGCCGACGCGCTTGCCGACGGGACTCCCGAAGGCGCGATCCGGTTTGCGCTCGACGGCGCCGAGTATTTCGGCGTGTACAAATACAATCCGCGGTGGGAGAGCTACATCGTGCGGGCCGAGGAACTCGATGAGTTCTATGCCGAGTCTCGTAGAAACTTCCGGAACATCTCGCTCGCTATTATCGGGATTACGCTCGTCTGCGCACTCGTCGGCGCGTTTCTGGTGGGATATATCCTGCGCTTCGTCGGCGCTATTACCCGGTCGATCATGCGGATGCAGGAACGACAGAATCTTGATCTGATCGATCTCGAAGGCGCACCCAACGACGACGTCACCTATCTCGGTGTGGCGTTCAACGCGTTGTCGAGCGAAATACGCAACCTGCTCGATATTTTCCGTAAGTTCGCCACGCGCGACATCGTAAACAAGGCCTACCGCGAACGGCAGATCCGGCTCGAAGGTCGGCAGGAGGAGCTGACGATTCTCTTCTCCGATATCAAAAGCTTTACTTTTATCACCGAAACGCTTGGAACCGACATCATCAAGCTCCTTAATCTGCACTACGAAAACGCGATCGCGCGCATTCACGAGGCCGACGGCGTTATCGGCTCGATCATCGGCGACGCGTTGCTCGCCGTCTTCGGGACGATTCCGAGCGAAACGAACAAATCGGTGTTGGCCGTTCGCGCCGGATACCAGATCCAGCAAGTCGCCGGCGAGCTGCGCAAGCAGATGTACAGGAAACGCGAAGAGATCATCCGACAGCGGGGCGCGCTGACCGACACCGAAGAGGCGGTCTACCGGGCGGTGCTCCTCGAGGTCGGAGTCGGCATCGACGGCGGCGCGGTGTTCTACGGCAACATCGGTTCGACCCGCCGGATGACTAACACGGTCATCGGAGACAACGTCAACTCCGCTTCCCGCCTCGAAGGGCTGACGCGGGTCTATCAGGTTCCGATCATTTGCTCCGATTATGCCAAAAAGTAAATCGAGGAGAACACCGACGAGTTCCATCTGCTCGAGCTCGATCAGGTTCAGGTAAAAGGCAAAACGATCGGAAAGCGGGTTTATTGGCCGATCATGGCCGACCAGATAGACGATGAGTTTTCGAAGGATATCGAGGCGTTCTCTAAAGGCCTCGAGTACTACTACGAAGGGCAGTGGGCACGCGCGTTCAGCTGGTTCAAAAAATGCACGTTGCCCCTCGCCGAAGAGTTCCAAAGCCGGACCGCCGGCGGGAAGCGTCCGAAAAACTGGAATGGCGTATGGACAATGACTACCAAGTAGGCCGCGAGGTCGCCCGCGTAAAAGAGCTCTTTCTCACCGAGACGTTCGGCAGCCAGGTACAGCCTCCCAAACTGTACAGCGTCGAAGACGAGTTTGCGAAAACCAGAAAGAACCGCAATCCTGTGGTTACCCTCACGATTTTCGGGTTCGTCGTCGTATTCGTCGCGGTGGCGGCGGTGACGACGCTGCTTATTCAGCGGACAAGTCAGCAGGTTGATTTCGATATCAACGAGTTTCAGGACATCAACCTCACCGAGATCCTCGACGTGCAGAAACGCAACGAGAACGCTCTCGAGACGGCGCTACGCGAGCTGGCGGAGCTCGAACGCGAACAGGCGCGTCAGATTCGCGAAATCCGAAGCGACATCTCAGGAAAGATCGAAATCGTCAACAACGAGGACCTGCCGGTCGACGTCCGGCGTACTCGAACGATCGATTTACGAAATGAAGAGGCGGCGCGGATAGCGGCCGTCGAACGCGAGTTCGGCCCGAAGATCGCCGCGAAACGCGAAGAGATCGAAACGATACAGGCGCGCATCGACGAATACGACGCGAGGTTGATCGAAGAAGCGCGTCGAACCGAAAAACGGCTCAACAACCAGCAACGATTGTTTGAAATACAGACACAGGAGCTTCGCGACTACTACGAAACACGAATTTCCGATCTCGAACAAACGCTCGAGAGCGAGCGGGTCGAGTTGACTCGCCAGAAGGACGAACTGGTCGCGCTGTTACGAAGAAATCACGCGGCGGAATTGCGCCGGCAGTATCTCCTGTACAATCCGACGTTCGAGGAACCGGCCGTTACGGCGCTTCTGGAACGGGACCTCGGCGCCCCTCATGTCGATACGTCGATGCTTCCGGGGTATCCTGCGCTCTTCGCGTCGGAAAACGTGTTGTCGAGCGGATCGTTCGACGGGCTCAGGTCTTCCATAAAGAGCGTGGAACTCCTTCTCGACCGGCTCGACAAGGTCCCCTACGAGAACTCGATTCCCGAAGCGTTCGCCGCTTTGCGCGACCTGGAAACAATCATCATCGCGCGGTACGAGTATCTCTGGGGGAAGTTGGCCGACCGCATCGATACGAAAAACTCGATTATCGCCGAACAGAAAGAGACGATTCGGAGTCAACTCGCGTTGATCGACCGATTCAACTACGCGGTCGACTTCCTCGCCCGCGACTCGCGCGAGAACGGGTATATCCTCGACGCCAGGGACCGCGGCGACATGCTGGTATACGTGAATCCGACGCTTCCGGTCCCCAACGGAAGCACAGCCTACGTGTTTCGCGAAGTCGACGACTTTATCGGGGAGATTCGAGTTTACGGTCGGCGAGCCGAGTTGGTAGAGCTCGCCGACGCCGCCCGACCGATCGAGCCGTTCGATGTTTTCCTGATTCAGCTGCAATAGGAGCTTGAGAATGAGACCAAGTGCAAAACCGTTCACAATCGTCCTCCTGTTCATGCTTGTTGCGTACACGGCGGCCGGAATCGATTTGAACTCTCTCGGCTATTCGATCGTGTCCGAACATCGGGAAAGAGAACGCATCGTTTACGAGTTACGGGACGCGGAGGGACATAGCTTCGCGCTTACCGCGACCGGAGAGATCACCGTCGACGACGGCGAGCTTATACGCCGCTCGATAGCTGCGTTTTTCGGATGGACCTCGATGACCGTCTCGTATCTCCGGATCACTCTGATCGGCGGTACCGCAACGGTGCTCGTCGTTCCGTCGAGTTATGTATACCAGGATCGTGACCTGGTCCCCTTTCTGCCTTCGGGGATGCAGTTCTACGTGTCGCGCGTTATCGAGTACGATTTCAGAATCAAAGTCGACAACATTTTCGTGCGACTGCGCGGGAATCTCAACGAAGAGGCGAGTTTTACGGAGCGGCTTGCCGCCGCAATCGAAGATCCGGCCGGCTTTATCGAGCGCAACGATCCCGACTACGTGCTGCGGGAACTCAGGGACGTTCATGACGCGATCACCGATCTCGGGCTTTTCGACGCCGAGCTGCAGGACAAACTCGAAGCGCTCAAGGAAAACGTGTCGAAGGCGGACGACGCGATCCGCGCCGATCTGGAACGGAACGTTTCGACGGTTGTTTCGAGCATCGAGAGTCTCGCCGATGAGTTTCGGGATACCTATGCCGAGGCCGTAACGGCATTCTCGGACCTCAAGGCCGACTACGTGGAAACAAAGAACGCCGGAATCGAGGTTGCTCGGAAGTACTTCGAAACCGTCGAGGATTATCTCAATACCAAGGAAGAGCTCAGGGCGCTCGAGATCGAACACGCCGAGTTGGCGCGCGAGTACGGCGCATTTGTCGAAAAGTCCACCGCATTTGTCGAAAAATTCGTCGAAGACTACAAGGCATTCCTCGAAGAGTATGATTCCCTCGCGGAAGACTACAGGGCGTTCAAAGAGACGAACGCCGCCCTTTTCGCCGAGCAGGCGTCGGTCAACGAGGAGTTGCAGCGGCAAATCACCAACCTGCGATACGCATTCATAGCCAAAGCAAACGAGTCGTTCTTTGGGAAGCTTCGTCCGGTCGACGGGGCCGCCGCTGTCCGCATTCTGGAGCTCAAAGAGGAGAATCCGGAATTGACCGACAAGCAGATCGCTTCCGCGCTCGCCGAGGAAGGATTCCGGGTCGGCGCAAAGGGCGTACGCTTCGTCCTTCTTGCGTACCGGGGAATCGTGGAGGAAAACTGACCCACGTCGATCCGGCCTGCCGAATCGAGAGGTGCTTTCCGCGCGCTATGGGCTTACCCCGACCTGCTCGGCTGAAAATCGTCGGTCCCGATAAGCGTCTCAAAGTCCGGAGGGTCCTCCGGATTGAACCCCGCATCGATGATTCCGTTGTCCACGATCTTGAGTATCGTCCTCCCGGTTCCGGCGGCGGGGGATCGATACTCTTCGACTCCGAAGCTGATAATGACGCGCGGATAGATCTGCTCTTCGACGACCACCCGCGCGCCCGAAGGCGGCTTCATCGAAGCGCGCACTTCGCGCAGGCGCGCCTCGATACCGCGAACTTCATCCTCGTTGTTCCCGCGTTCGAGCCGCACTTTCGTGAGCGTGTCCGGCGCCGTTTCGGCGCCGGCCTTCAGCTGCGCCTCGATATGGCGGGCGATGCGGTCGAGATCGTCGATGCGATCGCGCAGCGCCTCCGCTCTCGCGTACAGTCTGGAGGCTTCGAGAATAAGTTGTGGATCGACGCCGACGGATAAACGCGTCGGTGTTTCCGCGACGCTCCCGATCTTCCGACACCACAGATTCCCGCCGACAAGGATCGAACCTCCGATAAGCTCCGCGTGTTTTCCCCTAAGCCCGAGATTCCCGTGCACCTTTACCTGAGAATGCATGACGGCGTCGGTCACCAACAGGTTGCCGCTGCAACTGAGAGAGGCGCTCTCGAGGAATTTCGCGTACACGCTCCCCGAACATTCCACCGTTCCCTCGTTGCCGCCGTTCATTCCTCCGCGCAGGAGCAAATCTCGTCCCACGACGAGCGTCGCGCGTCCGACACACTCTCCGACCTCGAGACAGCCTCCGACGCGCACCGTGAAACCGTCGGCGACTCCCCGTTTGATGCGCACCGAACCCTCGAAAGTAATGTTGCCGGTCTGATAGTCGACGCCGTCGACGACCACAACCGGTTCCACGTGAACCGCGTTCGACTTGACGAAAGCGTTCCCGTCGGCCAATGCAACGATCGCCGTTTCGTCCTCGTTGTATCCGGCGTTGCGTCCCGGCTTTACGAGTGTAGTGGCGCCGGCGGCGCGGGCCTCCACCGGCCGACCGCGGACGTCCTTACCGTCCACCGCTTCCACCGCGGGGTGGAATCGCACCAGCACGTCCCCTTCGTGTTTCTGCTGAATGAAATTGAGCTCGCGCAGATCGACCCTTCCGGATTCGTCTACCAGAAAAGGCCTTCCCACCTCGGTCTCGAAACTGAACTCCGCCGCCGGCGGCCGCCCATGAACCGGCGCGGTTCCGCGCGCCACGCAGACGGGAGTATCGAAAACCCTGCGCTCGAGCAAATCGTCGACGGCCGCCTCGTCGATTCCGTAAACGACGCCTTCGTCGGCCAAGCGCCTCGTGATTACTTCCTTCGAAGGAATGCCGCCGCCCTTTCGCGGGGCGCGCATCGACACGAACGCTTTCATCGCGTCGTCGCTTATCGACACCACGACCGAAGAACTGAGCTCCGCGCCGGCGGGCCACTCGACGAGCCGAACCGGCCGCCCGGCGGCTTCGTCGATGATATCTTGAATCCTGGCAACCGGAACCCGCGGGATCCGCAGAATGCGCATTCGGTTGAGCACATCCTCCGGATAGACCGGTTTCCCGCCCTGCGGAGGGTAAACGACCAGCTGTGCGTACCCGTTGGAATGATAGAGGTCGAATCGACCGTCTTCACGAGGCATATATACTAAGTATCGCCCCGATGCGACGCCTCGTGCACCGCTTTTTCGCGCCGTTACGAACCGTCGGTGAGAGCCATGACCAACCCTCGGAGTATCGTCAGGTGTCCTTCGAGCGAGGGGTGCAGCCCGTCGGAGAGCAGAAGCCCGGGGGCGGCCGGCCGGCCGAAGCTCGCGCGGATGTCGACGACCGTCTCGGCGGTGTTGCGAACCGCGTCGGCTATCGCCTCCAGGTCGCGGTTCGACCAGGAGAGCTCGAAGGGGCCGAGAAACCAATGACGGGGAATGGCCTCTTCGACGACCGGCGGCGGGGTCAGCCAGACCGATCGAGAGTTGCAGACCTCCCGGATCGTACGTTCGAGTATTTCGATGTTTCGGGTCGATTCGCCGATCGACAGAAGGGTTCCTCGAGGTCTCGGCCCGTGTCGCCTGGCGTCGTTGGTTCCAACGAGACAGATGACCCAATCCGGATCGGCTTGAACCACCGAAAGCATCCGCGCGATCATCTCGCCGGTAGTGTCGCCTGAGATGCCGGCGTTGACAAAGCGAACCGCGCGATCGGGATGAACCGTGCGGTAGGCCAGTTCAAGTAAACGAAACCACGATTGGTAATCGTCGGTGATGCTGTCGCCGAGCCCGACGATCGTTTCGCCTTCGGCAAACGGGAGCGCGGCGATTCGCCGGAACAGCTCCGCGTCGTCGAGCGCCTTCGCCACCGCGCCGTTCGCCTCCTCTTCGAACCGGCGTCTGATTCGTCGATAACGGCGCCGCGTGAGTCCGAAGAGCGCGGCTGTAACCCGCTCGCACATCCCGTCCATGTCGGAGAGGATCTTTTCAGGATGGATGAACCTCATCCGATACAGTAGCTCAGGGTCGATGGACCTGCTCATTGTTCAATTCTAGTCGGTTGCCTGCGTCGCTGTCAAAGAGATATCCTCGGGCATGAACATAGAAGCACACCGGAACCTCCGGAGCACCTACTACAACAACTTCGCCTCGCATCTTCTTAACGCTTTCAACCCCAACATGCTCTATCCCGATCTCCCGCACCGCTGGACCGACGAACAGTGGTATCGGTGCATCGACATGGTGGCGTCGTTCGGTTTTTCGGCGTTCGAGTTCTGGCTCGAGCCGAGACTCTTCTGCCGCGACGGCCTTGCCGAGCGCTACGGGAAGGTGTTCACCGATCAGATCCTGCGGGTTACCGACTATGCGCACGACTGCGGCCTCGAGGTACTCATGCTGTGCAGTCTCGCGACGGTAGGATCACGGTGGCGCACTCTCTGTCCCGCCGAGGAGTGGGAAGAACTCGTCTATCTCTGGCGTGAATGGCTCGCGCGACTCGGTACGATCGACGTGGTGGCGCTCTTTCCGGGCGATCCCGGCGCCTGCTCCTTGAACGGTTGCACGGCGGAAACCTATATCGATCGAGCGCTCGAAATCGCCGCGATCGCCGACGCGCAGCCGAAGCCGCTGGAAGTCGAGCTCAACACCTGGGGGCCGCCCTTTTTCGGTTGGGGCATTATCGAGGGCCCCGACGGATGGACGGGAGACTTTCACCCGGAGTATCAGCACACGGCGTGGCGCTTCGACGGTGACCGAGCCAACCGCGCCATGGAACATCTGGTATCCAAGCTTGAAGAGTTCCCCGCACGCACGAGCGTCGCGATCAATCTCGGCTTCAACCCCGACGGCAACCCGGGCGGCGAGGACGACGCCCGGCGTTGGGCGCGCGAGATAGCTTCGCGCCGCGCGGTATACTCGTGGGACTTCAGTCTCACCGAAGGCGAAAACGCGGTGACTCCTCACTGGCGTTTCGAACGGCTCTTCTCGCGACGCAGGGAGGAACGCGACGTCGGCGCGTACTCGGGAGGGATATGCTTTACGATGACGCCGCTCCTCAACCAACTCTCGTTGTTTGAATCGGCTCGTTCTTTTTCGGAACCGGATGCGGATCCGAACCGGATCGCGACCGAGTTTTTCACGGCGCTTTTCGGGAGCGACGGAGCTTCAATCCCCGATCTCTATCGTTGGTTCGAGATCGTAGACGACTGGGGCTACTACTCGGGGAATCGCCCTCCGCGAGAACGAATCCACGACCGGATGGCGCGTCTTTCCGAAATACTCGAGAGCGTCAACGCCACCGACCCGGCCGGTTTCCGCTTTTTTCCGGAACCTGAAACCTATCGCTGCGAGTTGCTCTTCTACGCCGAGCTTTACCGAGATCTTAGTGCGGCTTCCCCGGATTACGGGGCGCTTGAACGGCGATTCTGGAACCGCGTGTACTCCATCTACGACGCGCTTCCCGAGCACGTCGATCCGCGGCCGGTCGGAGCGACCAAACGTTTCATCGCCAGGTTCGCCGACGAGGTGAACGACGCGGGCGGCGCCCCGTGAGACGGGTCGATAAACTACTTCGAACGCTTTCCGGCGAAGCGTTCGAAACGCCGGTATGGACGGCGGATATCAGCTACTGGGCGTCGGCGAACGCCGACGCCGACCCGCGAGCCCGTGCGGCGCAGAACGAGGAAGGGTACCTCGGTCTCTGCGACGAGCTTCGATGCATGCCTTACTACTGGTATCCGGCTTTCTGGGCGCATCGTCGCGTCTTCGCCGAGGGCGCGTCGGTGGTGTCCGAAAGCGACGGGATCCGCACGACGAGATGGACGGCCGCCGGAAGAAGCATCGAGCAGGTTGAACGCTATTCGGAAACGAGCAGTTCGCAGGCCGTCGTCAAATACGCCGTGGAAACGGTGGAGGACCTCGGAACGTTGGTCGCACTCATCGAAGCGAGCAGACTCGAAGTAACGGAGGCGCTTTCGGGTTACGCGCGCCGGCTCGAGACGTGGGAAAAGCACGACGGGCTTCCCAGCCTCGGGCTTCCCCGCTCGCCGCTGTCGGCGTTCATCAACGAATGGGCCGGCGTCCGGAACGGAACGCTGTTGTTGTTCGACGAGCCCGATCTGTGCGGCGAGCTCTTCGAACTCCTCGAGCGTCAGGAACGTCCGATTCTGGAACGGTGCGCGGCCGACTCGATACCGCTCGTTCACTTTCCGGATAATCTGACGAGCGAGGTGTACACCTCGTTGTTCGATTCGCACATGCGCGGGTTCTACGAGCGCCGACTCGATCTGCTCCACCGCACAGGCGTACGAACCGCGGTTCATCTCGACGGAACGGTCGGCGGCCTGCTTCCAAAACTCATCGAAATCGGTTTCGATGCGGTCGAGGCGGTGACGCCCGCGCCGGTCGGCGACCTGACCGCAGCCTCCATGAGGGATCTCGCACGTTCGGGATCGACGGTTCTGTGGGGCGGCGTGCCGGGCGCGATGTTCGCCCCGCCCTACACATGGCGGCAGATGGAGCGCCATATTCGGAGGCTTCTGGACGCGTGGCGCGGAATCCCCTTCGTGCTCGGCGTGGCCGATCAGGTCCCTCCCGACGGCGATATCGAAACGGTTCGCCGAATCGCCGAGTCGACGGCGCCCGAATAGATCAAAAAGGTACCGGGAACGGTACCCGGTACCTTTTGATATCGGGGGAAGCGGACATAATTAGTGGTTAACAGAACCGTTCGTTGAACGGAAACCGATTTGGAGGTGTAGGATGAGAGTTTCTGGTAAAGTGTGTCTACTGGTTTCAGTAGGGCTGTTCCTGGTATCCGCGGGTCTCTTTGCCGCCGGCGGACAGGAAACAGCGAAAACGGGGGAGAGGATGCAGATCACTTGGATGGGGCATCCTCACTCGTATGAGGGCGGAGTTCCGCCGGATGGAAATCCCGTGGAGCTCTTGCTCGAGGAGCGATTCGATGTCGACATCGTAAACGCACCTCTTGTTATCAATGACCGAGAAAAGGTCATGCTCTATTTTGCGGAAGGAAAAACCGCGGACATGATCAACGTATTCGGGGCCGATGTAGGCGCAGAGCTCATCGATCAGGGATTGGTGCGTACGATTCCCGAACAGTGGTTGTGGGACTATATGCCTGAGTGGATGAGCCTTCTCATCAGCATGTACAGCAAGGAAATCGTCGAGAAAGAAATCAAGAGGTATGGTGACCTTTATGCCGTGCCGTACAGCAACTACGCCCAGCCCATGCCGCACATCATTGCGGTTCGTAAGGACTGGATGGATGCCGTCGGCGTGAGCGACCCCAAAACCCTTGATGATTTCTATGAGATGTTCGCCAAGTTCACTTTCGAAGATCCTGATGGGAATGGGAAGGACGACACATACGGAATAGGCATGTACAACTGGTCCAAGTTTCAATATATCTTTGGAGCATTTGGGACGTCCGTCGATAAGTGGTATATCAAAGACGGCGGCGGAGTCTATTCCTCCGCAACCCGGGAGTACCGGGAAGCCTTGAGCCTACTCAATGATTGGTATGAAGCCGGGATAATCGATCCAGAGTTCGTCACAGACACACGCGACGACTTCAGAAAGAAATGGAGTGAGGGAAAACTCGGTTACAACGTCGACCATCCCTGGTGGATGGTGGCGAGCACGACCAACGACATCATCACCATGGTGAAGAACCTCAATCCGAACGCCGAGTTTACACTCCTCGACGCTCCGGTAGGACCGTCGGGTTTGGCAGGTGTATCCATGGGCGAGAAGAACATGTTTGGTCAGGGGGCCATCTTCTTCGGCCGGAATACGAGCGACGAGAAAGTGAAGAAGATCATGGAGATCAAGGAAGCCCTCTGTTCGGCCGACACCACGCTCTATGTGCGAAGCTACCACGGTGTGGAGGGCGTGCATTACGATATAGTCGACGGGGTCATCACCTACAAAAGCAAGGAAGAAGTCAGCCCCGCCGAGCGGGCTAAGGCCGGCCTGGGACAGTTTTACGCGCTCATCCCCGCGACGTTCGAGCGTCACGCGATGTTAACATTAGCAAAGGAAGACGCTCCGTTCTACGCTCATTCTTTGCAGCAACCCATTTTCACCCACGTCGGCTTCCGGGAGAATACCGAAATCGTTCAGACGAAAATGGCGGACGTGCAAACAATCGCAAACGAGTTTTTCTTCAAGTTCATTACAGGCGCCGTAAACGTGAACGACAACCGCGCCTGGGATGAATACCTCTCAAAGCTGGAAGCTGCCGGTCTCAGTCAGCTGACCGACGAATTTAACAGGCAGCTTTCCGAGTAAAGCCGACCAACCATGCGAGGGCGTTTGCGTCCTCGCATGGTGTAAACACCACGCGAGGACGCAATGATCAACAGGAAGGCCAACAGCCTTGTCGGCCGAATGAGCCGGATGAGGTACTTTTATCTTCTCCTGTTGCCCGTAGCAGCGTACTTTATTCTCTTCCACTACAAGCCCATGTATGGACTCGTTATTGCTTTCAAGGACTACAAAATACTCTCAGGGATCATGCAAAGTCCGTTTGTCGGGCTAAAACATTTTAGGCGCCTCTTTGATAGTCCCATGTTCGCCAGAGTTCTGAGGAATACGATCATCATAAGCGCGTTGAGAGTCGGCTTCGGCTTTCCGGCGCCAATTCTGTTCGCCCTTCTTTTGAATGAGATCTCCCACGTTCGGTACAAAAAGATCGTTCAAACCATCTCGTATCTTCCCCATTTTATTTCCTGGGTTGTTCTCGGCGGCATAGTTCGCGAAATGCTCTCTCCTTCTCGTGGAATAGTAAACTGGATTATAGGCTTGTTCGGAGTGGAGCCTATCTACTTCATGGCGGAGACGGAACTATTCCGCGGGGTACTCATTATCACCGGCATCTGGCAGAGCGTGGGATGGGGGACGGTCGTTTATCTGGCGGCTCTCGCGAGCATCGACGCCGCGCAGTACGAGGCGGCTACCATAGACGGGGCAAATAGGTTTCAGCAAGTCCGCTACATTACCATTCCTTCAATTGTTCCTGTCATGGTCGTTCTGCTGCTGTTGAATCTTTCTCACATACTAAACGCGGGCTTCGACCAGGTATTCAATCTCTACAGTCCGGTGGTCTACGAGGTCAGCGATATAATAGATACCTATGTGTACAGGGTCGGGCTGATGGGGTTCGACTACAGTTTTGCCACCGCGGTTGGACTTTTCAAGAACCTTGTCGGATTCGCTCTTGTGATAGTAGTGAATTTCCTCACCAGGACATTCACCGGACATGGCTTGTGGTAAGGAGTAGCCGGTGAAACGTATAAAGAGGTCGGGGCTCGGTCTTTCCTTTGATTACATCAACTATTTCTTTATGGGACTTGCCTTATTGACCTTCCTTTACCCCTTCTGGGATACCCTCGTTCTGTCCTTTTCCACTCCGGTACAAGCCCAGAGATTGGGTTTTCGACTCTACCCCCGGCCAATGTCATTCGCGGCATACAACACCGTCTTTTCCTCTTCGGTAATCGCTATCGGGTATATGAATACGCTTTTCCGGACGGTAATAGGAACGTTTCTGCATGTCATTGTCACCTATTGCGGCGCCTATGCCCTTTCAAAACGAAATCTGCCTTTCAGAACCAGCATAACATTTTTGATTCTATTCACGATGTTTTTCAACGGAGGTCTGATAGCGACATATTTAAATATAAAGAGCTTGGGGTTGCTTGGGTCGAGGTGGGCACTGATTCTTCCGTTGACTACCAGCGCATGGAGTTTGGTAATCGCCAGGAACTTTATCATGGCCATTCCCCAGGACTTGGAGGATGCAGCGATCATGGACGGAGCGCACCCGCTCGTCTTGATCTTCAAGATCATGATGCCGGTATCCAAGCCGATACTCGCCGTCCTCGCTCTGTGGATGGCCGTTGGACACTGGAACGCGTGGTTCGACGCCTTGATTTACATCACGAGCGACAAGAAAACGGTACTGCAATTGATTCTCCGCAAGATCCTCATCGAGCAGAGACAAGACATGATAGAGAATCTGGCGGTATCTACAAATACACTGACACCGGAAGCGATCAAGGCGGCGACTATCATCGTCTCCATTGGACCGATTATCCTGATGTATCCATTCCTACAAAAGTACTTCGTTAAGGGCATACTCATCGGCTCGTTAAAAGGTTAAATCATGTCGTTTCTCGCTGATAATGTCGGCATGAATTGTGCCCTCTCACCCCGATTATGCTCTGCAGGCGCATGAGCTACAAGGAGCGGACGATGGAAAGATATATTGCAATCGACAATGTTTGCGCGTGGCCCAACCTGACTCTGATGCCCGACGGGTCTATAATAGCAACGGTTTTCAACCAACCTACCCACGGTGGCTGGGAGGGTGAAGCGGAGTGCTGGGCGAGTGAGGATGACGGCCGCACGTGGCTGCGTCGTGGCGTACCGGCCCCGCATGAGCCGGGCACAAATCGGATGAATGTCGCGGCGGGGCTTGCTCGCGACGGCTCTCTTATTGTGCTGGTGAGCGGTTGGGATTCACGGCCACCGGCGGGAGAGCATGCCGGTCTCGGTGATGCGGAATGCCTGTCTCCGTTGACGTGTCGGTCCGGTGACGGGGGGCGAACCTGGGAAAGAGCCGAGTCGATTAAGGTGCCGCGGAGTGGTCGCGAGAGGATCATTCCCTTTGGGGACATCTGTAGCTTGAGCGACGGGGGCCTCGGCGTCTGCATCTATCGAAGCGGGCCTATGACTGAAGGCAATACTTCAGATTTCTACTGCAGTTCAGATGACGGGCGATCCTGGGAACCAAGAGGCACCATCGGAGAGAAAAACTATAACGAAACGACGCCCGTAGTTCTGTCCGACGGACGTCTGCTCGCTGCTGCCCGTACCGGAGATGACCAGCATCTGCAACTTTTTGGCTCATCAAACGACGGCGTGACGTGGGAAGACCATGGACCGGTAACCCTTGGATTTCAACATCCCGGTCATTTGCTTCTCCTGCAGGACGGTCGGTTGCTGTTGACCTACGGCATTCGGAACAAAGCTTACTCCGGTACCTCTGGTAGTGGAACTCGCATCGACTCGTTTCGTGGTATTGGTGCTCGTATTAGCGATAACCGGGGACAGACATGGAGTCCACCAACGCTTCTGGTCCATCTTGAAGGCACAAATGACGGCGGCTATCCCTCGACCGTACAAGCCGGCGACGGGACCTTGGTCACAGCCTATTACAGCGATGGTGTTTCCTCGCATCACCGGTATCACATGGGGGTGGTGAGGTGGCGACATGATGATTGAAAATCCAATGACCGATGGAGCAGGCATTCGCCGCCGTCTCTCACGCCGGATTTGGAGCAACCGACGCTCGAACTGCAAACACGTAGTCTTTGTAGTACGGAAACAACCACGGCCACGTATGAACTGAGACCGGAAAGTTCAGCCGGCAAGGAGCAAGAGACAATCAAAAAGTTATTATATTAGCACAGCGCATAGCCAGACATCCGAAAACCGTATCAAACAGAGACTTCAGCCCTTCAGGGATCCCAGGAGCATTCCTCGGACGAGGTATCTCTGTATAAAAGGATAAACGAACACTATGGGGCCTATAGCGATGATGATTGTAGCTGCTCGTACGGTTTCCGAAGTCGTTTCCTGTGTGGACAAGATGCTACCTTTCATTGTGGCCTCCGACGCGCCGACAAGTATCTCTCGAACCACAAGCTGAAGCACGGCTTTATCGCGGCTACTGAGATACATCATCGCGTCGAACCACGAGTTCCAGTGCAGCACCGCGCTCCACAGTGCCAGTATTGCCAGGATGGGCGAAGAGAGACGCAGCGCGACGTGGAAAATCACGGCAAACGGACGTGCCCCGTCGGCGAGCGCGGCGTCCTCCAGCTCCTGCGGAAGAGACATGATTAGGCTTCTCGCGATTATCAAATGCCAGGCGCTGGTAGCCGGTGGGAGAATCAGAGCCCACCGCGACCCCATGAGTCCCAGCGATTTAATATTGAGATACGTAGCGATGAGACCGCCGTCAAAAAACAGCGTAAACAGCACGAAGATAGTGAGAGCACCGTTGAATGGGAGTTCTTTCTTTGAGAGCGCGTAAGCTCCGCAGTAGGTGACGATGACGGAGATTGTCGTTCCCGCTAACGTTCTGATGATCGTGTTTATGTATCCGGTAAATACTGCGTCGGTCCGAAGCACGCTTCTGTAGGATTCGAGGCTCAGGGTGAAAGGGAACAGGCGAAGGCCGGGAGAACGCACTCCGACCGGCGTGGAGAGAGAAAGAGCCAGTATATTCCAGAACGGATAGAGGAAAACCGCCACCAGCACACAGACGAATGCATAGTTCATAAGATCGATGAATCTTTCAGCCCGGTTTCTCGTGAACACCACCGTCAACGCCCTCTTACCATAAGGAGCACTCGCTGAAACGCCGGGTAATCGAATTCACCCCAACCAACAAAACAAGACCAATCGCATTCTTGAACAGCGTTATGGCGGTGGCAAAACCGTAGTCGTATTGGATCAACCCAACGCGAAATGCGTAGGTATCTATTACATCAGCGACTTCGTAGACGGCAGGATGGTACAGGTTGAAAATCTGATCGAATCCTGCATCGAGAACTCTTGAGAGAGTCAGCAAAAAAACGACCATCATCACCGGCCTAATGGAAGGAAGAGTTATATACCAGTTTTGCTGGAATCGGCCGGCGCCAACCATGTACGCCGCCTCGTATTGTTCCTCCGGAATTCCTGTCATTGCCACGACGTAAAGGATCGAACCCCATCCGACACTCTGCCAGATTCCTGTAACGACAAGGATCATCCTGAAATAGGCAGTATTCCCCAGGAGAACGCCGGGATCCGTCCACATCAGTCCGATGAGGTAATTAAGGACACCGCCGGAGGAGGAGAGAGACTCTCTGATGATGCCGCCCAGAACCACCCACGAAATGAAATACGGAAGATACGATATGGTTTGAACAGTTCTTCTAAAAAAACGATTTCGGATCTCGTTTACGATTAAAGCCAGAATCACCGGAGCCGGAAACCCGAAAATGATTCTCAGAACACTGATGATAAGCGTATTTCGAAACACGCGGTAGAAAAGGGGGCTTCTGAACAGCCTTTCGAAATTGTCAAGACCCACCCAGGAACTTCCCTCAATGCCGCGCAAAAGTTTATAGTCCTTGAACGCGATGACCATGCCGTACATAGGTCTATAACGAAACAGGATGAAATACACCAACGTCGGAAGCAATAACAGATAGAGATGTTTCATCTTTATCATCTTCTTGATGGTTCTTCTTGATGTGCCGCTGATCATCTACAGCCTCAACCGCGCCTTGGCCACCATCTGCTTGATCTCGGTTCGGTCCTTCGCGCAAAGTTTCGAATAGATAGTACTGACATAGTTTTTGACGGTTTGCCTTGCAAGAAAAAGTTTTTCCGACATCTCCTGATTACTGAATCCCCTCACAATGAGAGAGAGCACTTCCTTCTCTCTCTTGCTCAAAGACAAGAACCAGTATGGCAGGTCCTTCCCGCCCTCTTCGTAATCGGCCGTTATCTCCGCTGTTTCATAAACCCTGTCGATAAGTTTTTTTGCTACTCCAGGCGCTATCAGGTACGCACCATGTGCAATTGCACGAATAGAGGCGATCAACTCCGCAGGCAGGCTGTCCTTCAGGAGGTAACCCTCGGCGCCGTGATAAAGAGCCTGCTCCACATAGACATCGTCATCGAACGTAGTCAGCATGATGATGTGAATCTCGGGGAACCGCCCGTGGATAATGCGCGTCGCCTCTACCCCGTCCATTCCCGGCATCCGCACATCCATGAGTATGATCTGCGGCCTTTTGTCTTCGGCTCGGTTAATTGCTTCCCACCCGTCGTGAGCGATCCCTACGACCTCGATATCCTTGACCAGAGTCTCGAGTACTGTCTTCAGACTCTCTACGAAGAGAATCTGATCGTCCACCAACAGAACCCGTATCTTTTCCATCACCCGCCCCTCCTTCTCCAAGCGGAATCTGCACGGAAATCTGGAATCCATCCACGACATTACCGGCTCGCATTCGTCCACCAAGTTCGGCAATGCGTTCTCGCATGCCTTTCAACCCTATTCCTTCCTGTATTTCGTCGCATCCAGCTCCGTCATCGTGGATGCTCAGTGTCACCTCCGCTTCTCCCTTCCACATAATGATCCTGACGTGCCTGGCCCTGCCGTGTCTGAAGGAGTTTGTAAGACCCTCCTGAATGCACCTGAAAATTGCCCTGTCTACACGACCGCCGAAACTCCGAGGGGTATTCCCGTATTCCACCTTAACGCTGACTCCGGTAGCCTGCTCGTAGATCGTAATCAGTCTGTGTATATTCACCGGAGACGCGTCGTCGGCCTGACTGTCGGAGCCCAGGGCGCGCAGCGCCTGTCTCGTATCGTCGAGACCCTCCTGGGCTTGAGATCGCGACCGCTTCAAGAGCTCCCGCAATTCATCATCATAGTTGAGTGACAGAGCGGAGGCAGCTTCCAGCATCATTATTAGGTTCGTAAAAGTATAGCCTACCGTGTCGTGAATCTCGCGCGCTATGCGCATCCTCTCCTTGGCGGTCGAATGCTCCTCCACAAGAGCAGCATACTGCTGAAATCCGATATTAGCGCTGGTTAGCCGCAAAAGAGATTCATCCAAACGCGCAGTGCGTCTCACCTCGCTTTCCAACCGGTCCATGTGCCACCGCAGCCATGCGACGATGCCGAACACCAACAACGAATATACCATTAGAATCGCCAGGTCCGACGGTGGCGGGGCGGGCAGTTGAATCTCCCAGGCGGTAGTCGGGCCTTGAGAGGTAACGGCTCCGATAATAAGCAGAACCGATGCGAGGAGATGGTACGGCGAAGCAAAATACATGCAGATTTCAATTATCAAAGAAATCAACAGCAGGAGTTCGATATGGATATCCGCTCCGAAATACCTCCCCCAGAGAAAAAACAGAAGAACCCTAAACAGAAGCAGCGAGAGCGTTATCAGATGGTGTTTTCTGACGAGCAGCAGTGTAGACGCCAGCAACGAAAGGCCCAGAAAAATACCGAACTGCCCCGTGTAGTAAGGCGCCACTTCAATGTTGTCGATCCTCAATCCGTACAGCATCGAGGCCGCGACATGACAAACAACGGAAGAGACGAGTATCCAAAAAGATGTCCTTCCGTTAGACGGTCTCTCTAGTGCAGTCATGGCGAGTTACCGATGCGTGTAATCTCAAGCCTCCTCGGATGGATGCGGGACACGTCTCCGGATAGTCCCGTCGTCCTGAGTAGTGTAACGAAACATCTATCGATAGTAAAAGCTACATTGTGGAGTCATCCGGCCCGAAAATGGCGATCGAGGATATCGAACAACCGTGGCAGCGCATCTTGAAAAGAAAGGAAACCGGCAATCGACGCGTATCTATCGAAAGCACGCTCCGCAGCGTTATCCATCCGTTTGGCGGGCGTCTGTGCACGTTGCCGGTCAGGACCGACGAATCGCCACGAGAACGTTTTAATAGCGTACTGCCGGCAGGCACTTCTCGATATGGCAAGCCATATCGAGAAGTGCTCTAACTTGTTGACTGCAAGATGAGGAAGGCGCTATGGTGAGATACACTGAGGAGGATCAAATGAAAAAAACGACACCGACACTATTTCTTGCGCTGCTGCTTCTTCCGGCGGCTCTGTTCGCCGGAGGCTCCAAGGAGACGTCGGGAGCGATCGTACTTAAATGGCCGACGATTTGGGTTGCCGAGGACTCGAAAGCACCGACGATTGCCGCTCTGGTCGAACAATTCAACCAGGACAATTCGGGGAGCATTCGGATAGAGGTCGAGCCGAACCCCGATTATGACGGCTACCGCGACAAGATAAACACGTCGATCGCCGCCGGACAGGTACCCGATCTGTTCGTGTTCAACCCGGACCCGACGTCGTTCCAGTACTATCAGAGCGACATCCTCTTCGACTTCACCGAAGCCCTTTCCGGTCCCTGGGGAGGCGACTTCGTCGAAGGCACTATCGCCGACGCGACGAAAAACGGCAGAACCAAATCCGTTCCGTATGAGATAGCGATCACGCCGATCTGGTACAATTCCGATCTCTTTCGGAAAGCGGGAATCGCGCGGTTCCCTGCGACGCTTGAAGAGTTCGAAGAGGCGTGCGAGAAGCTTCTCGCGATCGGCATCGCTCCGACGAGTCAGATGACCGGCGGGTCCAACGCGTGGACGAGCATGCTCTGGTATTCGCACATCATGGCGAGTCTCGGCGGTCCGACGGTGTGGGAGAATCGGCTCGGCGATGGGAACGATCTCTATGAGAAGGCGGCCGGTTATCTGAAGATCATGTACGAAAAGTACACGACCGACGACGCCGTCGGCGCCGACGCGGGTGTCTCGGGCGGTCACTATATGGCCGGTAGAACGGCGATGTTCATCAACGGCCCCTGGTACATCGGTCGCATTCGCAACGAAGCTCCGGCCGTCCACGCCGCGACGAAGCTCGCTCCGGCGCCCGCCGTTCCCGGCGGCGTCCACGGCGGACAGATCGGATTCCCGCTTTCGAATCTCGCCGCGGCGAATACGAAGGAAACGGCCCGACGCGACGCCGTTCTCGCGTTTATGAAATGGATGACGAAGCCTGAGAACGTGAAGACCGTGAGTCTCGACGCCGGCAGTCTCTTCGCCGTCAAATACTCTCTCGGCCCGAACGACAAGGTGGATCCGCTGCAGGCCGCGTTCATCGCGGCGGCCGCCAACGCCACGTTCATCGTCAGTCATTTCCAGGCGCAATACGACAGCCAGGTCGTCGCGGAGTTCGGGCAGGCGCTCGGCGCCATGGCCCTCGGCCGAGCGACCCCGGCAGAGTTCGTACAGATGCTCATAGACGCGCAATAGCCTACTCCGCTTCGCGGCACCGCTTCACCCGGTCGCGCCGGCGCCGGGTGAAGTGGTGCCGCGCCGTCTGTGGCACATGACGAGAATGCGTCTTCATAAACACTGGAAAGGAATAGCGCTTTTCCTCTTTCCTGTCGTCGCGCTCTACGCCGCCTATTTCGTCTATCCGCTCGGATTCGTCCTCTACACCAGTTTCGTGAAATGGAACGGCATCGTGGACATGGAGTTCATCGGATTGAAAAACTACGCCGGGCTGCTCGCCAATCGGACGTTTCGCGTGTCGATTCGCAACAACTTCATCTGGGCGGCATCGCTCGGATTCGTTCAGGTGCCTCTCGCCGCCGTCGTAGCGATGATCCTTGCGCGCCGTCCCCGCGGGTGGAGAGTGCTAAGGACGATCTATTTCATTCCGAACGTAATCTCCTGGGTGGCTATCGCGATGATGTGGTCGGCGATCTACAACGCCGAGTTCGGCCTCCTGAACACTTTTCTCGAGAAAGTAGGCTTGGGCGGGTTCGCACGCAATTGGCTCGGCGAGATCGAGACGGCTCTTCCGGCTATCATCTTTCAACAGGTCATTTATATCGGCTATTTTATGATCATCATTCTCGCTTCGCTAATGGGAATACCTGAGTCGCTCTACGAAGCCGCGGAAATCGACGGAGCAACCGTGTTGCAGCAGGAACGACATATCACGCTCCCGATCACCCGTGGCATTCTCGCCACCGCGATTACGCTTGCCATGGCTTACGGGTTGCGTCATTTCGAAGCGACCTACCTGTTGACCAACGGCGGACCGGCGAACTCCACTTCGGTGCTGGGAATCGTGTTGTACAAACGGATGAGCAATCTCGACTACGGAGAGGCAAGCGCCACGGGCGTCACGCTTATCGGGCTTGGAGTCCTGATCATCCTGATCATACGAAACACCCTCGGGCGGCGCGACCCGGCTTCGGAAATTACGCAGTGAGACCGAGCGAAGGTTCGAAGACGGTCCTGCGATACGCGGCGAAGACCACGAAGTGGATCGTTCTCTTGTTTTTTCTGATCATGACTTTCGTACCGCTGGTGTGGCTCGTCGTATCGTCATTCAAAACCGACCTCGAGCTGCTCAGCGACCCTTTCGGTCTGCCCGCGAAATGGCTCGTTTCGAATTACGAAAAAGCGGTTCGAATCTCGGAGCTTCATCTGCTGTTTATTCACTCGATCATCGTTTCGATCGGCGCGACAACACTCAACATCCTTATTGCATCGATGGCCGCTTTCGTTTTGTCGCGCGAACGGTTTCGCGCTCGAAACTATATTACCAACGTGATACTGGCGGGCGTGCTTATTCCTATCATCGGACTGATGGTCCCTTACTTTCGGCTCGTGCGCCGACTCGGTCTCTACGATTCGCTGCTCGCGCTCATCCTTACCTATGCAGCTATCAATATCCCGATATCGGTATTTCTCCTGCGGGGCTTCATGAGCACCATCCCCAAGGAGCTCGAGGAGGCGGTCATTATCGACGGATGCAGTTTCGCCCAGCGTTTCACCCGGATCATCTTTCCTCTGTCGAAGCTCGGCGTCGTAACGGCGGCTACCTTCGTGTTTCTCTACTCGTGGAACGAGTTCATTTACGCTCTCCTGCTTACTTCCTCGGTTTCGGCGCGAACGCTTCAACTGGGAATAAGGTTCTTCCGAAGCCAGTTCGTGACCGATTACACCGCGATGTACGCCGCGATCGTACTTACGATGATCCCGACGGTCATCGTCTATGTCGCGCTTCACGAACGGATAATTAAGGGCTTGACCTCGGGCGCGGTGAAGGGGTAACTAATGCCCCGAAGCGTGCCGGTTTTCGCCTTGCGGTATGCAGCGGCGCAGGCGAGGCGGTCGCATCGTGTCACGGAGAACTACTTATGCTAAGCACCACGCGATCGAGCGGCCGAGGGTCGTCATGAGCGACGGTGACAAAGTGGCCAAGGATCTCAAGGCGCTCGGCGTCAGACCCGGCGGTCCGCTGTTGGTACACTCATCGATTCGCTCTCTGGGACCGCTTGCCGGCGGTCTCGAAGGAATAGTGAGCGGTCTTCTCGCCGCTCTTGACGGGGGGACGCTCCTGATGCCCGCGCTGAGCTACGCTCTGATCGACTGGACACGTCCGGTCTTCGACCTTCTGCATACCGGTAGTTGCGTCGGCGCCCTTCCGGAGTTCTTTCGCACCCGTCCCGGCGTCGTTCGAAGTATGCACATTACCCATTCGGTGTGCGGTGCTGGAGAGGGGGCGGCCGACTATCTGTCGCGTCATCAACGCGACCGCACGCCGTGCGGTCCCAACTCCCCGTTTCGCAGGCTCGCGGAAGCGAACGGGCAAATCCTTATGCTCGGCTGCGGGCTGGGTCCGAACACAAGCATGCACGGGGTGGAAGAGACCGCGGCGGCGCCGTATTTGTTTCGCGACGGAGTGTTCGGCTACACCGCCTACGACGGTTGCGGGAAACGGCGCCACCTGGCGACCCGCCGACACGGTTTTACGGGGTACACGCAGCGGTATGATCGTGTCGCGGAGCTTCTCGACCCGGTCGGCGCTCTTCACACCGGCGGCGTGAAGAGCGCACGGTGCCACCTGATCGAGGCGGCGCCTCTCTGGGAACTCTGCTCTCGACGTATCCGGCGCGATCCGTGGTACTTCGTCGATGCCGTGTAGCGTGAGCGCTAGTGAAAATCCCTGCTCTTTACCGAGACGTTGCCGTTTGAAAGATCGGGCCTCCAACAGCGGACGACGATGACGTGAGCGACATTTCCCTCTTTCTGCAGCTTACCGGAAACCGCGAGAATCGGACTCGTCAGTACGACCTTCCGATTCCGTTCGAAGACATCGGCCCAGAGAATGCAGTTTATGAATCCCGTTTCGTCTTCGAGAGTAAGAAACAGCGTCCCGGAGGCGGTTTGGGGCCGCTGCCGGCATATGACCAGACCCGCGCATTGCACCCACGATCCATTCTCCCTCGACTTCACCTCGCTCGCCGCAGGCAGCGCCGCGGCGGTCAACTCTCCACGGTACGGCTCGATAGGATGGCCCCGTGTACTGTGGCCCTCCGAGGCGTGATCCCACGAGACTCGGTCCGCAGCGCTCAGATCGAGAAACACCGGCGCGTCGGCGCGATCGAACAACAGCTCGCCTTGACCGTCCTCCGCGGAAATCTCGCGTCTGTCGAGCGACCGCCAGACGGCCTCTCGCCTCGATGCGACAAAATCATCGAACGCCCCGCCCTGTGAAAGAGTAACCAGTACATCTTCGGGAAGCCGGGCATACCGCTTGAACTCTTCGAGGTCGCGCGGCTTTCGTCTTCGCGCGATGAGAAGGCGTTCGAACTGCTCTCTGCCGATCCCCCTTACGAATCGCAGTCCCATACGGATCCCGAAAGCAGCGTCGCGCGTTTTCAGCCTATCGAGGCTTGCGACGCGATCTTCTCCGATCAGCGGGACGAGCCTACACTCCCAGTCGCTCCGCACGACATCCACCGGAAGCATCACGATCCCGTGTCTACGCGCGTCTTCGACGATCGTAGCCGGCGCATAGAATCCCATGGGCCAGGCGTTCAACAACGCGCACGTGAAGGCGACCGGGAACCGTGCTTTGAGCCACGCGGTGCAGTAGGCGATAAGCGCGAAGCTTGCGGCGTGACTCTCGGGGAAGCCGTACTCGCCGAAACCGCGGATCTGCTGAAACACCTGTTCCGCAAACTGCTCAGGAATACCCCTCCTGCGCATGCCTTCGACGAGGCGGCTGTGATGCCGTTCGATGGTTCCCTCTCTGCGCCACGCGGCCATATCACGCCGGAGCTGATCGGCGTCTCCCGGCGTGTACCCCGCGGCGACCATCGCGAGCTTCATGACCTGCTCCTGAAACAGAGGAACTCCGAGAGTCTTCGCCAGCACCGGTTCGAGCGACGGATGAGGATAGGTGACCGGGTCCTGTCCGTTTCGTCTGCGAAGATAGGGGTGCACCATACCTCCGGTGATCGGCCCCGGACGGACGATGCTTATTTCGATAACGATGTCGTAGTAGGACTTGGGACGGAGCCGTGGAAGCATCGCCATCTGTGCCCGACTTTCGAGCTGGAAAACTCCGACCGTATCGCTCGCCTCGAGCATCGCAAACACCGTTTCGTCTTTCGGAGGAATCCTCTCCATCGATAGGTCGATGTCGAGATGACGCCGCATGAGATCGAAGGCCAAACGAAGATGGGTCAGCGCTCCCAGACCGAGCAGATCGACTTTGAAAAGGCCGAGTTCTTCGACATCGTACTTATCCCACTGCACAACTGTCCTGCCCGGCATGGTCGCGTTCTCGACGGGGACGAGTCGATATACCGGTTCACTGCCGAGCAAAAATCCACCGGGATGGATCGAAAGATGCCGCGGAAAATCACGTATTTCTTTTACGAACCTGATTAGCCGCTTCATGACCGCGTCCGATACCGAGAACCCGGCATCCGCGGCGGCTTTTTCCGGGTCGGCGTCCCGAAAAGAGATGAGTTTCGCCAGCCTGTCGAGCGAGGTTGCGGGGAGACCGAAAACTTTTCCGACCTCGCGCACGGCGGAACGCGTCCGATATCTCACGACGTTGGCCACCATCGCCGCCCTATCCCTGCCGTACTTCTCGTACATGTGCCGGATGACCTCTTCGCGCCGACGATGCTCGATGTCGAGATCTATATCCGGCGGCTCGGCGCGTTCACGGGAAATGAACCGCTCGAACAAGAGATCCATCCGTACCGGGTCGACGGCTGTAATACCGAGGGCATAACAGACCGCCGAGTTGGCCGCAGAACCGCGACCCTGACACAGTATCCCCTCACGCCGGCAGAACCGGACGATGTCCCACATAGTAAGAAAGTAGCCACCGTAGTCGAGCTCTTCGATAAGCGCAAGTTCCTTTTCAATCTGACGGCGAAGAGCAGGAGGAACGGCGTCGGGGTAGCGCCTCCTTGCGCCCTCGAACGTCAGCCTTCTAAGCCACTGCGCGGAGGTAACCCCGTCGGGAAGAAGCTCCGCGGGATATCTATAGACGAGCTCGTCGAGCGAAAAGACGCACCTTTCGGCAAGCTCGGCGGAGTACTCCACGGCGGCGGGGATATCGCTGTAGACGCGCGCGATTTCGTCGGTCGATTTAAGCGCGTGCTCGTCGTTCATCGTAAGTATCGATCCCGCCCCGTGAAGCGTGACGCCTTCCGCTATGCAGCGGCAGACGTCGTGAAGCGGTTTGCGGCTGCGACGATGATAGAGCACCTCGGTCGAAGCGACGATCGGGATCCGGTTTCGCTCCGCCTGTCGCCTGACGTCGAGTTCTCGGTACGGATCGGAAGGCTCGGCGTGGCGCGAGACGATGTAAGCAAGGTCGGCTCCATATGCGCTTTTTAGCTCGCCGAGCACATCGGAGTCGAGACGCTCGCATCCGGTCGCAAGCAGCGCAATCAACCCGTCGCAGGCGGTGCACACCTCGTCCCAAAACACCGCGGAGCTTCCCTTCTCACTTCGCATTCGACCATGCGAGATGAGCTCGCACAGATGTGCGTAACCCGTGCGGTTTTTTGCAAGCAGCACCACTCGTTCCCCCGAATCGACGGTGATTTCCGAGCCGATGATAAGCTTTGTCGTGCTTTCGCGCGCCGCGACATGCGCCCGAACGACGCCGTATACCCCGTCACGGTCGGTCAGGGCGAGGGCGGGGAGTCCGAGATCGCGCGCCCGGCGCACAAGCTCATCCGGGTGGCTTGCGCCCTGAAGAAACGAGTAGTTAGATTTGCACCACAGAGGCGCGTAGTTCATCCGACGATACCGTGAACGTAGGAGACGTCCGAGGCATCGGCACGAAATATCCAGCAGATGCCGCGCCGTTTATCACGAACGAACCGGTACTCACGACCGGGCTCGTCATCCCACCACGCTCCGTCGATCCTGTACGGCCCTGCAATCGTTGTGCCGTTCCCGGACAGGTAAGGAACGGGGGATGGGAAAAACCGTCGGCAGAGCACCGGCGTCCCGACGGTGTAATCGACATTGCCGTCGGATCGTCCGATCAATCGGCGCCCGCCGATAGCCGAGACGCTCTTCCATTCTATACGGCCGGCCGGATCATGGTTGGGTCTGACGATCGGAACTTGTACCGAGTCGTTGCCGACTTCCGCTCGGATAATGGAAAACGCTTCGGCGGCTCGCCGCACATCACGCGCGCCGTCCGAGCCGAACAAGACTTGTTGAGATAAACGGTCCGCCACGACTTTTCCCGACAGGATGAAACCGAACACCGGAGTTTCGAGCCTGACCGTCTCGAGACGAATCGCAAGCAATCGAAAGATAGTGGCTTTCGATCGGGTGGGCTCCGCAGGTACGATCTCTTCGGTTCGGACTCGGCGCTCCTCGTCGATGAGCGTAAGAATGATCCGCTGGAAAAAGACCCGGCGGACCCGTGCGTCGGCTAGAATTTCATCGAAGGCCGACTCGACCGCCGCGAGCAAGGCTTCCGCTCCCGCGATTCCTTCGAGAAAATACCGCTGTCGGGAGTACGATACGGGCCTACGTTCCGGCTGCAACGGAACCGTGCTCGCGCGAGAGAGGAACAGATGAAGCGCGAAAGTCCGTTCTCCGAACTTCGAACGGACATCGGCCGCGGGAAGCGCGATGAAAGATCCGACGTTCTCGATTGCCAGATGTCGGAGCCGAAGCAACACTGTTTCTTCGAAGGGAAGCGTATGAAGCGGGGTATTCATCATGCTTTTACGTTCCTCCGCTTCCGAGCCGAACAGCGTGACACCCCGGGTGGAGAGCGCCGTACAAAAGGTCCCGCGCCGGGTAACGCCGACGACACACCGCGCGTGATATCCGGCCTTAGCGATAGAGGCGCACAGCGCCCGGGCCCAGGCGTACTCCGATTCGTACACCCGCTCTATTCCCGACGCGTCGATCCAGTAAACTCCCTGAACAAAACCGACGTGCTCATATACCGGGGAGTACCGCGAACAGATAGATTCGATTACCCGTTGGAGGGCCTGTTCTTCGTTTCTGCAGACGGTTCCGGCCCGGAGCGTCGGTTCGATCGTCAACGCCGTCGCATACCGCATGCCGGGACGAACGCCTGCATCGAACGCTCGTTTGTTGACCTGAGTTATCCGTCCGAGCGGCTTATCTTGGGACACCACCGCCGCGGCGGCGGCGCGCCAGGCGGGATTGCAGCGTAAAAGTATCTGCAAAGGGAGCAGTGGAATACTAATACAGGCCGTCCGCGCCACGGAAAATACGCTCCTCCACCCACCCGTCCGGCGCGCGTCTGTCTTTGACGGCCCGAATCCTACAGACGAACCGATTCGGCTTTTTTCGAACGATATCGACGATAAATCGCGCCGATATCAGAGATCCAAGCTCGCTTTCCTTCCCGGCAACGGTCAAGAACACGACGAGTGCGCGCTCAAACTCCGCAAGCCGATTGATCGCACCCAGCCGACTCGTCCGCACCTCGCCCCGACCGTCGAGATCGACCACAACCAGACCGAATGCGCCTGAACGGAGAAGATGTTCGGTCGAACGAAGCGCACACTCCCGACTGCCGGACCAGACGACCGGAAGATGCGTCACGTTTACGCCGTTTACTTCGAAATCAGGAGGATAAAAGATCGAGGTTCCCGAGGTCACCCACGCCGCAGGTTCGGACTGCGCTTGAGCTTCCCGAAGCAGGAGGGAAACCACGGAGAACGCAGGAGTTCCGACGTCGAGCGGGATTTCTATCAACCTTCCTCTCAAGGCATCGAAGGAAAAGGCTCCCGACCGTCCGGTCTCCGCCGATGTGACGAGGCGGGAGGCGGGAACGATTCCCTGAATACCTGCCGGTGCAGCGGACATACGAACATTCTACTATACAAATGTATAGTATTCAAGTCGCTCTCCACGGTATTTCCAAAATTCCGAACGCCGGAATATGACCGGTAAGTTGCCGGGGACCAACCCGAAATGTGAAGTCCGTCTCGGTACCGCATACCTCGTTGAGGACAATCTTACGTTCCTTTCGAATGGCCCCGCTGAAAAGAACGTTTGACGGAGTGAGTTCATAGAGTGTTCGTACCGGTGTTCCTCCTGCGTCCACCGAGTTGAGCATCGGGCACCCGGTGGCGAGCATGCGGCCCCATACCGGGATCAGGTTCTCGACGGCCGATCCAAGAAATGGTCGCACGACAAAGCGATGCACGTACTCGCCGACGAAGGGCTCCTTGTACCACTCCTGCTCAGCTTCTACATCCAGCACGCCGGCGCCGACCCGAAAACTCAACTTCCGTCGACCGCCGCTCGTCGTAGACCTCCCCAGGCAGAGAGCCAACTCTCCGTCCTTTCCGGACACGTGAAACGATTGACTTCCTGTCCGAGATGCCACGAGGAATCCACCGCGGTCAGATTCCAGGAACGCGTGCGTGAGCGCCGCGATGTAGCCGTCCGTCCGTGTCTTGTGTTCTACCTCGCCGAACGGGCAATCGTAGAGAACGCGCCCGACCACACCGGTGCTGAGCCGTGCCTTGATTCCTCCGGGCTTGAAATCTCGTTCGTCGAGTGTCTGCGGCAGATGTGCATCCACGAGCGTCGGCGCGGTGAAATAGAACTTCCACGTCGCCAGGACATTCGCGCCGTCGAGAATGTATTCGCTGTGGAAATGGACATGCCAGTCAATCTGTTGCTCCACCACGAGGGTTGGCAAATCGTCCTCAAATGCGCGCACGCGCACGCCGCCTTCCGGACGCGGTGCGCGCAGTACCGCATCAAACCTCTGAATGAGGACCTTGAAGGGGTCGAGAGACAGCGTCGCCGACGCACCGCCCGTCCGAATAGTGACATCAACGCCTGTACCGGTGTGAGAAATAGTCGTTCCGCCCTTGGAGACCTCGGTTCCGGATGTCGGTGCGGATAGTGCTGCGGTTGGAGATCGGCGGAGAACCGCCGGCGCGACCGAGTACGGAGGAAGATCTATCCGGACAAGATGTTCAAAGCCTTCGGGAACGGGGCGGATCGAAACAACCTGCACCGTACGATCGGGTGACAGTAGATTCACCGGCTCCTCAGCAACGAATCGTTCAATCGATCCGGACAGTGGGTAGTTGTTGATAGCCCAAAACCCCGGACCGCCGTGCCGATTCGGGTCGCTCGCAAGTGCTCGACGAGCGTATGTGTCGGCGATTCGGCTCGCCTCGGCGAATCCATCGCGACGCTCCACCGTACGTTCGAACAGAGGATACCAACCGCGAGCGTCCGAATTCGTCGACCACGCGATGAGGTGCTTGACGGCCTCCAACGGATGCGTAGATCCGTTGGACGCAAGGTACTTCGGCGCCACCCACGGGTAGTCGTTCACGCTTTCTACATCCCAGGTTACGTACGATCGCGGGTGCGTGGTGCGATTCGACAGCACGGGTTCAGGAAACTCCGGATTGAGGCAGATCGCCATGGATCTCCGATAACTCTCCATTGCGGACAGGGTGGCGTGGTGAGTCACTATGTCGATTGGTTTCGAGACCCAGCGCGAGAAGCTCGGCGAATCCGCCGAATCCTCCTTCTTATTGGTGGACGGACCCGGACGCTTTGTCCCCTTGAGACCGTGGACACGCAAATAGTCTGAAACAAAGACCCATTTTGCTTCGACTCCGTTCGCGTACAATCTTTCGCGGAACCGATCGGTCAGTTTCACCGTCCCGGGGATCTCGAGGTCATTGTGCAGCATGATGAGGGCGTTGTCCGGGATCGAGTCGGAACTGATCTCTACCAGTCGTTCCGCTCCAATGGTGGGAACGCCCACACAGGTGGAGCCGTCCAACCCAACCAACGCGTACGGAAAGAAGAACTCGTCATCCCAATCGAAGAGAACGGTCCACTGCACGCCCAGACGATTGACAATGTACGGAACCTGCGGGAAGTACGCCACTTCCTGAAGAAAAAACCCCTCCGGCTCCCCCAGTTCTTCCCGCGTGATCGTTGTACCGAGCATCGCCGAGTCGAGGGCACTCATCCCGTCGATGCACATGCCAACCGGTTCCGAAAAGTAGGTTCCCATGTATCTCACTCGCCCGTCCCGATGAAGCGCGGCTATTCGTTCCAGCACGTCCGGCGCGCAGATTCTCAGTGAGTTGAGCGTCTGGCCGGGCAACTGGAAATGAACCTTGATTTCATGGTTCGCCTCCGTGTAGTCAAGAAACAGCCGATAGATCTCCGGAAACTTCTCCCGGATCACCGACTTGCTCGATCGGTCGTAGTTCATGTTCGGGTGGACGGCATTGGCAACGTAAATTGTTTTTGACATTGGCGTTACTCCGGCGGTGCATAGCAATTGTTCCGAGAGAGCAGGTTCAGGTCAAGCGGAGTGAGTCTTCGTGGCTATTCACACTAGTTTCACGGGCAAAACCGACCGAGCGAATCAATATTAAGGTTCTGTATTCCGAAGTGAAAGAGGTCATTTTCGCCGGCGACCCGCCGAAGGTGAGGAGGCCGGTCGATAAGTACCTCCGGCCGGAAGAATCCCTGGTGCCGGAAGGATACGTCAGGGCCGTGGTCTTCTCGATTCTCAATGCGACGCAGATTGCCGGGCTGGAGGGAGGAAAGCGCCTCGATGCCGTTCTGCGGCACGATATGCTCACCGGCGATCGGCTGGAGAGTCTCGGGAACATGCATCATATCAGACGGTGGCTCTGCGAGACGCTTCTCGTCGCCTGCAGGGAGGCCGCTTCGAGCTATCCCGGCCGAAAATAGAAAGACCTGTCCTTTTTAAGCGCTCCGATCAGCTTGTCCATGAGGAATCCACCGCTGCAGGCCGTTTGGCTCCAACCATGAGCCGATCATAGATCAACCGATGCGCGGCGACACAGACACGAAAGAGGAAATCTGTAACGGAATATGGACTTTCTCGTTGTCGTCCGCGGACCACTGCCGCACTTAGTGTTATTATGCATAACGGACGGCGCCCGACGGCCCCGGCAACCGGCGCCGAGCGATCGCGGCCAATTGCAGTGAGCCGTGATCGACTTCACGGAGAAGCAGGAAGAACACGAATGAAACTCCGTATTTTTGTCTGCATGGAGGATGATCTGCTGTCGGAGTTCAAGAAAGTCAGAGACATGGGCTTCTCGTATTGCCGGCTTTCCTGCTGGGAGCGGCAAAAGTACACTCCTTCATTCGTCGACAAGGTCCGCGGCGCGGTCGCCGAAACAGGAGTAGAGATCACCTCCTTCAAGCGTGCATGGGAAGGCCCCGGAGAATGGGACTTTTACGGAGGCCCGGTGTTCATTACGCACGTCGGTTTCATCCCGGAGAACCCGAACGATCCGGACTACCTCGGAGTCGTGTATCTGCTGCGCGCACTCGTAGAGAGATGCAGACGGAACGGGAGGGAAAGACAAGTGGAAAGGCATTCTCACCGCGAAACAAATACTGCAACGTCTGATCGAGGAGCATTGTAGTCACGACGCCCCGGTCGCCGTCATACCCTCCGGGGCCGCCTGAGGTCTGGGCGGAATCGGCGCGGCACGATAGACTCGACTTGCCGGAGGAACCACACATGAAATCGATTGCGTTTCACACCTTTTTCGAGGGCGCCGTCTCCGTTGAGAAGGGAGACGGCTGGTATCGGCCCCGGCGATTGCCGCACAAACTACGAACGCTCTTTCCGTCGCCGGACGACGCCCTTTTCAACAACGCCGGGAAGCCGAGCGCGGTGAGGCTGCGGTTCGGAACCGACTCCACCTCGGTCACGCTCGTGGTGCTCCCACTCGAACCTCACGGCGGCGAGAGTGTGAATAGCCGATTCGACATTACCGTCGACAATGAGATCGTGTGCACGTGCGAAGCCGAACCGGGATCCGAGACCGTCCGGTTCGAGGACCTGCCGGAGAGGAAAAAGACGGTCGAATTGTGGCTGCCGCCGGGCGTACCGGTTGCGGTCAGGGATTTGATGATAGACGACGGAGCGACCTGCGCAGCGGCGCCCGACGGGCGGAAACGTTGGGTCACCTACGGGAGCTCGCTTACCCACTGCGTGCGAGCGAACAGCGCGGCCCGGGTCTGGCCGGCCATCGTGGCCCGGGCGTGCGACCTTCACGTCACGTCTTTGGGCTTCGGAGGGCAATGCCACATGGACCCGATGGTCGGCATGACCATTCGCGACTTGCCGGCCGATTACATCTCGCTCAAGTGCGGGATCAACATAATGGGACACGGTTCCCTGAACACAAGAACCTTCGCGGCCAACATGATCGGGCTGGTCCGCATCATCCGCGAGAAGCACCCGGCGACGCCGCTTGCGCTCGTAACCCCGTTCAGCTCGCCTCCGCGCGAGTCGACTCCCAACGCCGCGGGTATGACTCTCGAGATTATGCGCGAACAGACGACCGACGTGTTCAACCGTCTCGTCGCGGCGGGCGACGAACACCTCGTACTCTGCGACGGGTTGAAAATCGTCGACGCCGCGAGTATCGCCAGGTACTCGGAGGACGGATGTCACCACAACGGAGACGGTATCGAAGATATCGCTAAGCGGTGGATCCCCGAGGTTATGGTCCCGCTCGGAGTTCCAACGGCACGATGACGCGCGTGGAGGATGTCCGCTTGGTACGAGGAATACGAGGCATGGTGATAGAACTCGGCAACAGCGAGTCGGTGCAGAAACGATGTGAAACTGAACGCATCCAACAACAACATGCGCCCGGCGGCACTTCGCACCGCTGCTGATGCCGGACATTCGAAATCTGGAAGGATAACCCTGACATGGGCAAGCTACTCTACAAAGATGATTTTGACGAGGCCCGTAACCGGTTGACTGCCTGGTGGAATGGAGATGACATCGGAAGGCCGGCTATGCAAATCACTGCACCCCGTGAAAAACCGCTTGAGGATGTACCTGAGATGCCGACACCTGAAGGTTGGCTGACAGACTACTCGACAAGCGATTTCCAGTATCGAGTCAACTTGAGTCGTCGGGCTTGCATCAAAACACACTACGTTGCGGAGGCCATGCCGGTTGTTTCGCCCGACTTGGCGCCGAATTGCCTGGCTCTGTATCTTGGATGCAACGGGATTGATAAGCCAGGTACGGTCTGGTGCGAGCCGTGTATTGATAGTCCCGACACAGATGTTTTCCATAGTAACCCAGACAACTTCTATTGGGATTTCACCCTCCGTCTGGGTAGGGAACAGCTTCGTCTCGGCGAGAACAAGTTCATAGTTCAGTTTCCGGACTTGATTGAAGGTTTGGATACGCTTGCAGCTATGCGCGGCACCGAGGCACTGCTGATTGACTTCATTGAACGTTCTGACTGGGTACATTTCGCACTCGGGCAGATTACAGAGAAATACTTCGAGTACTATGACGTTCTTTATGACCTCTTCAAGGATGAGAGAGGCGGTAGCTATTTCTGGGCTTGGGCGCCCGGCCGGATGTCAAAACTTCAGTCCGATCTCTCCGCCATGATTTCACCGGAGATGTTCGGTGAATTCATGGTTCCGGTCCTGGCAACGATGACCAAACATTTTGATTACTGCATATTTCACTGGGATGGGCCTGGGGCAATCCCTCATCATGAGCACCTATTATCGATACCCAAACTCACGATGATCCAGTGGACTCCGGGAGCGGGAGTGGAACCAGTCATGCACGAACGATGGTGGCCCTTGTATCACAAGACGGTCGAGGCCGGCAAGAAGGTGATGTTGCTTGGTTTTGAAGGAATCGAGAATCTGAGAGTTTTTAAGGCTGAGTTCGGCCCGAAACTTAAGCACTTCATTATTGGAATGCAAACGGAATCCGTAAGTCAAGCAGATAACATTTTGAATATTGTAAGTGACTAGAGTGTCGAACAAATCAATGGAGCGGGCACGTAAACGCGCCGCTCGTTTCCATCGTGTCTGTCGGGCGTGGCATGTAACTGCGTGCCGAGTCGATGCCGATTCGAATCGCCGCCCGCATCGGAAGGATCGTACGGTACGAACGGTGTCGCGAGCGATGCGGGGAGCTTGCGAGGTCGGTTCCTACGGCAAGCGATCCGTAGCAGAGTCCGCTCAGTCAACATGGATCATATGGAGAGTTACAACATCGCCGTCATCCCCGGAGACGGAATCGGAGCCGAGGTCGTACCTCCGGCGCTGAGAGTACTCGAGACGGTGGCCGGTCGATTCGATTTCTCGATTCGCTGGAATCTGTTTCCCTGGGGATGTGATTTCTACGCACAAAAAGGATACATGATGCCTCCCGACGGCATCGGGCAATTGGCCGAGCATGACGCCGTGTTCCTCGGAGCGGTGGGCAGGCCCGATGTTCCCGATCACGTCTCGCTTTGGGGCCTGCTGATCCCGATTCGACGTGAGTTCAGACAGTACATCAACTTGCGGCCGGTGAGACTGCTTCCCGGTGTGCGATGCCCTCTCGCCGACCGGAAGCCCGAGGATATCGATTTCGTCGTCGTGCGCGAGAACAACGAAGGAGAGTATTCACAGATCGACGGACGTTTGTACCGAGGAACCGATGCGGAGATGGCCGTCCAGGAGAGCGTATTTACCAAAACCGGCGTGGATCGCGTGCTCAGGTACGCTTTCGAGCTCGCGAGAAAGCGACCGGAAAAGCACGTAACCTCCGCCACGAAGTCGAACGGAATCATCCACACCATGCCTTTCTGGGATGAACGGTTTCGAAGAATCGCCGAGGAATACGCGGACGTACGCGCCGACCAATACCACATCGATATCCTCACCGCGCACTTCGTTCGTCATCCCGATTGGTGCGACGTCGTGGTGGGAAGCAATCTCTTCGGCGATATCCTTTCGGACCTGGGTCCCGCGGTCGCCGGAAGTATCGGCATCGCGCCGTCGGTGGACGAGCACGCACCGACGTCACGACGGCCGGAAATCGAAAGCGCCCGCAACGGCGGGTCACGCTACCTCGACCGATCGGCTTCGTATCGGTCGATTCCGTCGAGTATCGCACGATAGTTCTCGTCTTCCCGCCCCTTCGGAAGATTCTCGGTAATCCCGATGAGGAATCCGTAAGCAGGTTCGGCGGCCCGGCAGAGCTCGACGGTGACCTTCTCGATCTCCTCCGCGGTTCTCAGGTGAACCGACGACGGAAAGTTGATCCATAACACTTTATCAGACCATGCCTCCCGCGCTTCGCGCATGGTCATATCGGTGTCCGGCGCGGGAGTGAACGCTTCGATATAGTCGAGATCGGTCCGGGCGATCTCCTCCTTGAACAGACGGCAGTTGGCATCGAAATGTACTCCGATCAGCTTCCCGTGCTCGTGCATGACCTCGGCGGCCTCCTGGTAGTTCGGAACGTAGTAGTCGCGGAACGTCTCCAGGCCGACGATCTCCGGCACCACGTTGCCGCCGTAGTTCGAATGGAGGATCGGGGCTTTCGCCACAATCGAGTACACCTGCCGACGCTTTTCCACCATGATCCGGTAGAGCTTCAAAACCTCGTCACGGTTCTCGATCCACTGCAGGCAGAAGTTCATTGTTCCGAAAACGCCGCCGGATATCAGATGCTGCAGCGGCTCGAGACCGAAACTCGATCGCAGAATCGTATTCTCATCCGAACGCGCCGCCGGCGCCACGGCGCGATCGTAACGCGGTGTAAACTGTGCGTCTCCGAGATAATAGGCGAGAGCCGGATAGTCGCTCTCGTCGGTAAACAGGTGTTTGTGAGTCCAGGAGGTGAAACCGGCCGGCTCGACGATGCTGTGGAGGTCGCCTCGCGGTGTACCGATATCGGTTCGCACGAGTTCCTTCGCGCCGTCATGGTATCGCGTCGTCGTGACTGTACAGTTCCGATAGTGCGTATCGAACACGGCGAACCGGTGCACGGTCACGAGACCGCGTCGCCGATACTCGTCGAGTGCCTCCGCCGAGGGAGGCATGCTCTCATAGACGGTAAAAGGGATCTTGTCCGGCCGACCGCCGCGCAGCGCCGTTTCGACCCGCTCGTGCGGGGTCATAACTCCCCGCCCCCGCCGGTGGCGGACATCGCCGAGGCGCAACTGATGTTGCGAGTCTTTCTTCTCCAGGTCGGTGTCATTGTGTCCCCTTCGTCGCGAACTCGCCGCTTGCCCAGTATATCGCGGCCGGCGCAGCTGAGGTAAGGGGACCTGCCTGCGAAACGGCATGCACGGTACGCCGAATTGCGATCATCCCCCGTGGCTCGAAAAAAGCGTTGTTCGCCCGGTCGGACCGTTAGCGCCGCCTTCTGCGGAATTGCGGCCCTCCCGACCCGAATCTTGATAAGCTCCCGGAGGAGGGCTACAATGCTCCCACAATGCGAAAGGCCCCGTCCGCTGCTATCCCCTATTCCGGACGGCCTGCATATGCTCCGACAGCGATTCTACTGACTCTGCTTTTTTTCGTGCCCGTGCGGTCGACTCAGGCCCAAACCGGCGATATCGACCCGAACGAATACTACGCATACGATCTTGGCATCGGCGTGGGATACAAAAGCCTTTCGCCGGTCACGAGCTCGAAGCACGATTATTCATCTCTTGAGTTTTCAGGGATTGTAAAGTACCCGATCCCTTCCTTCGTTTACATTCAGCCGACGATCAGCCTCGGAATGCTTCGGGCGAATGTGATCGAACGCGAAGACGAGCCCGCAGGAAAGTGGGACCATAATGAGTTTTTCGGTCTTGTCGGGGCGGGATATACCAACCGTTTCTCGAAAGAGTTCGAATTCGGCGCCGATTTATTGTTCGGGTTGTCGATGTCTCTGTTCGACAATCTCTTCGCCGCGCAGCCCGATACCACCTTCGGCCAGATGAATTTCATGCTTTCGGCAGCCGCCCGGATCGCGCTCGATCCGTCGTACAATTTGAGCATTAACATCGAACCGACCCTGAAGTATTCGGCGTCGTTTTCTCCGCTTAGGGATTTCAACAACCTTCTCTTCGGTGTGGGAATCAACCTGCAGTATCGCTTCGGGGAAGATCCGGATGCGGCGCCGGAGATCATCCGGGCCGTAAGATTCGGCGAACCTCGCATAGACGCGCTCTTCGCCGCGCTCCAGAGTTGGTATGTATCGAACCCGATCGGTTCGGTAGAAATCTCCAACATTATGTCATATCCGATCACCGATATCGAGGTGACCTTCTTTCAACCGAAGTATATGGACAATCCAACGCTCATCGCGCAGATCCCCGAACTCACGCCGAACGAATCGAAAACTATCGACATTACCGCCTCGTTCAACGGCGACGTGTTCGATTTGATAAACGTCACCCCGCTTACGGGAGAAATTAAGATAACATACCTCGCTCGCAACAAGCCGGCCGAACAAACGAGGACCGTCGACTATGAGCTGTACGACAAAACGGCGATAACATGGACCGACGACAGAAAGGTAGCCGCGTATATTACATCGCGCGACAGCGCGATTATTAACTTCACCGACGCGATTCGCCGATACACCGAGAATCATCTCAACTCGGGCCTGAGCGATAAAATAGAAGTGGCGATGCAAATCTACGGCGGCCTGACGATTACCGGAAGCGATTATCAGGTCGATGTCGTCTCGGCCTTCGAGCAGGCGCAGGAAAATCCGCTTATCGTCGACGTGGTGAACCTCCCGCGAACAACACTCAAGCGCGGCTACGGCGATTGCGACGATCTGACGGTATTGTACAACTCGCTGCTCGAGGCGGCGAGTATCGAAACCGGGTTCATTACAACTCCCGGTCACCTATACTCGGTGTTCAATACCGAGTTGCCGGCCTCCGACTATCTCATGGTTCATCCCGACAAAACACTGACTCTCGCGATCGACGGTGAGTTGTGGGTCCCGGTCGAGATTACGATGCTGGGAACCGACGATTTCCTCGCCGCTTGGCGTCGCGGCGCCGAAGAGTGGAATACCTATCAGGACGATCCGGACAAGCGCGCTTTTTATCGAACGAGGGTGGCTCAACAGACTTACCGGCCCGTGGGATTGCTTGAGACCGATCTTGGCCTTCAATACGGCGAGAGCGATCGCATCGTCGACGCGTTCGTTTCCGACCAGGGGCGTCTCATCCAGCAGATCATCGATTCATTCGCCGACGAAGCGAGACGGCTCGACAACAAGCGCGCCTATAACCAGCTCGGAATCGTCGCCGCGAAGCTGGAAAAGTACTCTCAGGCCGAAGCGGCTTTTACGCGGTCGATCAGCCTCGATCGCAACTACACGAGCCCGCAGGTAAACCTCGGCAACGTCTACCTGCTGCAAGAGCGATACTTCGACGCGATTGAAATCTATACGGCCGCAGAGAAGATTCTCGTCGACCGCGGCAGGAAGGACTCCGAGCTGCACCTGCGCATAATGCTTGGAATATCCCGCGCTTACTACGAGCTGGAGAACTACGACAAGGCGATCGAGTTGTATCAATACGTCGAGTCCGTTAATCCCGATCTCGCCCAGGAGTATTCCTACCTCGCCCAGTCTCCGGGAACGACATAAACCGATGAAAAGCCTTCGGCACGTCAGGATTCTGTTGCTTGCGCTCGCCATCGTCGTGGGAATCGCCGCCGGCCTGATAATCGCACGATACTCCACGAGACGCAGGCAGACCGAGCTCGCCGTTGAACCTATTACGTTGCGTTCGACCAATCCGGATTCGCGCGTCGCCGTGCCGGGAGACCGTGTCGTGCTTCGTTTCGCCCTGAGCGTCGAACCCGACACGCTTCCCCGCGTCACCATTGCCGGCAGGCCGGCCGATCTCGTCGAGCGGATCGGTGCGTTGACTTTCGAGGCAGCGCGGATGATAGGTCGGGACGACCCGGCGGGACCCGTGGATTTCGAGATCTCGGTCGACGGCGCGAGCTACCGGGCCGCATCGAGCGAGGACGAGTTGACCGTTCGCTACCCGCCGGCCGGGCTGATCGAAGCGTCCGTCGCCTCCGACCGCGCGAACGAAGCGGACCTCGCTCGCCCGGGTGATACCGTGTCGGTTTTCCTGCGGTTCGATCGTCCTCCTCAGGGAACTCTCATCGGATGGATCGGAGGGATCGAAGCGGCCGTTGCGCGCATGTCCGACACCGAGATCGTCGTGCGTCGAACAATCGTCGCCGACGAACCGGAAGGAGAGATACAATTCCTTGTGCGCCTCGATGAAAATGGGCGGGAAACGCAAATTACCTCGACGACCGACGCGTCGGCGGTGCGAATCGCCAACGGGTCGCTCCTTGTGCGCTCGTTGAGCGTAGCGTCGACGAACGTTTCCGCCCCGACCCTCGCGGTATCCGGCGACGAGATCGTTCTCGATCTTACCGTCAGCGACCCCCTCGCCTCGTCTCCGAGGGTCACGATTGCAGGACGGCCTTCCGATACGGTTTTTAAAACCGACGCCCTCTCCTACCAAGCGCGAGGCGAACTTCTGCCGAGCGACCGGCAGGGGCGCGTCGCCTTTTCCGTCGCAGTCGAAGACCTCGGCGGGGATCGGGCCGGCGTCGTCGATGTGACGAGCGACGGGAGCGTTGTTTTTTTCGACTCGGTCCCTCCGTTCATCACCAACGTCACGGCCTCCGTTCAGAGCAAGGCGCCCGGCAAAGCCGGCGTCGGTGACACCGTTTCGGTCGAGTTTTCTTCGAATGAACCGCTCAGCCTCCCCCCGCAGGTCACGATCTCCGGAAAGCCGGCGGACGCGGTGCTCGACCTCGGAGAACGGAGATATCGAGCGATGCGGACGGTCGGAGCGAATGATCCTCCCGGCAGACTGCTTTTCCGAATCGAATATGCCGATCGCGCGGGCAATCGCGGTGAGCCGGTTGCGTTCGCTGCCGACGGATATGAAATCGACGTCACTTCGGAGAGCGAAGCTACGCCGCCCGAGTCTGCAACACCGCCCAAGCCCGAAGCGCCGCCGCAAAATGCGCATAAGCCTTCTCAAGCGCCAAGGCCGACCGCGGAAATCGGGCGGGAACAAGCAACCGATCTCGGGGCGTCGGAGGTGTCTGTGCGGCCCGTGGCCGCCTTGGTCGAAGAGGAACCCAACGAACGTGAGACGGCGTTGATCCCGAAACAGCCCGACGTATCCAAAAGGCCCCCGAACCCCCCGTTGCCAACGGCGCCGGTCCCGTCGGCCGAACGCGGCGCCGATATCGAGACCAAGCCGCCGCGAGTTCGTGTGCATGTGTCGGTGGCGATCACGCGCACGGGCCCCGCGGTCGCTTCGGCCGCCGTCGAGCCGCCGCCCGAACCCGAGCTGCTCGAACCCGAACCCGAGCTGCCGACGGTGCATGAGACCGCGCGGGCCTCCGTGTCCGCTACGGAGGTCGCGCGGGGCCGGGCGACCGAACCCGAACCGGCGCCGGAAACCGCATCGACACCACCGCAGCCCGAACCGGCGCCGACCGTGAAGCAACCCCCGCCGGCGGCCCGGCCGAAAACCATACCGGTGCAGGCGACCGCGTCCGAGTCGGACGCGCCGGCGCAGATCGCGCAGCAGGCCGAACCGGCATCTCGACCTGCGCCGCCTGAGCCGCCGACGGTGCATGAGACCGCGCGGGCCTCCGTGTCCGCTACGGAGGTCGCGCGGGGCCGGGCGACCGAACCCGAACC
>JAJRYZ010000294.1 GCA_024275515.1 Spirochaetota bacterium
AGTAGAACGGTATGGTCGTCCGAAACACCTACACGATCTGTTCCTGTTCCGGTCGTGGGCCGATCAAGCTCATTTCGCCTCGTACGATGTTCCAGAACTGCGGGAGCTCATCCAGCCGGAACTGCCTGATAAACCGTCCGATCCTCGTAACGCGGCTGTCCTCCTCGTCGGCAAAGGTGGGACCGGCGTGTTCGGCGTTCGCCGTCATGCTCCGAAACTTGTAGATCGTAAACGGCTTTTCCCCCTCCCCTATCCTGCGCTGCCTGAAGATAACCGGCCCGGGAGACTCCAGACGAATCAGCAGAGATATCATCAACACAAGAATGAGCGACAGAGGAAGTGTCACCGCCACGACGACCAGATCCAATCCGCGTTTGATAAAGCGGTATATCATACTAGGCTGCAATCGCGTTACCGTCGCTTCATCCAGGTAGTCGAGTACGATTCTACCTGCGTAGCGTTCAATAAACTCGTTCACGGTGACGACCACCAATCCCGACAGTTGTGCACGAGTCACGAACTCAAGCCACTCGGGCGATATTTCGCGTCGAGCGTCCAGAACTAATCCATCGATATCTCGATTGTGATAGGCGTCAGGCTCAGGCGTCGCGAGATGGACGAAATCGAAACGCCCGTCAAAAAAACTATCGACGCTATCGACCGATCCGCCGGGAACGACCACGAATCGCTTCTTTCGCATACATCGGACGATCAAAGCCCAGACCAGGACGAGCGCTGCAGCTCCGGCGAAAACAGAGCCGGCGGCGAGCCGGGAAAGAGTCACGCCCAGCGACATCACAAGCAACGATAGCAGAACGGAGTAAAGCGTCAAAAAGAACAGCGCCGTTCTCCCATAGCTCACCTTGGGATAGCGTTGCAGACTTCCCACGGTAATCATCATCGCGAGGAACGCCGTCGCGACAATTGCGAAGCTTACATAAACAGAGAGAGGCTCGGCGGTCGTATCGACCACGTCAAAAAGAACGAAACCCGAGAAGATGGCGAGGAATCCGGCCACGAAGAATACAACCTGCGCAACGCGCCACCTCACGGAACCACCCCGGGGAAAAAGAGGTCGATGAACTGGACCACGGAGGTGACGACGGCGATCGTCGAAGTGACCCACGCGGCGCCGAGCAGAATGTTCTGCACCGTGTCGTCGACGAAGAAGAGCATTTTCCTTCCGACGTAGATGGTGCTTCCCCGCGGCACGACCGCATCTCGTTTCGTCGCCCTTCGCCTGCCCCGGTCGTTGACGAGGAACAGCGCCTGCGCGCTCGCCCGTCGCGGGTCGAAACCGCCCGCGAGGAGTATGTAGTCGTTGACCGTGTACCCGCTTCGATAGGAAACGCGTCCCGGGGAGACGACCATACCGGTCACAAACACATCGAGCACCTGCATCGGTACGACGATCGTGTCGCCCGGCTCGAGCCGGACGCCGCCGTCGGCGTTGCGCGATTCCCACAGCGCACCGATATCCACCGGTAGTCGAGTATCCGAGCCCGCGCGGATAACGAACGAACGTTCGGCCTCCGCAAAAGGGGTGGGCCCTCCGACCTCTTCGAGCACATCGAGAAGCGTCATCGAATCGTAGTACGGCAAATCGACTCGCACGGGAGAGGTGGGAACGCTCGCGGCTTCCGCCGCCGAAACCCTCCGGCCCCACACGGCGCCTTCGATCGCGACGCGGAGCAGATTGTCCGCGCTCGATCGAACCCGGACGATATCGCCGTTTTTCATCTCGAAGGTCGCGAAGTCGCTCGAAGCGACACGGATGGTAAGCGGCCGGTTCGCCTCGTTCTGCCGCACAAGGTCGATCGATTCGGACTCCGCTGCGGGCAGGAAGCCTCCGGCGAGATTGACGACGCTCTTAAGGTTATCGCCTTCGACCAGCTCGTAACGACCGGGGTATTTGATTTCTCCCTGTATCGTCACGACGCGTTTCGCCGCGGGAACGAAGATGATATCGCCGGGCTGAAGCACGGGATTGGATTCGAAATCCGCAACACTGTAAAAGCGCGATATGTCGACCGAGACGGTCCGGTCGCTCCGTTCGAGAATGATGTTTCTGTAGCTCCCGTCGCTCTTAAACCCTCCGCTTAAAGCAATAGCGTCGATGACGCGAAGCATCGGGTTCGCCGTCAAAAAGCCCGGCCTGTTGACGTTTCCATAGACGAAGACGTTGAACTGCGCCGGCTTGCTCAAAACGAGGCTCACGTGCTGCAAGGGAATCACTATCTTGAGTTGCGACGACACAAAAGAGCGAAGCGACAACAGATCGAACCCGTCGACGGAGATCTCGCCGATGACCGGTATTTCAAGCGTATGGTCCTCGCTCAGTTGAAGCTGATAGCTTACCGAGGTCTGCTGCTCCTCCCGCGAAAGCGACATTCCGTAGCTCATCGTAAGGGTAAACGTATCGCCCGGAGTCATGACGTAGTTCCGCGCGTCGCTCAAATTTCGCGACAGATCGACGCTCGTGTTCTGCACGTAGCGGAAAATAGAGGACTGAAGCCCAAACCCGGTCGACGAGGGTTCGTCGACGGTATCGACCCGCTCTTGAGTCTGCGCACACACCGCGACTGCAAAGAGAAGGGCGACTGTCACTTTTGTATGCAGTGGAAACGCGGTCACCGTCGATCACACGATCATCGCCCGTCAAGAGGCGCCGATATACCCCAGCTTCTCGAGATGAAGCATAATCTGCTGCGCGGCCTCCTCGGGCGTGATGTCGGTCGTATCGATTCTCAAATCGGGGTTCTCCGGTTCCTCGTACGGGTCGGAAATGCCGGTGAACTCCTTGATGATTCCGGCGCGCGCTTTGGCGTAGAGGCCCTTCCGGTCGCGCTGCTCGCAGACTTCGAGCGGGGTGGAAATGTGGACGAGGATGTACCCTCCGTTGGCGGAAATCAGCTCCTGATTCTGTTTTCTGATGTTCGCGTACGGTGCGATGGGAGCGCACACGGCGATTCCGCCGTTCTTGGTTATCTCGTTCGCGACGAAACCGATGCGCAGAATGTTCACGTCACGGTGTTCCTTGGAGAACCCGAGCTCGGACGAGAGATTCTTTCGTACGATGTCGCCGTCCAGCAGGGTGATCGGTCTGCCGCCGATTTCGAGCAGCTTTACCAGCAACGCCCGGGCGACGGTAGATTTTCCCGAGCCGGAAAGCCCGGTAAAAAACACGGTGAAACCCTGCTTCGACTTCGGGGGGTGACTCTTCCTGAGCTCCTCGGCTATTTCGGGGAAGGTGAACCACTTGGGGATATCGCGACCCTCGGCGAGCCTTTCGCGAAGCTCGGTTCCGGAGATGTTGAGCGTCCTCTCGCCCTCTCGTACCTCGTCGATCGGGATATAGGTGTCTTTCTCTTCGAGATAGACCATCAGTCGGAACGGCACCATCTTCATTCCCAGCTCATCCTGATGCTTCTGAAAAAGCTCCTGCGCATCGTAAGGGCCGTAGAACGGGTTCCCCGACGAGTCGGCGCCGGGTCCTGCGTGGTCGCGACCGACGATAAGGTGGGTACACCCGTAGTTCTTGCGGATAATCCCGTGCCACACCGCCTCCCGCGGGCCGCCCATGCGCATCGCGAGCGGGAGCAGCGCGAGACCGACGGAGTTGTGCGGATAGTGCTGCATGAGCGCCTGGTAGCATCGCACGCGCGTGTAGTGGTCGATGTCGCCCGGCTTGGTCATACCCACCACGGGATGAATCAGCAGGTTCGCCTCGTTCTCCCTGATCGCGCGCATCGTGAGCTCGAAGTGGGCCCTGTGCATCGGATTGCGCGTCTGAAACGCTATTACCTTTCGCCATCCCAGACGCACGAACTCCGCCCGCTGCTCCGCGGCGGTCAGTCTCAGATCCGCAAAGTCGTAGTGATCGGGAAGTTGGATACCTTCAAGCGAGCCGGAAACGTACGTCGAGGCGGCGATGTTCATCAGGTAGTCGACCGCAGGGTGCTCGGTATTCGTCGTCCCGAAGACCGCTTCGGCCTCGACCTTTTTATCCGGTTTCCACACATCGCCCACGGTAAGGACCGCGAGCATCATCCCTTCAGGGTCGCGCAACACCACTTTTTCGCCGGTGGAGAGGTCGGAAGCGAACTCTTCACTTACATCGAGAGTAATCGGTATCGGCCACAACGTGCCGTCGGCGAGGCGCATCTCCGAGCAGACGCTCGTGTAGTCCTCCTTGCCCATAAACCCGGCAAGCGGTGAGAAACCGCCGTTGAGAATAAGCTCGAGGTCGCACAGCTGTCGGTCGGTCAAGTCCCAGGATTTCCACTCCTTCGACCGGACCTTCAGTTCGGCGGCGCGTTCCGGACCGACCAGAAGGTCGACCAGAACGCCTCCGTGAGGATCTATGAGATGATTCGCCATGTTTTCTCCTTAAGAATTGTCGGTGCAACACGAGAGCCGACCGGCGCTTACGTGCCGGCCGATGAAACGTCATGCCCGGATTTCAGTTTTTCCCAGAATCCGCGTGGGGATAGAATGAGTAACTTTTCAGCCGGCGAACGGTTTCCGGCCCACGATGAAGTGGGGGTTCAACAGGCTTTCCTTATTGTATCGAAGCGTTTCGTTCGTATCGGCGCGTCTCACCACACACCCGCTCGCCTCCGCGATAGCATGACCGGCGCCGGTGTCCCATTCCATGGTCGGACCGAACCGTGGATAGACGTCGGCGCTGCCTTCGGCAACCAGACAGATCTTGACGGCGCTTCCCGCGTTTACGATCTCGGTCGGACCGTAGTCGCGTTCAAGCGACTCGATGTACTCGCGCGTCGCGTCGGAGAAATGAGACCTGCTGGCAACGACGCGTACGCACCGACGGCTTTCGCTGCTGCCGTCGCCGTGGTTTCCCTCAAGAGGAAGTCCTTCGGCGGGGCTCTTCCCGTTCGCCCGGAAGGCGCCGATTCCCTTCGCGGCATAGTAGGTAATGCCGGTGGCAGGAACAAAAACAACCCCCAACACCGGCTCCGAATC
>JAJRYZ010000295.1 GCA_024275515.1 Spirochaetota bacterium
ATCATCTTTTTGTATCCGTCGATATCGAGCTCCGAAAGCTGATCGTCAACGCCCTCGACCTCGAACCCGAGACAGGCGGTGAAGTCCTCTTCGTTGCCGATCATGACGTCGACGTACTTCGCAAGAGATCGATTAACCTCCTGAGCCTTCGCCTGCCCGCCGATCGATTTCCACAGCGACGGTCGGTAGTTCAGATCATAGCTGATGATCGTTCCGTGCTTCTTTGCGATCGACATCGCCTCTTCGAGCACGCCGGGAGTCGTCTCGGAAAGCGCCGCAAAAATGCCGCCGGTATGAAACCACCGTGCTCCGTCACCGCCGAAAATCCGCTCCCAGTCGACGTCGCCTTCTTTCAGTTGACTCGCCGCCGTGTTGCCCCGGTCCGAGGTTCCGAGCGCGCCGCGGATTCCGAACCCCTTCTCGGTGAAATTGAGTCCGTTTCGGACCGTGCGGCCGATCCCGTCGAACGGGACCCATTTGATGTAGCGGGTGTCGACCCCTCCCTGCATAATAAAATCCTCGATCAGACGGCCGACTTCGTTGTCCGCGAACGCGGTGACCACCGCGGTGTCCATCCCGAAGCATTTCCGAAGCGCGCGCGCGACGTTGTACTCTCCGCCGCCTTCCCAGACCTTGAACTCACGGGCGGTCCTTACGCGACCGTCGCCGGGATCGAGGCGAAGCATGATCTCGCCGAGAGACACGCAGTCGTAGCGGCAATCGCTCTTCGGCCGTATTTCAAGAGTTCCCATCGTCGTCTCCTCGTAATCGTGGTACCGCTATGATAGGCGCCTGTCGGTTCGCCGGTCAACACGAACGCCGACTCCTGAGCAATCCGGAATCCGGCGTGTCGGATTTCGAACCGCCGCGACCTCCTACCAGCAGGTAAACCCGCCGTCGACGACAACGTCCGATCCGGTCATATAGCTCGACGCCTCGGACGCGAGAAAGACCGCGACGCCGCCGAGTTCCTCCGGTTCTCCCGGGCGCCGCATCGGAATCGAGGGAATCCAGACGCCCCCATACTCGGGATTTTCGAAGAAGGGTTTCGCCATGTCGGTCCCCATGTACCCGGGCGAAATCGAATTGACTCGCACGTTGTGTTTCGCCCACTCGGTCGCGAGAGATTTAGTCAGTTGAATGACCGCTGCCTTCGACGCGTTGTACGACGCCTGGCACTGCGGTCTGTTGACGATATGTCCGGACATCGAAGCGATATTGATGATGCGGCCGCTTTTTCGTTCGATCATGGGGCGCGCAACCGCCTGTGCGCAGAAAAAAAGCCCGTTGAGGTTGACGTCGATGACCTTTCTCCAATCCTCCTCGGAGACCGCTTCGGCCTGCCCCCAGTGGACTATTCCGGCGTTGTTCATGAGCACGTCGATCTTTCCGAACTCATCGAGCGCTCGTCCGACCATCGCTTCGACGCTCTCGCGGTCGGTAACGTCGGTCTCGACGAAGAGCGCCCGTCGTCCGATCTTTTCTATCTCCTGCGCGGTGACAGGTCCGGTTTCGCGATTCATTTCCGCGACGACGATGTCGGCGCCCGCCTCGGCGAACGCGCGGCAAAACACCTTCCCGAGCCCCTGGCCGCCGCCGGTCACCACGGCGGTGCAGCCGGAGAGTGAAAACTTATCGAGTATCATTCCGCCTCCTTGGTACACCCGCTATTATAGCTGCTTCGAACGGCTCTGAAAACGCGCAGCCTGAAACTCGGAATGATGATGTAAGGACCGCGCGACGATCGAACCCGCCGACGCGCACAATGCCGAGCTCGAACGGAACGTCCGCCCGAAAGAGTGGCGCACCCCCGCACCACGCAATCCCCACAATCTGGTCGTCGCGACCCGCGCCGCGCGACGCTCTCCGAAAACACGCGCGGGACCGCGGCCGCGAAAAGGTCGTCACCCCCCAAGTTCGACCATACGCTTACGATAGTAACGGTAGTTTTCCAGGCTCACCTCGGCGGGTACTCCGTGGTCGAAGGTGGGGATGTATCCGCCGCGCGAGCGCATCGGCGGAACGATGCGCTCGAGATGCTCGTCTATCGCCGCAGGGCCGCGGGCGATGACCCGCTTGTCGATTCCACCGGAGATCACGAGCCGGGGATACCGCTTCCCGATTTCCACGACGTCGCAGCCGGCCGCGACCTCGAACGGACTCATGACGTCCATCCCGATCCAGTCACGATAGAGAGGGATGACGGGGTCGGCGAATCCGTCGGTGTCGATGTGCAGATGGAGGTGCCGATTGTGGTCGACCTGCCGCCGCCGTACGTTGGCCACAAGCTGTTGGTAGTACGGGAGGAGGAACTCCTTCATCATGTCGGGGGAAATCAGGCACCCGCCGTTGTAGCAGATGTCTTCGGCGAGAAAAAGCTCGTCGAACGTCACGTACTCCTGGTGTCGCGCGGTGACCGCGTCCGCCAGATCGAGCCAGGTTTTCATGCACTCGTGGATCAGTTCGGGTTGATCGTAGAACATGTACAACAGATCCTCGGGACCGATCAGGCTGCGAAGATACATGTATCCGCCGACCACGCGCTGACTCATGAAGAGTCCTCGTTCAACGGCCCCAACCGCCTCGCGCATCCGATCCTCGAGCCCGTTCAGGCGCTCCGGCGTCGAGGGGTCCATTCGCCATTTGCACTTCGATTCCCAACTCGCGCGGTCGGTCACCGGATGCTCGAGATACTCGGGCATAAACCCGCTTCTCCTCCCCTTGAATACCAGAAGCCTGCGGCCCGAAGCGTCCTGAATGACCTCGTGCGCGCCCCGATCCTCGATCGTCCGCTCTTCGAACGGCGGAACAAACGCGGCCTCGCACCAGCCGAGCTCGCCGAGATAGTGAACGTAGTCGGTATCATAGTCGAACTCGGCGGCGAAGTCGGCGTCCGGCGCAAGCCCCTCTTCGGCCCAGCGTTCGAGACAGTAATACCCGAACTCTCGCTTGAGAAGCGGCGCGCCGGGAGTAATTGAGTAGGTGTCGCGAATTTTTCGCGCGGCGGGCGTCATGTCCTCTCTCCGCGGCAGACGGTGTCTTTTCATCGTGCGGTGTATCCTCCATCGAGAACCAGTATCTCCCCGTGTATCATCGACGCGGAGTCGGACACGAGAAACAGGACCGCATCGGCGACATCTTTCGGATAGGCGAACTTGCCCAGCGGAATTCGCGCGAGCATCGGCTTCGCCTTGTCGGCGGCGCCCCACACTTTCTCCCCCATCGGGGTGAGCGTCACCGTCGGAGCGACGGCGTTTACCCGAATGCCGTGCGGTCCGAGTTCGAGCGCCAGGACTTTCGTCAGTCCGTGGAGCCCGAACTTGCTCGCGCAGTAGGCGGCGTGCTCCTCCAGCGCGGTGATGCCCGCCTGACTTGTCACGTTGACTATCGCGCCGGCGCCGTTCTTGACCATTCCCGCAGCGATTTCCCGCGTCACCAACGCCGGCGCACGGAGATTGACCGCCATGGTCGCCTCCCAATGGGCCGTATCGAGATCGAGAATCGATTCGGGGTAGGTCGTCCAGGCGTTGTTGATGAGTATGTCGACCCGTTCGAGTCCCGCGGCAAGCGTTCGAGCCATGCCGACCGTCGCTTCGGCGTCCTCGAGATCCGCCGTGCACGAGACGCACCGAACGCCCAAGGCTTCGATCTCACCGCCGAGTTCGGCGAGCTCGTCGCGGTTGCGACCGGTGATCCCGACGTCGCACCCTTCCGCGGCGAGGCGAAGCGCGATCTCCCGACCTATTCCTTTCGTCGCTCCGGTTATGATCGCTCGCTTCCCACGCAATTCGTCCAATCGCATACGGTCACTCCTCCCTTCCCGCGCGGACGCGCACGCCGGCGCCCGCAGACGGGCGCTTCGAACGCCGCGAGATCGTCAGCCGATGCGGCCGGGGACCTGCCAGACGTCGACCTGGCCTCCGAACGCTTCTTTCAACTCCTCCGTCGCTTCGCTCAGCGCATCGAGGAAGCCTTCCGGAAACTCGATATCGCCGATCCGCGCGTTTTGTTCGACCTGCTCGGCGTTCCTCGCGCCGGCCAACACCGACGACACCTGCTCTCGATGCGCGGCCCAGCCGAAAGCCGCCTCGGTCATGCCGATACCGGCTTCACCGCAGATCGCGCGTATCCTCGCGAGAGTTTTGTTCGTCAACTCTTCCTGCCCGGCCTGTCCGTGATCGACACCTTCGCGTTCACTCGAGTAGTGAAGCGTCCGAGCGCGACTCTCGGGAAGGTCGTCGAGCGTTTCGTATTTCCCCGACAGCAGACCGTGCATCAGCGAGCTGTAGGTAAGAATCCCGATCGAACGGCGGCGGAGCAACGGCACGATCTCGTATTCGACGCCTCGCCAGAGCAGGCCGTAGTTGAGCTGATTCGTGACGATCCCGTCGAGTAGCTCGGCAATATCGTTCGGCCCGTAGTTGCACACGCCGAAGCTTCGGATCTTCCCGCTTTTCTTGAGCTTCCCGACGGTTTCCAGAATCTGGAGCGGACTCACGGCGGTCTTCCGCGGCCAGTGCAATTGATAGATGTCGATATAGTCGGTCTTGAGTCGGCGGAGAGAGTTTTCGCACGCCGCGGTCAACTCGTCCTCCGCATATGTCGGCCCGCTCGCTTTTGTCGCGATAACCGCCGAAGAACGCCTGTCCTTCAGCGCTTCGCCGAGCACCTCCTCGGACTTCCCGTTACCGTATCCTTCGGCGGTGTCGAACAGCGTGATACCGGAGTCGAGCGCGGCGTGCACCGCGCGGATCGAGTCGCGGTCCTCCTGCTCTCCCCACATCTTTCCGCCCGCGAATTGCCAGCAGCCAAGCGCGATTATCGAAACCTCGATTCCTGCTTTTTCTATGGTTCGATACTTCACCGCGTCCTCCCCGTATCGACGCGCGGCCCGTGCGTGCTGCGAATCGGGCGCGGCGCCGCTCTTGATGTTTCGCCGTCGAGTGTACTATGACTGTAAAAGTATACGAAAGAACGCGAAGTTAGTTGACCGTTCGGGTCGTGTACACTTCCGAAATATAGCTGGAATCGAACGAGTCGATCTCCTTGATCCACGCGAGAAACTTCTCAGCTTCGGCTTTCGAATCGTACGGCCCGATGCGGACCCGATAGTATCTCGATCCGGAGACGTCGACCGAAGTGATGCGACCGTTGAAGCCTCTGTCCCGCAGCACTTGCTGGGTCTGTTCGGCTCGCGTACGACTTTCAAACGAACCCGCTTGAATCCAGTACTGGGTAACACGCACCGACCGGGGTTTAGCCGCCGGCTGCGAACGAACGGGGCGCGCCGCGGTGGGTTGCGCGACGGCCGGAGTCGACGCCGGCTTCGGCGGTGCGGAGGAGGGAGCGAGGCGAATGGTGGTCGGTCCGGGCGACGTTTCGCCTGAAATCTTTTGCTGCTGCCCGGATGGTGCCGTTGTCCCGCTCGGCGTCGCCTGCTCGGCCGCGCCGATAACGAGGAGCAGGTTTTCGCCTTCTTCGCTCCCGCTTTCGGCGGTCTCGGAAATTCCGGGCACGGCGGTCGTCCCGCGCGCCCATTCGATCGGGTCGAACCGATCTCCTACAGACTCGGCAACCACTCCCGCGCCGGCAATCGCCGTGTTCGCCTCTCCATCCTCAGGAGGCAAAAACCAGATAAAGCCGACGACGACAACGACGAGAAGAAAGAGCGTTATCGAAAACACGATCCATAGTATCTTTTGATTGTCCATCCATTTACTCCGCGCTATGGAAGAGCCCGCGCGACGCGCCGAGCCAGGCGACGCTTCGAGCCGGTATTCCGCACGATTACAGTATCGACATCTTTCGGAGCTCTGTTGAGCCCTCGTTGCGCCCGAAATCGCCTGAGTATCTGCGTCGGCGGAAGCCCGTCACGCCGCAGGCACCGACAGACCCGTTGCACGATGCATGCGCGAACGATTATCACCTTGTCGCAGTACTCGTGGAGTCCCATCTTAAACAGGACGGCGGCGTTGACGACCACATTATCGGCGCCGCATCGGGCAACCCGATTGAGAGTCTCTTCGATCATCCAGGGGTGAACGATCGCCTCGAGCCGGGCGAGAGCGTCGGGGCTCGCAAAGACGATCCGACCGAGCGACCTGCGCGACACACGCCCGGAGGCGTCGCGCACCGTGCCGCCGAACTCCGAAATGATCCGATCACGGCACGCGATAAGCGCCTCGTGGCCGATCGCGTCTTCATCGATGACGCACCAGCCGCGCGCGGCGAGCAGCTCCGCGACCACGTTTTTGCCGGCGCAGTACGAGCCGGTCAGACCGAAGACCACCGCGCGCCTCGTCGTCGGAGAAGCGGACCGTCGGACGTTTTCGGCCGGAGCCGTTGCGCCGGCGCCGAGTCGAACGGCGCGGTCAGGTCGTTATGTCGATAAGACACGGTTCGGGCCGGCCGGAGTAACTCTTCGGAAGCGTACGCGATCTGATATCGCGGATTTCCCTTCGCAACTCGCCCATGTGCCGTCGCAGTAGATCCTGATTCCGCCGATTCCGTTCGAGCACGCCTTCCTTCAAGTGAGAAAGCGATTCTCGCAGTACCGGAATCTCCTCCTCATGCAACTGCAGCGGATAGGCCATACGATACATGTCGGTGAGTGGATCGATCGCCTTCTGAAACGCGAAAATATCTCTCACGATCGATTGTTCAAGCTCGACGTGGGCCTCGAGCTTCTCGACGTCGCGACGGATAATGTCTTGTTCCTGCCGGTCGAGGACCCTCAAGTACTCGCGAAACTTGTCGCGCTGCGCGGCAAGCAGCTTTCGAAGCCGTCTCAGTATCGCGACGCGTTCATCGAACTCGGCATCTTTCAGTGAAGACATGTTTTCCTCCCGGCGGCTCGTTATCCGGCGATATTGACGCTGCCTCGTCCGCGATCGTCGGGAGACGGCTCCCCCCTCGCGACGATCTCGACCCAGGCGGATCGCAGCTCGGCGAGCATCTGCCGGACGTGATGCAGCGGAGCGGAGTCCTTTCGGATATTGGATTCGATAAGTTGACGGTTGAAGAACATATAGAGATTGAACAATCCTTTCGCAATCTCTCCGCCGCGCTCGAAATCGAGCGAAACCATCAACTCGGTGATCACGTCCTGCGCCTTTACCAACGCGGCGCTGACCTCGTCGTATGAAGGATGCTCTCGATCGAGCGCCTCGATCCCGGCGTCGACCTGCCGCAAGGCGCCGTCGTAGAGCATGATGATCAGCTTGCCCTGACTCGCCGTCTTGATCTGGGTTTCTTTGTACGCGTTGAGTGGGTTGTTAGTCGCCATTGGTACGATTATCGACATCCTCTCGACAATGATTTATCCGATTCGCCGTCGTCGACGGGCCTTTCATCGCGCGTGTTCTATCAGCGTTGAGACCGACACGATCGCGTATCCCTGCTCTATCAGACCGTTCAGCAGCGTGTCCAGCCTGTGAAACAGATAGTCGTCCCGACCGGGCTGCGTTCGACCGATCCGGATGGGAATAATCGAGCCCGGCTTTTTCAGTTTAATCACGCGCTCGATCAAATCCGCCGCGGGAAGATAGAAGGCGCTCAGCGTAGGTTCGCCGCCGCTCACCCAGTCGAGCGGATCGACGTCGCGGCCCACGTAGGTATAGTTCATCTCACGGGACGCTTCGATGATGTCGGTGTTCGTAAAATAGTACGGGGCGTGCCACAGCAGAGAGAGCTCTTTTCCGGTCACCGCGAAGAACTCGTCCTCGTTTCGCGCAAGTCCGCGCTTGATGAAATCCTTGTCGATCTTGAAACTCGCATCGGTCATATTGAGATACGCGTAGAACAGCGAACCGACCTCGTGCCCGGACTCCGCGATCTCGCGAACGGCGCCGGGGTATCTGCGGATAAACTCTCCGTTGACGAAGAAAGTGGCCGCGAGCCCGTATTCCGAGAGTACGTTGAGAACGTCCGTCAGCCCCTCGACGGTGTCGATCGCGTTGAATACGAGGGCGACTTCGCGGCGGCGGATGCGCGACCCGTGGGTAAAGTGCGTAAAATCGACCGGCTCGGCCTCCTGCGGAAACGGGTCGTACTCGGGCGCCGGGGACGCGAACAGTTCACGGGTTCCGAACCCGGAGATATTCCGAACCATGATCATATTTCGATCGAGATATACGCGGAACTCGGCCGATGAGACGCTTTGAGCGCGAAGCTCGGCGCCGGCGACCGTATCGAGCCCCCCGGGACCGACGGCGTAACGCTTGTCGAGAGACTCGATGATGATGCGGGAAGCGTCGTTCGAGTCGAATCCGTATCCGGTCGGTTGGGAAAGCGCGATAATCGTGCTCTCTCCGGTGGCCGTATCAACGACTTCGCTGCGATAGGCGCCCGCGACGATCAACCGCGTGTCGGAGTACCAGATAGCCGCACGCGGGTCGGGATGCGGGAAGAATACCAGATCCCGCCACGTGGCGTAGTCGCGGACCGTCACGCCGTCGGCTTTGAGCACGGCAACAAAAGACTCATCGTCGCTCAAGACCAGATCCAACACGCCTTTTTCGGGGTTTCGTTGGAAGGCGAAAGACTCCGCGTCCGGATCGAGCTGGATTTCGAAGACCGAAGTAGTGGTCGCACCGCTGACGATACTGCCGGTGAGCAGAACGATCCGGTCGAGCGTCGACCACAGTACGCGCTTGACGCGCGTGTTTCTCGGCAAAAAGAGATAGGGCAGCGACTGCGTTCCGCCGGTCGACAGATAGTCGTCCGCCTGCAGATAGAAGAGAAAAATGTTCCTTCCGCCCTTGCTCAGCAGTAGTTTGTAGCCGTCCGGAGAGATCCAGAACTCGTCGAAATTCGGATCGAAGGAGAACGGGATTTTCCCTGCGACGTTGCCGATACTGAGTAGTTTGGTGTAGAGCGAACGTGTAAAGAACTCGACGCTCTTTATGCGGTACACGAGCGAGTCCGACAACAGATAGAGGTCGTTGTTGGACGACCACCGCACGTTGGCGATCGTTCCGGCGCCGATGGAGCGAAACTCTTCGGCGATCAGTCGGTCGTTTTTGAGTTGTTCGATCGAATAGTAGTAAATGGCGCCTCCCTTGGCATATACGAAGAACCGGGAATCCGGAGACCAGGCGGCGGGAGATCCTGAGAGCGTGAACTCCACGTGCCTGGTGACGATGCGCTTCTCGCCGCCGGCGGTATCATAGATGATCAGGTCCGCATAGCCGTAGGTAACCGGATCGAGATAGACCAGGTACGCACCGTCGGGAGACGGCACCGCGGTGTTGATTTTGCCGCCGGCAACCGGGGCGCCGTTGACAAAAGCGGGAAACGCTTCGACCACTCGCATCGAGGCGAGTTCGTCGTTGGTGCGAAATACCCCGTAGCGGTTCTGTATCTGAAACTGCCGGCCGTTGCCGGTCAGCATGACGCGCTCGGGGTAGAAAGTGAGTTGTGTCGTCTCGTCGGTTCGCAGGTCTACTCGAAACAACGTGTCGAAGGTGTCGCTCCCGGGGGAGGCGGTCGTCGTCTTGAACAGCAGAACATCGGACTCCGACAAGTCGAGTCCGTCGAAACGGACTTCCGCGGTTACCGCGACCGGTGGTATCGCTATGAGGAGTAGCAGCGCCCGGGTCAGAAACTTCACTTTCGCTATCATCTTCCTTCTCGTCCGGTGATCGTCGCCCGACGATTCGTTGGTCGCGACCGTGTGCGACACGAGGGAGCATCGGACCGATTCGCGGGCGCCGAAAGTCGGACCGCCGAAAGCCGGATACACACTCTACCGACGCGTCCTCTTGAAATTCTCGGCACCCGGAGAGCAGATATTCACCAAAATCTGACGCATCGCCGTCCTGCGTGGCGCCCACAGCGGAGCGCACGACGAGTTGCCGGGCGTGCGTCGCGATTCTATGAAGCGGCTGTCAGCATGTGCTCGATTTCGGCTTCCAGCACGTGCATCCTGACTTCTAGTCTCGATATACGTTTTCGAATGCGGAAATCCGGCGTCTCCCGGACGCTGCGGTCACGATGCACCGACCCGCATCCCGGACAGCAGAGCGCACGGGTCGGTACACGGTGACCGCAGAAGCCGCACAACGACATTTCATCCATTAGACCATTATATGGCGGGTCTCGCCCGCCCGCAACAAAAATCCTCGTTCATCGCCACTTCTCTAGCCGCGACATTACCGCCCGCGCCTCTTCGCGCGTCGAAACGCCCCCGACGGACGAAATGTAGACCCCACCCGGACGGAGGTGCTCAAACAGCGTCGAAAGCTCACTCGCCTCTATGCCGACTATCTGAAGCGATTTGCCCGCGCGTTGTATCTTGCGGTAGACGTCGACCCACCGCGAAAAACCTTCGTTCCCCGCCCCGGGGACCCACTGAATCGCGTCGAGGTCGGAGATCTCGAGCAGCGCGTCGAGATGTTTGAGTGCCCCCGGCCCGTCGAGATGGTAGATCGAGCGTTCGTAGAAGCGGCATTCGTCGATAATTCCCGGCAGGAATACGTCCTGAAACATCCGCGGGCTGATCATGCACGAAAAATCGTTGCTCGGAATGTAGTAGCGTCCTTCGTGAATCAGTTGGGTCCAGCTGGTGATGGGCATCCCGGCCGCTCGCAGCTTGAAATAGAAATGGTCATAGGCTTTTTTGTACTCATCGGCGGACTCTTCGAGTTTGCGTCGGACCCATTCGACGTTCTCGACCAGATCGACGGCAAGCTCGGCGGGGTCGCGAAGCGCGGCAAGGTGGTCTCCGCCCGGATGAAAATCGGTAAGTCCCACGATAAACCGCCCCCGCCCGAGATCGAGCAGCAAGTCGGTGAACCGATCGAGAAGAACGAACAGCGGATGTTCGATGTTGAATCGGGTCGCCGCGAAGTCGCGCTCCCACACCTCGATGCACGGATCGGTCCACGTCGTCCGCTCGCCGAAGTGGTACCGGCATCCGCACCAAATGCTGAAGATCTCCGGTCCCATGTTCGGCCAGGCCACCGGGAGCGCATCGCCCAGGTATTCGTAGTTTCCGAGCTCGATCGCGGCGCATTCGGCGCGAAACTCGACATCGAGCCGGCGCTCTTCGAGTGTCGCATACTTCTTCTCGGGAAGCTCTGCGGGACACTCGACGGGGAACCGGAAACAGACCGGCGGTCTGTCCAATACGTCCCGATCCCAGAAGGCGCGGTAACGTTCGGCCGATCGTTCATAGTCCGGCTTAAGGGAAAACGGCATCGTGCACCTCTTGCGTCGACCCACGACTCGGTCCGGCTCGGCGATGGACATCTACAAAAGCTCGGCGGCGAGTTCCGCGAGCAGACTACGTTCCGATTTTTCGAGAACGATGTGCCCAAACACGTCCTGATCCTTGAATACTTCGACGAGATAGGTCAGGCCGTTGGAGTTGGAATCGAGGTACGGACTGTCGATCTGATACGGATCGCCGGTCAGCACGACCTTTGTGTTCTCTCCTGCGCGGGAGACGATCGTTTTTATCTCGTGAGGAGAGAGATTCTGCGCCTCGTCGATAACGATAAACTGGTTCGGCAGCGATCGCCCCCGGATATAGGTCAGCGCTTCTATTTCAATCAGGTTGTTATTCAGAAGCGAGTCGGCGCTTCTGATTTTACTCTTCTTGTTTGAGGCAAGAATGAGATCGAGGTTGTCGAACAGCGGTTGCATCCAATGCGCGAGTTTTTCGTCTTTGCTCCCCGGGAGATAGCCTAAGTCCTTCCCGAAAGGAACGACCGGTCGAGTAACGAGTACCCGATTGTATCGCTGCTGCTCTATGACTTTCTCCAACCCGGCGGCGATCGCGAGGAGCGTCTTTCCCGTACCCGCTTTGCCGACGAGAGTAACCAGCGGAACCGAATCATCGAACAGAAGATTGAACGCCGCTTTCTGATTGACGTTGAGCGGCGAAATGCCGCACACGGGCTCGACCGGATCGAGCGCGAGGCGGAGTGTTTCACCGTGCCGGTCGTACCGTGTGATGAGTGTCCGGTCGGAACCGGCCGTGGAGAAGAAAACGAACTCGTTCGGATGAAGTTTCTCTTTCCACGGAATGGCCGCGCCGGCCACAAGCTCGGCCGCCGTGTCCTCCGCCGCCTCGGCGACGCGGTAGCCCGCGTACAGGTTTTCGATGTTGACCTTTTGTTTCTCGTAATCGACGGCTTTGATCCCCAGGGCGGCGGCCTTGACGCGCGCATTGATATCCTTGGAAACGAAAAAGACTCGCCTTCCCTCCTCCTGGAGAGCGAGCGCGGTAAGAAGGATTCGATTGTCGGGTTCGTCGACCCGGAGGTCCTCAGGGTTTTTCACGGGCGTACTTGAGAGGATCCGAAGGATCGAACCGTTCTCCATCTTGACGCCCGCGGCGGGGTCGCCGCTCCGGACGATTTCGTCGAGAAACCGAATCGCGGCCCGAGCGTTTCTCCCGCGCGCGTCGCTGTAGGTCTTTAGTTTGTCGAGCTCTTCGAGAACCCACATCGGCACGACCACTTCGTTGTCCTTGAACGACATAATCGCGTCGGGTTTATGGATAAACACGTTCGTATCCATGACGAACGACTTGAGCGTTTGTTGATGAGCCATGTTCACCGTTCCTCGCCCGAGGCGGGCGTGCGCATGTGCCGAATCATAGATCAACCGGAAGGATGAGGAAAGAGCTCGTCCGCCCGGCGAGACGCAGCGGAAGCTCTCCGCCGGGCGATGGCCGGAAAGCCCGGGAGCGGCTATGATGGTGCAATGGCCGCTGTAGAGCTCTTCTGCTCGGGTCCGCCCGAAATCACCGATCTCATGTCGAGCGAAGCCTCCCGACTTGGCGCCGCCGGTATTCGGGAGACCGGCGGCGGTATCGAATGCCGAGGCACGATCGAGACCGCCTATCGATTGTGTCTCTGGTCGCGGCTGATGAATCGTGTGCAGCTCCGCCTCGCCGGCGGCAACGTCACGGGTCCGGATGACGTCTACGAGCTCGCGCGCTCGGTTCGCTGGCACGATCACCTCGGAGTCGAAACGACTTTCGCCGTGCACGCGACGATGACTTCGTCGGATTTGTGCGCCCCGAATTTTGCCGCTCTCCGGGTGAAGGACGCGGTGGCCGACTTTTTTCGCGACGCCGTCGGACGAAGACCCTCGGTGGACTCGAGAATGCCGTCGATTCGGCTGCATCTGCACATCCGACGGGACGCCGCGACGATCAGCCTCGACCTCTCCGGGGAGAGTCTGCACCGGCGAGGTTATCGGCTCTCCGGAGTCGAGGCGATGCTCAAGGAAAACGTGGCGGCCGCGATGCTCATCCGGGCCGAATGGCCCGATATCGCGGCCTCGGGAGGCCCGCTGATCGACCCGATGTGCGGCGCCGGGACGCTACCGATCGAGGCGGCGCTTATCGCCGGTAACGTAGCGCCGGGACTCGAACGAAGCAAGTACGGCTTTCTCTCCTGGCGCGGACACGAGGATGCACTCTGGCGCCGCCTGATCGAGGAAGCCCGTGAGCTCCGCGAGGAGGGGAAGAGCGCGGTTCCTCCGATCGCCGGTTTCGACATCGACCCACGTGCGATTCGTGCGTCGCGGGAAAATGCCGAGCGCGCCGGGGTGCTCGACTCGATCACGTTTCGCACCCAGCCGCTCGATCGACTGGCGCCCGAGCCGGAGATGAGGCGAGCCGGTCTGGTCGTGGCCGATCCGCCGTACGGGAAACGAAGCGCGGGGAGCCATGATCTGACCGAGCTGTATCGTTCCGTCGGCGCGACTCTCAAACGGGCGCTTCCCGGGTGGCGCGGCGCGCTGTTGTCCGCCGACGAATCGCTGTCGCGCGCGACGGGGCTCTGGGCGAGAAAGACCAACGTGTTGCACAACGGAGCGGTCAAATGCATTCTCGCCGGATTCGAGATCCGGGGGGAGCCTGCAAGGGATTCGGCGCCGCTTTCCTCCGATCCGATCGGGAAGGAGTATCGCGAGATATTTACCAACCGGTTGCGCAAGAATCTTCGTTCGCTCAAAAAGTGGCTCAGGGAAAATGAAGTGACGAGCTACCGGGTATACGACGCCGATGTACCTGAGTTCTCGGTAGCGATCGATCTGTACGAGGGGAAATGGGCTCACGTCCAGGAGTACACGCCGCCGCCCACAGTCTCGGTGGAGCGCGCGAAACTCAGGCTCGAGATTGTCCTCGAATCGATTCCGGACGTTTTCGGGATTCCCGCGAAACACGTCTACTACAAAGAACGAAGGCGGCAGAGCGCCGGTGAACAGTATGAAAAACTCGGGACGGTCGGCGTTTTTTTCGAGATGCGAGAGGGCGGACTCTCGTTCCTCATCAACCTGACCGACTACCTCGACACCGGTGTATTCCTCGATCACCGTATCATCCGGGCGCGCATCCGCGACGAGGCGCGAGACCGGCGATTTTTAAACCTTTTTTCCTACACCGGCGCGGCATCGGTATACGCGGCGGCGGGAGGAGCGATCTCAACGACGAGCGTCGATCTGTCGAACACCTATACCGAGTGGGCACGGGAGAACTTCGAGCTCAATGAGTTGTTCGGCGATCAGCACCGGTTCGTTCGCTCCGAAGTGAGGAAATGGCTCGGCGGGACGGAAGACCAATACGACCTGATTCTTCTCGATCCGCCCACTTTTTCCCGCTCGAAAAGCTTCGCGGGTACTTTTCAGGTTCAGCGAGACCATCCCGAGCTCATCAACGCGGCGCTCCGTCTATTGGCGCCCGACGGAATTCTCTATTTTTCGACGAATTTCAAACGCTTTCGCATCGAAGATGCCCGGTTTCCCGATTTCGATGTCGAGGATATTACCGAGCAGACGATTCCTTTCGACTTCAGACGCAACAAGCGCATTCATCACGCCTACCGTTTTGCCCGCCGTCGGACGATCGTCGCCGACAAGTCTCCGACCGTCGTTTCTTTCGGTCGCGGTGCTACAGGCGCATCGTCTCACTGATCCTTTCTTCGAACCGACCCGACTCTTCCTCAACCACGTAGTATCGCGTCCCTTCGTCGGCGCCCGCCGCGAGCACGAAGTGAGACCCCGAACGATCGACGGCGTGAATAACAACGCGGCGGATCACGCCCCCCGATAGATCGCGATAATCACGGGCGGCCTCGCGGCACGCCTCTTCGACGCACATGCCTTGTTTCATATACAGAATCACAGACCTGGCGGTGGAGACGCGAATTGCCATCTCGCCGGTTCCGATGCATCCGACGGCGCCGTACCGATTGTCCGCGTAGCACCCGGCGCCGATCACGGGCGAATCGCCGACCCGTCCCGGATACTTCCACGCCCATCCGCTAGTGCTGACGCCGGCGCTGCAATCTCCAAAGTCGTCACACACGAGCACACAGGTGGTTCCGCCGACCTCTTCCGGGTCGAGCGACGCCCAGGCGTGCTCGACGAGCGAGCACTCGGGCCATCGCTCGCGGAGTTTTTCAGGAATGTTGCCTTCAACCCACGCGTCAAAACCGTTGCGGCTTGCCTCGGTCAACAGATTCGAAGCTTCCGCGCCGATTTCGCGCGCGAATCTCGCCGCGCCTTCGCCTGCGAGAAACACGTGGGGAAGTCGCGACATGACCGCCCTCGCCACCGAAATCGGATGGAGATACCCTTTGAGCGCGGCCACCGCGCCCGCCTCGAGCGTCCGCCCGTACATGATGCTCGCGTCCAACTCGAGCTCGCCGACCATATTCGGCCACGATCCGCGTCCCACGCTGTGAACCTCGGACGCCGCTTCGATGTCCCGAATCATCGCCTCGATAATGTCGAGCCCGCACTCGTCGATGCGGTCGATGCCGGATTTCAATCCCGGCCACGCGGTTTCGTTCGCCAGAATCACCGCCATCGGCGAGTCTCTCCTTGCTCGGAAAGCCATCGTGCATAGAATGCCCGGTCGGCCGGATCGGGATCGGTGACGCTCCGGACCGCTATCCATGAATCGGGCAGCCCGGCCGACTCGGATGCGACGAGCCCCGTCCCTCGGCCCGCAAGAAACGCGGCGCCGTATGCCGCCGGCTCGGTCACCGCCAGAGTGTAGAACCTCGACCCCGTCATCGAGCTTTTGATCTTCGTCCAGACTTCGCTGCGCGCCCCCCCGCCGGTGGAAACGACGCGAGCGGGAACCCGGGTAACGTCGGTAGCGGCGGCGAGAAGCAACGACCGCAACCGTCGCGCCGTTGCCTCGAGAATCGCCCTGACCTCCCTTCCGATACGCTCCTCACGCGAATCATCCGTCGCGTCGGCCGGAAAGGAGAACGAAACGCCACCCTCCGAGTCCATTTCGGCGCGGACGCCGCCGGCGCCCGCCGGCGCCTTGGCGGCAAGCGCGTCGAGGTCGGCGAACGAGTAATCGGGGCACCACTTGTCACGATACGATTCAAGCACCACCCCTCCCCGGCTGTCGAAAGTGAGCAGATACTCGCCGTCGCAGGCGGGTCCCAACGATCCCCCGTCTACGGCCGACAAGTCGGAACCGGTCGTCACGCAGGCGATAACGGTGCCGGTCGACTCGCACGCTTCGGCGAGCGTGTCGGCGCCGGCGCCGACGGCGGCGAGGTAGTGATCGAGTCCGCCGGCGTACACCGGCGTTCCCGTCGACAGCCCGAACGCGGCGGCGGCCCTCGAACAGACCGTCCCCGCGTGTCGGCCCGGACGAATCGGTCGAACGAGAACGGCGTCGTCGATCGAAAGAGCCTCGAGCGCCTCGGACCACCACCGATCGCGTCGTATGTCGAAAAAACCGAGCATCGACGCGGTACTTTGATCGCCCACGCGTTCGCCGGTAAGCAGAAAGATCAGATAGTCGGAAATGGTCAAACATCCGCCGACTTTCGACCACACGGGTGTCCGTCGCAGCTCGGCGATCTTGACGACGGCGAGCTGCGAGGACCGAACGCCGAGCCCCGTAATCTCGAGGAAGCGATCGCATCGCCACAATTCCTCGACGGCCGGGTCGGGACGCTCGACTCGCGCATCGAGCCACGAGATGATCGGTGTCAGCGGAAGTCCTTCCGCATCGAGCAGCAGGAAGCTGTTTGCCTGTGACGCGTACGACACGCCTTCGATCTCGGTTCCGTCGACACCCGCGCGTTCACAGACGCCCCGGATGCACCGCGCGAGAGTGGCCGCAAAACGGTCGGCCGGAAGCTCGCAACGACGAGGCGAAGCGCGGTCGTAGACGACACTTTCGCGATAGACGGCGAGCGTTCGCCCGCGTTCGTCTGCGAGAAGCGCTTTGAGATTCGTCGTGCCGAGATCGACACCGAGCAAGGCGTGCATACCGACGACTCCGATTCGTTGAATCGGAATAAAGAATATAGTAGTTTGGGGCTTGTGCACATAGGTAATGCGGAGGCGTGTCGTCGACGTTCGGCGGCCGACCTCTCGCGGCGGCTTTTCGCCGCGGGGGTGGCTATTGTTTGATCTGACCGGCAGGAACGCTTTGGTGACCGGAGCGGGAACGCGCCTCGGTCGGCGTACGGCCGTCGAGCTCGGCCGTGCCGGCTGCAACGTCGTGGTTCACTATCACGGCTCGGAAGAACACGCCGCCGGCACGGCCGAAGAGATACGGCGCGGCGGAACCGAGGCCTGGACCGTTCGGGCCGACCTCGCAAACCCGGCGGCGGCCGAGGAGTTGTTCGATCGAGGCGTGGAGCTGGCGGGCCCGATCGATTTTCTCGTCAACTCCGCCTCGATCTTTCCCGAAGGGACCCTTTCCGACCTGCTGCTCGATACTTTTTTCGAGAATCTCCGCGTCAACGCGCTTTCTCCGTTCGCTCTTTCACAGCGCCTCGCCGGTCAGCGGCGGCCCGCGTGCATCGTCAACATCCTCGACACCCGGATGCTCGATTACGATCGCGCTCACGTTCCCTACCATCTGAGTAAGAGAACTCTCTTCGATTTGACGCGGATGATGAGCCGGGAATACGCGCCGCTGGTGCGGGTCAACGCTGTTGCTCCGGGCCTCATCCTGCCTCCCGCAGGAGAGGACGCCTCCTACCTACGGCGCATGGCCGCGACGAACCCGCTCAATAGTCACGGAACGAGCGATCAGATCGCCAAGACCGTGTTGTTCCTTATCTGGAACGAATTCGTTACCGGACAGGTTATCTACGTCGACGGCGGAAGGCACCTGCAGGGAAGGTTCTATGGATCGTAGGATCGACGAGTTCGACAAGATCTACATTCGAGATCTGCCGCTGCGCTGCGTCGTTGGAATCAACCCGGACGAACGAAAGAAGACGCAGGACGTCCTGATCAACGTCACGATTTACGCGGATCTCTCGAAGCCGTGCGAGAGCGACGATATCGACGATACGGTCAACTACGAGCGCGTTATGAACGACATCGTTTCGCTCGTCGAGACGTCTTCGTATTTCCTCGTCGAAAAAATGGCCGAAACGATCGCACACGCCTGCCTCGCCTACGAGGGCGTCGAAAGCGTAGCGGTCAGCGTCGAAAAGCCCGATGCGCTGCCACCCGCCCGGAGCGTCGGAGTCGAGGTATTTCGAACAAATCTTCGGTCTCGTTAGCGCGTGGCACCGACGAAGGAGAATCGCCGTGAACAAGGAGCGCGTTCAAAAGCTCATCCATGAGCTGCTTATCGAGATTGGAGAAGACCCGGAGCGCGAAGGACTGCGCAGAACCCCGCAACGCGTTGCGGAAACGTGGGAATTCCTCACGAGCGGATACCGCGCGGACGCTGCACGAATCATCAACGGAGCGGTGTTCGAATCCGAAACGAACAATATGATCATCGCGCGCGACATCGAAGTCTACAGCCTGTGCGAGCACCATATGCTTCCGTTTCACGGGAAATGCCACATCGGGTATATAGCCGGTTCGAAAGTGCTCGGCGTCAGCAAGCTCGCGCGCATCGTCGACCACTACGCCAGGCGACTCCAGATTCAGGAGCGACTCACCGCTCAGATCGCCCGCGAGATCCGCGACACGGTAAGCGCCGACGGCGTCGGCGTCGTCATGGAGTGCAGACACCTGTGCATGATGATGCGAGGCGTGGAAAAACAACACTCGTTCATGACGACTTCGTCGGTACTTGGGAGCTTTCACCGCGATCAGTCGACGAGAATCGAGTTTCTCCACCTCATCGGCCGGACCCTGCTCTGACCCACCCGGTCTCTTGCACGCCGGTTTGCGGAAACGCGCTATTCGGAGGTCTTGATAAAGTACTGCAGCAGCTGCGTCAAGTAATAGATCTTTTTGTAGATCGTGCTGATCTCGACGTCGATATCTTTGTCGAAGCCCACCTCGATTTCACGCCAGTTCATGATGACGTCCGAACGCTTGTTTCGATGATCATCCAGCACCGCTTTCAGATGTTTCGCGACCGCAACGAGGTTTCGCGCCGACTCCCGGATAATCCGCAGCGCTTCTTGGTTCGCCTCGTCGAGGTATTGACGGAGAACGCGGATCATGGATTTCTCACGGTCCGATTTCATGAGCGCGTTCTTGATCGCCGCGCCACGCTGACCGTCGTCGGAGAGCCGTTCATCGAAACCGAGCAAATCCTGAGTCATTTCAAGCAATCTATGAAACGACTCGGAGAGTTGCTGTGAAAGAACCGGCGCGGCCCACTGCCCTCGAATGAGCAGTACGTCGACGACGTTCTTGATGTCGCTCTTCAGATAGTCGAGAAGAAACGCCTTGAGATAGTTCATCGGTTCGACGTAGGTGTATCCACCCAGCATCTTCTTGGCGAACGCGATATTCGCTTTTTCGGTGTAGTTTCGCATCCGGGATACCGACGAGGTGCCGAATACCGCCTGCGCCAGCGAATCGATTTTGCTCGCCCGACGTTCGTTGAGGATTTTCTGAATGGTAATCTCGGTCTGGTTTTTGATTTTGTTAAGATACTCTTCGACAATCCGGTTGTTCGGAACGGTAAAGGTATTGCTGTACGAAGGATTTCCGTCGATATGCCGAACGATAAGAACGAGAACTCCCGACGCCACGACGTCGGTCACTTTCGATAGGACGGCGCGCCAGCTCTTTTCGGTCATGACCGGCGCGCCCTTGTACACTTCGAGCATTTCAAACAAAGACGCCCATTCGGCCTTCGGGTCGACCAAAGGCGCGACCTCGAGAAAGTCTTTCAAATCGTCGCCGATATACTCGCCGTTTATCGCCTCGAAACGCGGCCGATACTTGAAATCGTTTTCGGGCAGGAGCGAGTCGAACTTTTTTATGGCGAAATAGTAGTCGAAGTTGATGAATTGCAGGAAAACGATGAGCAGATTATAAGCGTCGTTTATTCGACAGACCGTCGCGTTGTCGAACCCCGAGAGGAATGAAAGCAGCTTTTCCTTATATTCCGAAGCGAGCGTCTTGGGCCCCACCTCCTCGATGCGTTTCCTAATGACCTCCTCGTCGAAATCTTGACGGATCGCCCGCTGCGTCTCGGTAAGATAACGTTCGATGACGATCGACTTGAGCACATGCGAGGCTTCGGCGTGTTGAATGAGGATTTTTGCGGGAGCGACGGCGCGATAGATGTCGTAGAAGAACTTCGCGAGATCGGGAAGCGCCTCGCCGCTCTTCGGTTTGTAGAAGTTGTATTTCTGTCGCTTGAGCTGCTTTCCGATCTCCTTTAGTTGCCGGCGCTTCGCCCGCTCCGGATCCCCGCCGACGCCCAAAAGATCAAAGACCCTCCAGAAAAGGTCAAAGGAGCCGCTCTCCTTCGGTCGGCTCGGATCCGTTTTCTTCCGCCCGTTCTTGCCCATGTTTGGATCATCCTATGAAAAAAACGTTCCCTATGTCAAAGCGGCTGTCCGCGTCGGTCCGGATTCGACGCCACCGACCCCCGGCGCTGCTCGTTTCCCTTGCGCGTCCTGCGTCTCCGCCGGTCGAGCGACGTCTCGACGGACCCGAGCGCCACGACCGAGCCGACGGCGGCACCGAACATGTTCACGAAAAAATCGACGACATCGGGTGTTCTTCCGGTGAACGATTGGAGTATTTCGATCAATCCTCCGTAGAGCGTGCACGAGAAGACCGACACGACGAAGAAAAGCAGTCGCTTCGAGCCGGGAGTCCGGATAGCAAGAAAAACGACGGCGCCGAGCGTCGCGTAGGCGATCCAATGTTGGACTTTGTCCATCCCGGAGACCCAATCGAGAGAGAACAAGGGATCGGGAAGCAGGGAAAGAAGCATGATCGCTCCGGAGATGAGAACGAGCAGCGACACGCTTACGACTCGATGAACCGACGACATTCTACCTCGATTCTCCTATCGACGCGCAGGCGCGGATACCTTAGCCCGCCGCCAAACCGTTTCGTTTGACAACCTCGCCGTCGACTCGTACTATCCTCGGAATGAACACGTTAGCTGTCGAGCTCAACGATCGTCTGTCCGGGACCACGTCGCTGGAGTTGCTCTCCGACTTCGGGAAGCGTTTCTTCTTTCCGAAAGGAATCGCGGCGCAGTCGGCGGAGGCGACCGCAAAGGCGTCGCGGTACAACGCGACTATCGGGATGGCGTTCGAGCGGGGAGAACCCATGATTCTCCCGTCGCTCAAGTCGTCGATGGGTGATCTCACCGCCGGCGAGGCGGTGGCCTATGCGCCGAACGCCGGCGATGCAGTGCTTAGGAAGCTGTGGGCCGAAGAGATCAGGAAGAAAAACCCCGACCTCGGGTCTGCGAGAATCGGCACTCCGACCGTCGTAACCGGGCTGACGAACGGCATCGCCCACCTGGCAGATCTGTTTGTCGATCCGGGCGATCCGGTCGTGATTCCCGACATGTTCTGGGGCAACTACCGCCTCATCTTCGAAACGCGCAAGGGCGGTCGGATCGTCACGTACCCTTTTTTCGACTCCGACGGCACGTTCAACGTTGAAGAGTTTCGCGGCGCGCTTCGCGGGCGGCGTGAACACGGCAAGGCGGTCGTTTTACTCAATTTCCCCAATAATCCCACCGGCTACTCCCCGTCGACCGACGAGGTGGACGCGATCGCGGAAGCGATTCGCGATGAAGCCGATGCCGGTACTCGGTTGCTTCTTATTACCGACGACGCGTACTTCGGCCTTTTCTACGAGCCGGAGACCTATCGGCAGTCGATATTCGCGAAGACGGCGCTGCTCCATCCGAACCTCCTGACGGCAAAAGTGGACGGAGCGACCAAAGAGGATTTCGCGTGGGGGTTTCGGGTCGGCTTCGTCACTTTCGCCGGAGAAGGAATGACCGACGATCACCTGTCGGCGCTCGAACGTAAGCTTCTCGGCGCAATCCGATCGTCGATTTCGAACTCATCGCGTCCGGCCCAGAGCCTTCTCGTCAAGCTGCTTCAGTCTCGCTCCCACGAAGAGGAGAAGCGCCGCTGTTTCGAGCTGCTTGCGGCCCGCTATCGCACCGTTCGTGAAATCGTCTGCGCGCGCGACACCGCGGTGCTCGATCCGTTGCCGTTCAATTCGGGTTACTTCATGAGCTTTAGAGTCGTGTGCCGCCGCGCCGAGCTGCTGCGACGACGCCTTCTCGACGAACGAAGCATCGGGACCATCGCTATCAAGGACGACTTTCTCCGAATCGCCTATTCGGCGGTCGACGAGGAGGATATCGCGCCGCTTTACGAAGAGGTCTACCGCATGGCCTCTTCGGTGGCGACGGAATCCGCCCGATAGCGGCCGCCCTGCCGGGTTCCACGGCGCGCGAGCTCGGCGACGACTTCGTCGTATACGATGTTCTTAGCCGGAGGAAACCTGGGCGCCGCGCGCCGATCGTCGGGCGTGTCGCACGTCAGTCGCATGATGATCGTGTCGGGAGGCAACCTCTCGAGCGCCGAGGCGAGATACGACACGTGCCGGCGGCCGCACGGGACGGTGAGCTCTCCTTCGATGTATTCGCGGTAGAGTGCGGTGTCGACCGGAATATGAAGATCGTGGATTTTGACGGCGTCGGGACGCAGCGCCGCAACGTAGTCGACGCTCCGCATCATGTCGGTTTCGTTCTCTCCGGGAAGCCCGAGTATCAGGTGGCAGGCGACCTTGACGCCGCGCGCGCGGAGTCGGTCGAACGCCCGTCTGAAGTCCGCCGCCGTATGTCCGCGTCGCACGCGTGCGAGCGTCGCATCGTCGGCCGATTGAAGCCCGAGTTCGACCCAGACGTCGCGATTCGGCGACCGGTACGAGGCGAGCAGCGCCGCCCGTTCGTCATCGATGCAGTCGGGGCGAGTGGCAACGATCAATTCGCGAAAATCGGCGAGTGAAAGCGCAAAGTCGTACACCGCCGCCAGATGATCGAGCGGGCCGTAGGTGTTGGAGAACGCTTGGAAGTAGAGAAGAAATAGTTCGGCTCGGTACCGCCGGCGAAGAAAAACCAGGCCGTGCCGCACCTGCCGTTCGATCGACGCCTTGGCACGGTCGTCGAGCCGAGTCGGACCGACGGAGGCTTCGCCTGAGATGAGACCGAAAGAGTACGCGGCGCGAGAGCCCAGCTCGCCGCAGTATGAGCACCCGCCGGCCGACCGGTCGGCGCCTCGATTCGGACACGTAAACCCCGCATCGACGGCGACGCGATAGGCGACGGCGCCGTACCGCGATGCAAGATACTCGGCGTACCGAAGAAAGTACCCTTTCGATTGACAGCTATGTCGCTCTTTCGTAGTGTCTAGTGCCATGAAATGCGCAACGAGAATAGCGGGCGCGTCGCTCTTTCTCCTTGCGCTCACTCTATCAGGTTGCACCGCTTCCACCAACGGGCTGGTGGCTACCCTCGCAACCGACATCCCGGAACTCGTGTCCTACGCCGAATATTTCAACGCGGCATCCGACACGTATAAAATCGTCGTGGTCTACGCCCCAACGCCTTCCGAAGCGGCGGTCCGCAGTCTCAATCCGCCGGACCTCGTCGCGGGGTCGGGGCTCAACGGCGTATCGGTGATACGGTCGTTCGCCGACTCGTCGAGTCTCCTCGACGTTATCGCGGCGGAAGCCTTTTACGCGGATTTTCTCGATCTGGGTCGCCGCGGAGAGGACCAGCCTCTGTTGCCGCTCTCCTTTAATATCCCGCTCATCGTGATCGCATCCGACGATCCGGAGGTTCCCGACGGGCAAAGCGTTCTAGACGTCGACGCTCTTCGAAAGCTTTCGACCGATTACCTCGGCGACGATCGCATGGGGTTTTCGCCGAGATGGTACCCCGACACCGCGTACCTGTTCGCCCGGCTATTCGGAGTCGGATTTCATCAGACCCAGCAGGCCGTTCCGGCGTGGAACGAAGCCCGCCTCGAGGAGACGGTGAGGTACCTTCGCGATTGGTCGGTGGAAGTAAACGGCGGAATCGACGCGGAGGCTTTGTTCGCGGAGCGATACCTCCACGATCCTCCGTATAAGCTCGTCTCCGAAGGTCGAGTTCGTTTCGCCGGTCTGGACCTCGGCACGTTCATCACGATTCCCGCCGAGATCGCCGAACGACTCGATTTTCGCTGGCTCGGCCGCGACGGCGTCGTCCCCGTTCGCGACGACGTCGCTTTTATCGGGCGCACGCGGCTTGGTCGAAACAGGCGGGCCGCGCGGGCGTTTCTCGAATGGCTGTTTCGTCCCGAAACGCAGGAGGCGCTTTTGGAGACTCAGCGATACCGCAGGGTTCGCGGATTCGGTTTCGCCGGCGGTTTTTCGGCGCTCATCGAAGTGAACGGCGACGCGTTTCCGAGGTTCTATCCTTTTCTCGCCGGTCGCATACCGCGGGAGAACAACCTTCTCTTCCCGAAACGACTTCCGGCCGACTGGCCGACAATTCGTCGCGAGGTTCTCTATCCGTGGCTGCTTGAAGAATCGGGCCGCGAACGGATCGAAGAGCCCTTGAGCGATCGTCTGATGGAATGGCGGCGCCGGCGCCCCGGCTGAAATTGCGATGTCGGCGCATTGACAACGGCGCCGTTTCGGTGTAGTATGGTGACCTGATAAGATAATCTTTTTGGAGGTTTTTCATGGCAACGGTTGAAATGAAAGGTATTGGCAAGGTCTACGACGGTGGCGTGCGCGCGGTAGACAACGCGAATATCACGGTCAACGACAGGGAGTTTCTCGTGCTTGTCGGTCCGTCGGGTTGCGGCAAAACGACGACGTTGCGAATGGTCGCCGGGCTTGAGGACATCACCGAAGGAGAGCTCTATATCGACGGCAAACTGGTCAACGATGTGCCGCCGAAGGACCGCGACATCGCGATGGTCTTTCAAAACTACGCGCTCTATCCGCACATGTCCGTCTACGACAACATGGCTTTCGGTTTGAAGATTCGCAAATACCCAAAACAGGAGATTCAGTCCCGCGTGAAGGAAGCCGCGCAAATCCTCGACATCGAGGAACTGCTCGATCGGAAGCCGAAAGCACTGTCCGGTGGTCAACGACAGCGCGTTGCCGTCGGTCGCGCCATCGTGCGAAAGCCGAAGGTGTTTCTCTTCGACGAACCGCTGTCGAACCTCGATGCGAAACTGCGCGTTCAGATGCGCGCCGAGATCTCGGCCCTTCACAACCGGCTTCAGGCCACGATGATCTACGTGACTCACGACCAGGTTGAAGCCATGACGATGGCCGACAAGATCGTCGTTCTCAAAAACGGCGTCATCCAGCAGATCGGCACGCCGCTCGAGTTGTACAATCATCCGGTCAACCGGTTCGTCGCCGGGTTTATCGGGTCGCCGCCGATGAACTTTATGACCGTAACGCTAAAGGAAGAAGGCGGTCGACTGATCGCTGATGAAGGCACGAATCAGGTTGAAGTGACCGGCGCCACGGCGGAGTTGGTACGACCTTACGTCGGAAAGGAGCTGACCTTCGGCGTGCGTCCGGAGGATCTGATCTATCAGGAGAAGGGCGCGACGGGCAAAGCGATCAAGACGACCGTCCAGGTCGTCGAGCCTCTCGGTGCCGAAATTCACCTCTACATCGATACCGATAAGCATTCGTTTATCGCCCGGGTTCCACCGCGGTTCGAGTTTCACGTCGGCGACGAGGCGTATTTCGAGCCGGATCTGAACAAGGTCATCTTCTTCGATATGGAGACCGAAAAGGCCATAGTCGCCGAAGGCTGATTGAGCGGATCGACAGCGTTGAAACGTCGGGCGGCTTCGCCCGGCGTTTTTTTTGCCCGACGGGCATCGCGTTCGCGGCCGCCTTCGTTTGTTCGGCGCCCGTGCTCCGCGACGCTACAGTTCGGGCCGCTTGAACAACGTCGCTACCGCGTCGAGTTGTCCGGGCGCCGCGCCGAAAGCGCGATTCCAGACGGCTTCGCTCTCCATGCACAGGTATACCGGCGTCCGCACCGCAGCGAGGATTCGCTCTCGCATGATCCGGTACATCTCCCGCCGCACCCGCTGAAGGTACCGGTATTTTCCGTCGACACTCCGCACAAACTCGCCGTACAGGTACGCGCGCGGCGCCACACACTCCTTCAGCTGCGGCGGATAACGAAAAGTGCCGAGACTGATCCACGCAACCCGGTCGTTCCGAAACCGCGCAAGCGCGTCGGCAACGGGGAAATAGAGTTCCTGCCAGTCGGGTCGGTAGAACATCGGATCGAAGTGAAACGAAACCATGAATCCCGCGCAGGCGGCGCGCCGCGCCGCCTGCAATCGCGCCTCCAACGACACCGCCGTTCCTTCTTCCCCGTCGATCACCGTCTGCGGCCCGACCGAGAATCCGACGACCGCGTTTCCCTTGCGTTCGATGTCGAGCAGATGATCGACAAGGTCGGTCTTGGTTTTCATTTCGAAAAACACGTTTTTGTGTTCGGCCAGAGCCGAGACTATCGGTCGAGAGAGCTCACACAGAGGATCGAAGAGAAGTGAATCGCCCGTTTCACCGGATCCGACGCGAATCATCGTATCCGGGTTGGCTTCGGCCACGCGAACGATCGCATCGATGATCGGGCGAGGTTCGGCGACAATCGCAACGGGGGAGAAATTCAGGTAGCTCCGCATGATGCAATAGGTGCACCCGATCGGGCATCCCGAATAGAGATCGACCGTGAGATAGTTGCAGCAGAGGTGCCCCTTGCTCCCGGGACAACGGGCAACAGCCGCCCCTCGGTGCGGGGTGAGGTAGAGGGTGGTCCCTCTGCGGTCGGACGGCGCGACGGCGTGCGGTCCGTCGACGATCCGCGTGCGAACCCTCGGCAATCTCCGCAAGAGCCGCTGTGCGACCTCGCCGTGCGCAACCGACGACTCGATGTAGACGACCTTTACGATCGACTCATAGAAGGTCGAATAGTTCATCACATACCTCGGCTACGCCTCCGAGCCGGGCCAGCTTCCGATCGAAATCGGCGCGGGAGAAAAAATCGAAAGAGACATGATAACTCGCGCCTTCGAAACCTTCGGGCGCTTCCAGACGAACACCCGATCCGTCGAGCGCTTGCCGGCGAAGCCGGTCGAAGCGCTCCTGCATCGCGCTGAGCTCGGGATAGCGAAGCCTGTGGCTGTCGGCAACCGGATCCTTCGCCGCGAGCACCTTTCGGGCGATTTCGACGCACTCGCGCACGTTCAGCCCGTCTCGACGGCGGATTTCTTCAAGGCGGGTCGCGACGATACGCGTTTCGCTCGCGGTAAGTCGTTCGACCGACTCGATCGCGACCCATACGGCCTCGGGAAGACGCCTCAGCCGATAACCGCTGCGAAGATCGAGACGCGCCGCGGAAACCAACCGACGCACGACCGCAGGGAGCGACTCATACCGACGCGTCTGCTCGACGAAGGAACCCGACGACTGAACCAGTACGGCAATACGAGGTGAAGATGCGTCGACGCCCAGTTCGCTCAGTAGCCCAAGAATCCGGCTCTTCTCATCCACCGTGTAGCGATCGACTCTGCCTTCGAGTTCGAGCGCGATACAAACCGCCTCTTCGGGGGTTCCCTCGACGCTCACGCTGCGGAGCGGAGAGACCGCACGGCGTCGCGCCGCGGCGACGATTCCAAACCCCCAGACGAGATCCCCGCGCCAGACCGGCAACGGGGGGAAAAGGCCCCGTTCGATGAACGAATCCGGCGGAGGCGAAGTCTGCCGAAACACGTCGAATCTCCGGCCGAGCGAGGTCGCGTCGGCAATCGACATCATCTTCATCGATCGTCACGGTATCAGAATCGATCTATGACTCCAAGGCGCGTAGGCGCTTGACCCTGAGTCTCCGGCCGCGTTGAATGGGCCATGCGATTTACGATAGTCGTCCCGTCGATTACCGATTTCTACTTTACTCGGCATCGTCACAGCAGCCTGGGGGTGAGAATCCTCGTCGATGTGCTGCACGAACGTGGATGCCGAGCGACGGTGTTGGATTTTCCCGCCGCGGCGAAGCGGCCTTCGCCGGTTCCTCTGCCCGCTCCGCTTCGTCATCTCGACGATTTCCTCGATCGTCGCGAATGCGGGCCGCTCTCTTTCTTTCGCGGCTACCGAAGGCTCGGACCTCCCGCCTCCGAGCAGGCCGCACGCGTCGCTTCCACGCGCCCCGATGCGGTGCTCGTCGGCTCTTTCGCCTTCGCCTACGCCGACGACGCTTTGGCGTTGACGAGCGCGCTCCGGACGCGATTGCCGCACACCCCCGTTATCGTCGGGGGGGCGGGGCCTTCCGTCCATCCACGATACTATCTCGGCGACGCGGACGAATCCGCCGGTGTCGACACCGGCGTCGACACGGTAGCGGTCGGACCGGCGGAGACGACCGCGTCGGCCGTTGTCGCCGCGGCGGAACAAGGGAAGAGCGCTCGACTGATCGAGCCGTCGGAAGCCGGACCGGGACCGGTGCGGTTTGCCGCGACCCTTCGGCGTGGTGTGTTGACTACCTCCGTTTCGCGCGGCTGTCCGAGGCGCTGCCGGTTCTGTTCGGTCGGTCTCACCCACGGAGACGATTATTCTCAGATCGATCCGAAGTATTTCGCCGATCGTTTGGAACGGTTTGATCCTGCAGCCGTCGATTCGGTGAATCTCGAAGACGACAACCTGCTTGCCGACCGGGAGTTTTTTGCAGAGATCGCGGCGATCATCCGGAGGTTCAAGCCGGAAGTGGAAATCCGCGCTGAAAACGGACTTGACCCGGGATACCTCGACCTGGAAATGGTAGAGCGACTCCGCCGCTGGGGATTCAGAACGCTCAACCTGGCGATGGGCGCCCACGATCCGCGCGTTTTGGCCGGCGAAAAAAGGCACCGGGTCACCGAGTCGCTTCCGGCGATTGTCGAAGCGGCGACTCGTATCGGGATGGGCGTAACGGTGTATTGGATTTGCGGCCTTGCCTCCGATACCGTCGACGG
>JAJRYZ010000296.1 GCA_024275515.1 Spirochaetota bacterium
CCGGAGGCCGCCGTGCTCGGCGCCGGCGACGTGGACGTGCCGGAGTGTCTGCGTCGACTGAAACGGGCCGGGTACGACGGATATGTCGCTCTCGAATACGAGGCGGCGGTCGACGAGGAAACCGGAGTGGCCGAGAGTGTCGACTACCTTAGGTCGGTTCTGGAGAATCTGTAATCGATGAGAGTCGACGAGTTGTTCGATATTTCGGGGAAAACCGTTCTCATAACCGGCGGCAGGGGACTCTACGGCGCTCATATTTCCGAGGCGTTCGTCGAAGCCGGCTGTCGGGTCGCCCTCGCGTCGAGAAACGTCGGTGCGCTCAAGGTGTTCGCCGGTAAGTTCTCGTCCCGAGGTTTCGACGCGCCTCTCTGTTTCGAGCTGGACCAGGGCGAGCCGTCGTCGGTCGAGCGGTGCATCGGGGAGGTTACCGACGCATTGGGCGCTCTCGACATCCTCGTCAACAACGCGGTGCTCCGCCCGATGAGGAGTTTTCACGACGATATCGACCATTTCGACGAATCGATGAAAGTGAACGCGACCGGCTTTTTTCATATCACCCGTGTGGTTGCCGACGCGATGTGCCGGCGTGGGAGCGGTTCGATTATTAACATCGCCTCGATACAGGGCGTCGTCGGCGTCGATCCGACGCTTTACGAGGACACCGGCATGAGCGGATCGATACCCGACTATTTCTTTCACAAGGGCGGGATGCTCAATCTTACCCGGATGCTCGCTTCGTTCTACGGCAAATACGGGGTTCGCGTGAACGCGGTTTCGCCCGGCGGGCTATACAACGATCAAGATCCCGTGTTCGAAAAGCGATACAATGCGCGGACTTTCCTCGGACGAATGGCCGAGGGCGACGATATCAAGGGCGTGGTTGTGTTTTTGGCAAGCGAAGCCTCTCGCTATATTACCGGTGAGAACATCATGGTCGACGGGGGATACGTACAGAAGTGAAGACGCTCCGAATCGCCATGCTCGGAATGGTCGACGGCAACGGTCATCCTTACTCGTGGAGCGCGATCATCAACGGCGACTACGACGAGGAGGCGATGCGCGAATGTCCGTATCCGGCCATCTACGACTATCTGTCGGCCGAGCCGAGACGGAACCTCGGAATTCCCGGCGCCGAGGTCACACATATCTGGACCGACGATCCCGAGAACGCGCGTCGCGTCGCCCGCGCGAGTCGGATACCTCACGTGGCCGATCGCCCCGAGGAAGTCGTCGACGCAGTCGACGCGGTTATCGTCTCCACCGACAAGGGCGACGAGCACGTGTGGCGGTGTCGACCTTTTATCGAAGCGGGGTTGCCCGTGTTCGTCGACAAGCCGTTGACCGATAACGAGCGAGACCTTCGTACGTTCATTCAATGGCACAGCGAAGGGAGGCGTTTTCTCTCGACGAGCGCGCTTCGCTACGCGAAGGAGTTCGAGCCGCATCGGAATGATATCGAAAGCCTCGTCGGCCGGCCGCGATTCTTCTGCGTCACTACCGGCAAGAGCTGGGAGCGGTACGGAATTCACGCGCTCGAAGCGGTTTATCCGGTGGTCGGGCCCGGGTTCCTCTCTGCGCGCAACACGGGCGATGAGGCTCGGAACGTGGTCCATCTGAAGCACGCGGCGGGAATCGACGTCGTGGTCGTCGCGACGGCCGATATGTACGGTGGATTCGGCTCACTGCTCGGCGCCGGGACCGCCGGCTCGACGTTTGCCCGATTTGAGGACACCTTCTACGCCTTCAAGACTCAGCTCGAGGCTTTTTTCGAGTTTCTTCGCACCGGTGCGCCGAGAGTACCGTTTTCCGAAACGGTCGAATTGATGAAAATCGTTATCGCCGGCATCCGAAGTCGGGAGGAAGGAGGGCGCGAGGTCCTCTTGGACGAAATTCTCGCCGAGTAGGGAGAACCATGTTCATCGATATACACGGTCATGCCTATCGTCACACCGGAGCGCCCAATCCGCGCTCGGAAGACGAAACTCAATGGTTTATGCGACCCGATCAGCTTCTGGCTCGACATGACGAACTCGAGATCGAGCGCTGCGCGCTGCTTCCGATCGTCAATGCCGAGGTTTATCTTCCTCAATCGAACGAGGATATTCTCGATATGGCCGACGCGTCCGGCGGGCGGTTTATTCCGTTCTGCAACATCGATCCTCGTGCCGTCACCAACGACGCGTCGGCGCCCCTCGACCGTCTTCTCGGATACTATCGCGATCGCGGTTGTCTCGGTGTGGGGGAGGTTATGCCTAACCTTCGCTTCGCAGATTCGCGAGTGCAGAATCTCTTCGCCCACGTGGAGCGGGCCGGTCTTCCGTTGACCTTCGATGTTTCAGTGCGTATCGGTGGCGATTATGGTCTCGTGGACGATCCCGGGATGCCGGAGCTGGAAGCGTCGCTCAGGCGATTTCCGAGATTGAAAATCCTCGGCCACGGTCCGGCGTTCTGGGCCGAGATAGGTCGGCTTCGTACTCCCGGCGATCGCGCCGGGTATCCCGATTACCCGATCGATGAGGAGGGAGTGGTCCCGCTACTGCTGCGGCGGTACGAGCACCTCTACGGCGATCTGTCGGCGGGCTCCGGCTACAACGCGCTTGCCCGGGACCCGCGGTATGCGGTCGAGTTCCTTAACGAGTTTCAGGACAAGCTGCTCTTCGGAACCGATCTGGTCGGGCCCGACCAAAAAGCGCTCTTGCCCGGTTTCCTCACGGGTCTGCGTGATTCCGGAGAGATAACGGACGAGGTGTTCGAGAAAATCGCCCGCGGCAACGCGATGAGAGTTCTCGGACTGTAGCCGGCCCGGTTCGCCGGACCCTTTGGCGCCGATCGCGATCCGGTGTAGAGTTGCTCCCATGGAAGAACTGGAGAAGGGACTCGAAGTCGCACTCGGTGGTCGGCTTGCCGCCGATCTCGCACGCCGGGCGCGTGAGCGGATAACGCGTTGGGGTCTTTCCATGCCCGATGTCGAGCCGTTGGTCTTCGATTTCGGACTGGGCGATTTCGAGCGGGTTGGAGAGATCGAGTTCTGGATCGCCAACGAGGTCGAGGCCGGGTACTGCGGCAAGTTTCTCTTCGTATTCGACGGTCAACGGTGTCCCGTTCATTTCCACAAGCTTAAACTGGAGACTTTCTACCTGGTCAAAGGCGCGCTTTCGGTGAAATACGGAAATGAGACGGTCGAGCTTGCGGAAGGCGACGTACTTCGAGTGGAGACCTGCGTCCGACACGGCTTTGTCGGAATCGGGCCCGCGTTGCTGCTCGAGGTGTCGCGTCCCAGCATAATCGAGGACAATTATTTCGACGATCCTTCGATCCCGATCGGCGGCAACTACGCACCGCGCCGAGAAACCGGTTCCTGATGGGCGCGAGTCGAACCGAGACGCGCCTGAGCGGCGGATGAAGGCCGACAGACGGGAGGCGGCAATGCAGCGATCATACGCGGCGATTCTCGAGGCGCCGGGCCGAATCGCCGTCCGGGATGTTCCTATTCCGGTCATTCCCGGTGAAATCGAGTATGTGCAGATGCGCGCGGTAGGCATCTGTGGAAGCGATCTCCGCTACTACCGTGGCGAGAATCCCTGGGCGCTGCATACGCTCGGAAGGCACGTCCCGTCGCCGCCGAATATGATTCTC
>JAJRYZ010000297.1 GCA_024275515.1 Spirochaetota bacterium
AGCGGGAGCTGTCCGAAAAGCTGCGCTCGATCGGTCGTTCGCTGCTCGGTGCGCTTGAAAACTCGCCCGAGACGATCGCGGTGGTGCTTCTCGGAAGGCCGTACAACGCCTATGCTTCGGCGGCGCACAAAGGCATTCCGCACAAGCTCGCAAGTAGAGCCGTCACCGTGATTCCGGCCGATTTTCTGCCGACCGACGGAGTAGCCGCCTACGATCACATGTATTGGTCGATGGGCCAACTCAACCTCGCCGCCGCCCGGCTGGTTTCGACTCATCCGCAGCTTTTCGCGGTGTTCGTTACCAACTTCTCCTGCGGACCCGATTCGCTGCTGCTCGGTTATTTCCGCGAGATAATGGGTGAGAAGCCGTCGCTCACCCTCGAGATCGACGACCACACCGCCGACGCCGGCATCGATACGCGGATCGAGGCCTTTCTCGACATCGTCGCGCGGTATCGACGTCTGCAGCTTTCGCGGACCGTTAAGCGACCCGCGCCGTTCGGCGAGACCGTATCGGCGTTGACCGACGGTCGATACCTTATCCGCACCCCCGGCGGGGCGGAGCACGGGCTTGATGACGCCGGCGTGCGGTTGGTGGTCCCGTCGATGGGGCGGTACGGCGCCGACCTGTTTGCCGCCGCGTGCCGGAGGTTCGGCGTCGATGCGATCGCTCTCGATGCGATGAGCGACGACGATCTCGCGCGCGGGAAATCGGAGAGCCTGTGCAAAGAATGCCTACCTCTCCATCTCACCTCGGGCGCGTTCCTGCGATACGTCGAGAATCGGCGCGAGGAGGAGGTGACCGTTTTCTTTATGCCGACCGCTCACGGTCCGTGTCGTTTCGGCCAGTATCAGGTGTTTATGCGCAACCTCGTCCGGAGACTCAGGATTCCGAGGGCGACGGTCATGTCGCTCTCGGCCGCCGACAACTACGGGGGGCTTGGAAGCTCTTTCGTCCTTTTGGGATGGCGGGCGGCGGTAATCGCCGATGCGCTTGAAGAGATTCGTAACGCCCTGACCGTCAATGCGGTCGATCCCGACCCGGCGATCGCGTTACTCGACGCCGAAGCCGTTCGTCTGCGCGAGGCTCTCGAAGAAGGAGACAATGAGCTCCGTCGGGCGATCCGTCGTGCGGCGTATCGGCTGTCGAAGGTCCGGAGCAAGGGACGCCTCGACGAATACCCCCGCGTTCTCCTCGCGGGGGAAATCTATGTACGCCAGGAGCCGCTGGCACGGAGAGACCTCCCGGAGTACTTGGCCGAGCAGGGGATCCGGACCCGCGTCGCGCCGGTACACGAGTGGTTGTACTACACCAACTGGCTCACGCGGAACGCCGACGGTCAGATCCCTATCGGAGGTGGGGAGCGACTAAAAAGCCGAATCACAAAGGCCGTTATGGACCTCGTCGCGCGACGCATCGAAAGGCTCTTCTCTTCATCCGGCTGGTACGCCGTCGAGCCGGTCGATATGGAGCGGATAATGCGCAGCGCCTCGCGGTTCATGTCCACCGATCTCTACGGAGAGGCGGCGCTGACGGTGGGCGGAATCGCCGAGGAGGTCGGGCACGCCGTGTGCGGCGCAATCGCGCTCGGGCCGTTCGGGTGCATGCCGAATCGTCTGAGCGAAGCGCTTCTCGCGGGGAAGCTCGACGCCGACCGACTTGTGTGCGGTCGCAGGAGCAATCGGGTCGAACGGATTCTGAGCGAGATCGGCGCGTTCCCTTTTCTCGCGATCGAAAGCGACGGAACACCGTTTCCGCAGCATATCGTCTCGCGGCTCGAAGCGTTCGTGCTTCAAGTACACCGGGTGCATCGGGTGATGAGGTCGTAAACGTACGCCCCTCGCGCGAGTCCCTGCGCGCGCGGAAGGTAGTCGTCCGGCGTTCGTCGTCCGGCGTCGGATGAGTCAGCCCCGTCGATACGCGTGCACGGCGTCCCGCATCGCGTAGAAATTATCCACCGGAATCAGCTCGTGCAGGTTGTGGCTCGACGAAACCCAGTATCCACCGTCGCCGGCAAGTCGTTCGATATGTTCGGTCACCTCGGCCGCGACCTCTTCGGGGCTGCCGTGGAAAAGAACCCCGTCGATATCGATGTTGCCGCTCAACGTCAGCCGTTTCCCGTAGAGATTCTTGATCCGGTAGATGTCCTGCCGTCCGTCGCACGGTTCGATCGGATTGAGAATATCGACGTCCATTTCGATAAAGGACGGTATCATCGGCTCGATAAAGCCGTCGATATGCAGCATCAGCGGGACGCCTTTGGCCTTGATCATCCGCGCCTGTTCGCGAAGCAATCGAAGCTCGAACTCATCGAGCATCGCCGGAGAAAGCATCGGACCGTTCTTGGTCACGAGTCCCGAACCGATCTTGGCGACGTCGATCGGATAGCACAGCGCGGTCTCGAGTTCGCGTATCGCGTATTCCTGCAGCCGGTTCTGTATTTCATGAACGAAGCCGGGGCGATCGACCACGGCGAAGCAGAAATCCTCGAATCCGACGGCCACCGTGGAGGTGAAGGCCGCCGATTGGCTGCCGTAGACGATTCCGAATCCGGCCTCGTGGCCGAGCGTGACGGTCTCTTCGAGTCTTCGTTCGATCTCGTCGAGATCGGGGAAGTAGAGCTTGTCGAAATCCCGCTCGCTTTTGATCGTTCCGTCTATGTAGTGAATTCGCCCCTCGGCGTCGCGTCGTTCCTTTCTGCCCACCCGCCAAACGTGCGAGAAGTAGAGCAGGTCGTTTCCCATAACGCGGTTGAGCTCCACGGCCTCGCCCGCCGGAAGATCGAAAGCATGCATCGACAACGGATACTCCTTGCCGGTCATGGCGTTGACGACTTTCATATCCGGATCGTATTCGAAGAATGGGATCTCTTCGGTTCGTCGATGTTCAAGAGCGCCGAGAGCGCGACGTCCGTCCGGTTCTCTCACGACTCTTCACTCTCCGTTTCGAACAACGCGTTGACTATTTCGACTGTCCGCTCGACGAGCGCGTCGCCGCCGTCGGGTCCGACGAGAGATTCGGTGGGAATCGTACCGTAGTGCCCCGAGGCGAGCGCCCGGCGCGTAGGGAGGTACAACCCGCAGTCGCCGGCCAACTGAACGACGAAGGTCTGAAGGGCGACGCTACGCGCCTTTATCCGCAATCCGTAGTCGAGGAAGAGCTCGAAAGGGTTGGTCGCGATCGCGACGTCGCCCAGCCGAAGCACGTGGATTTCGGCGGCGTGCGTTGAGGTCTCATCCCGGTGTTCGTATCGGTCAAGGGCCTTTACCCCCTTCCGGTATCGGCCTCCTTCGGTCGATTCGGGAGCGGGATTGACGGCGGCAAGCTCGGCGTTCGCCCGCCGAATCGCCGCGGCTTCCTCGTCGGAGATGGTCCGCGACGGCAGATCGAGGATTTCGGCGTGATGGTCGAAAACCACGCGCTCAATCTGGTTGGTTCGCGCCGTGTCGAACCGGCAGGCGACCGCCCGGGCGATTCGTTCTCCCATCTCCTCCATTCCGGCGTAGTCGCGAAAATCGGTCTCTCCACGGCCCCTTCGCACCAGATCGCGGGGAGACTGATCGCCGGCGGCCGAGCAAAGCGGCAGAACCGCCACTTTTTTTCCCAGTCTCTCCCTGATCCGCTTTCTCGCCGCGCCCCAGAAGTCGGCCGAGACTTCGAGTTTGGTTTCGACGACCTGCGAGGGACACGCGAGGTTGATCGCTACACCGGTGAGGTCGGATGATTCACCGTCGAAGGTGTAGAGCAACTCGACACCGTGATCCTCCCCGCCTTCAAGCCCCATGAACTCGGGCGTGTTCGTTCCGCCGTACATAACCGATCGCCCGTCGGCGAAGGTGACCCGACGGTTGAAACCGACCGCGGCGTGACCGACGGTCCAGGCGAGACGGCCGGATGCGCGACCGCTCCACGCTTTGGCGATCGCCTCGCCGATTCGCTTCGCGAGGAATCGTCGGTACTCCGGCGGAGAGAGAACTCCGTCCGGCGGCGGGGTGGGATAGACGCCGTCCCTGATCGTCGGGGCCGCGTGCGTGTGGGTCGCGCTGATGATGATGCACCCCGGGTCGAGCCCCGGCGCCTCCCTTCCGATCGCGGACCGAACGAGGGAGACGAGATCCGCGGTGACCGCGACTATGTCGCAGGAGACGAGTACGGCCTGAACGGCCGATCCGTCGGCGCGCTCGCCTTCCAGGGCGAGCGCGGTCACGCTGAGGGGGTCGTGAACGCCGACCGATATCCGTTCGTAGTGTTGGCCCGATAGCTGCACCGGCGCTTCGGGGGTGATGTCGGCCGTGCCCCATCCGATCCGGACGGCGCCGCCGTTCGCCGCAGTGTGGCTCATGTGTCGAAGCTCTCCTGTCACGCGTTCGAACGCTCTTCGTTGAGCGTTGCCCCATGGTAGACCGATGGAGGAGGATTGGAAAGCGAGACGCCGGTACGTTGAATTGCGTATATTGAGCGGCAAGGAGAGACGGATGAAGTACAGAAGACTCGGCAACGCCGGAATGAAAGTAAGCGCGGTCGCCCTCGGCGGGTGGACCACCTTCGGCGACAGTATTCAGGATCAGGACCTCGCCAAGCGGATCATCACGACCGCTTACGAGTCGGGAATCAACTTCTTCGACATCGCCGACGCGTACGCCGGCGGCAAGAGCGAAGAGATGATGGGGAGGGCGCTTTCGACCTTCCCCCGGCATACGCTGGTGATTTCCAGCAAGCTTTTCTGGCCCATGAGCGACGACGTCAACGACCGCGGACTGTCGCGGAAGCATATTATGGAATCGATCGACAAGAGTCTGAAGAGGATCGGGACGGACTATCTCGACGTCTACTTTTGCCATCGATACGATCCCGACACTCCGGTCGAGGAGGTCGTACGGGCGATGGACGATTTGATCCACCAGGGTAAGGTGCTCTACTGGGGTACCAGCGAATGGACCGGCGCGCAGATAGCCGACGCCGCCGGGATCGCCGCGAGGGAGCACCTCTACGCCAATCGGGTCGATCAGCCGGGGTATAATCTGATGCGTCGCGCGCACGTCGAACGCGACGTTCTGCCCGCGGCGAAACGACACGGGGTGGGACTCACGACGTTCAGTCCGCTCGCGAGCGGCGTGCTTACCGGAAAGTACGAGGAGGGGGTCCCCGAAGGCAGCCGTGCCGGAAGGAACGAAGCGCTGCGCAATCGGCTCACCGACAAAACGGTCGAGAAGGTAAGAGAGCTCAAGCCGATCGCCGACGAGCTCGGAATAAGCCGCGGCGAGCTGGCGATAGCGTGGATACTCCGGTTGCCCGAGATCGCGAGCGTTATTACCGGAGCGACGAAGCCCGAACAGGTTCTTTCGAACGTAAAAGCCGCCGACGTGACGCTCGAAGCCGAAACTGTCGAGAAGATCGAGTCGATATTTCCGCTCGAAGGGTAGGGTAACGCGGTGAAGACACTGGTTACCGGCGCCTGCGGACGCATCGGCGCCAACCTGGTTCGCCGGCTCCTCGCCGACGGCGAGGAGGTGCGGGCCTTCGTGCTGGAGGGGGACCCGAAGGTCGAAAAACTCACCGGGACCGATGCGGAGATCGTCTACGGCGATCTTCTCGACGCCGATGCGGTCCTCTCGGCCGCGCGCGGCGTCGATCGGGTGGCGCATCTCGGCTACATTATGGGCAAGCCCGCCGGAATGAGCGTCGCGACCGAGCTTAACATCAATATGACCGGCACCTTCAACGTTCTCGAAGCGTGCGCGGCCGAACGTGGCATCGAGCGTTTTCTCTTCGCAAGCACCAACGCCACCTACGACGCGTTCCGTCCGAAGTACGTGCCGATCGACGAGCTCCATCCTCAGGAGCCGCACAGCTACTACGGAATGGAGAAGCTCGCCGGCGAACGGATGACCGAGGCGTACGGTCGCATGTACGGCGTGCCGTGGACGATCGTGCGGTTCGGCACGGTTCCCGGCCCCGACGAACTACTCAAGCGCATTTCCGCTGCGGACGTCGCCGGCTATCTCCGGGAGTTCGGCGCGCGGCCCGGAACCCAGCTCTACGCGCAGGGCGTCAACGATCCCGCCGCGCCGGTGGAAAAGGCGATCGAGGAAGGTCACGAGTACGTCGTTCCGGTGGGTGCGGTGGGTGCGGCGGGTGCGGTGGGTAAGCCGTGGATGCAGGATCTGGTCGATGTACGAGACACGGTCGAAGGAATCGTCAAGGCGCTCAGGCATCCGAATGCGCTCGGCGAGGCGTTCAACGTCACCGGGTTCGGCGTCACGTGGGAGGAGGCGCTTGCGCACCTCTCCACCCGGACCGGGGAGGAGTATCCGCGGATCGATCTGCCCAACACCTGGTACTGGCGCTGCGACAACACTAAGGCTAAGAGCCTGATCGGCTATATGCCGAGGTATACGATCGACCGGATGATCGACGACGCGATCGCCTACGCGGCCGGCGATGACGTCGGGGTGCTTCCCGCCTGACGATCGGCGCCTCGTTACCCGGCGTCGCGCAACGCTCGGATCATCGCCTCGAGATTCTCAGCCGGGCTGTTCGCCTGGATATTGTGGACGGTGTTGAATACGAACCCGCCGCCTCGTCCAAAGGTCGCGATGAGGCGAGAGACTTCGTCGTACACTTCTTCCGGCGAGCCGAAAGGAAGGGTGTGTTGCGTGTCGATTCCTCCGCCCCAGAAGGTGACGGCGTCGCCGAAACGCTCCTTGAGCGAAGCGGCGTCCATCCCGTGGGCGCTTATCTGCACCGGGTTGATGCAGTCGAGGCCGGCCTCGATAAACATCGGAATCAGATCGGCGACCGCCCCGCAGGTGTGCTTCCAGGTTTTCCAGGTGGTGTGTTCATGGATCCATCCGATCACCGCCGAATAGAACGGCAGATAGGCGAACTCGAAGATCTCCGGGCTGAAAAGCGTGGCGCGCTGGGTTCCGTAGTCGTATCCGTCGACGCCGATAATGTCGATCGACTCTCCGAGCGCTTCGTGCAGCTGCCGAAAACGTGAGATTTGACCCGCGATCCGCAGCTCGAAAAGCTCCTTCACGTATGTCCGGTCGCCGGCGAGGACGCACAGCCAATCGGGGGTGTTTCCCACCGCCGGCGGGCCCAGGTCGAGCCAGGCGCCGAGAAACAGCGCTTTGCCGGTCGGGCGGAGCGCCGTCGCGCGGTCGACGAGAGAATTGAGCGTCTCCTCGTCGATCGGCGCGAGGTAGCCGGGTTCGAGCTCGCTCAAGTCCGGCGGTGTGTAGTCGAGGCTCAACGATTGGCTTTTCACCATGTCGAAGTAGAATCCGCCGGCGGGCATCCTCGCGACGACCGGCTTGTCGGGATCTCCCGACTCGTGAAGGTAGAGAGTGCCGGTTTCGTCGCGTTCGACGGTGAAAAGCCCGGGAACGAGCATCTCCAACCCTCCGGGGTGGGTCCATCTCTTGTAGTCGGTTCTCGGGATGTTGAAAAACAGCCGCGTCGGTTCTACCGGCAGCACATCGACCCCAAGCGCGTCGACGACATCGGGTTCGACTTCGCCCAGCATCTGGTAGAGCTCGTAGGCTTTCGGAACCGTGGGAGACAGGCCGAGCGCTTCGCGCAACGCCGGCAGCGCGAACACCGAGATACCGGTCATGATCGATCCGCCGAGGTCGACCGGTACCCGGTCGACCTCGCGGTGCTCAATCGCCGCCAGAATGCGTTCTCGTGAAGTCATCCGCGTCATCTAGTACACCTCCGGAACAAAGGTTTGGTCGTCGATCGGCGGGCGGACGTACCCGATGTTCGACTGTCTCTGCGGCAACTCGATCGGTTTGGGGGTCAGGTCTTTGTAGGGAATAAGAGAAAGCAGATGTGAAATGCAGTTGAGTCGCGCGCGGCGCTTATCGTCGGCGTTGACGACGTACCAAGGCGCCTGTTTGATATCGGTGTAGGCGAACATGGCGTCCTTGGCCTTCGAATACTCGACCCATCGCGACCGAGACTCCAGATCCATCGGGCTCAGCTTCCATCGTTTCGTCGGGTCCTCGATCCTCGCCTGGAAGCGTTCCTCCTGAATGTCGTCGCTTACCGAGAACCAGTATTTGATGAGAATGATCCCGGAACGTACGAGCATCCGTTCGAACTCGGGACACGTCCGCAGGAACTCCTCGTACTCTTCGTCGGTGCAGAACCCCATGACTCGTTCGACGCCGGCGCGATTGTACCAACTCCGATCGAACAACACCATTTCTCCCGCCGCCGGAATATGAGCGGCATACCGCTGGAAGTACCATTGCGTCTTTTCACGTTCGGTCGGCGTCCCGAGCGCGACGACCCTGCAGATCCGCGGGTTGAGACTTTCGGTAATACGCTTGATCACGCCTCCCTTGCCGGCGGCGTCTCGTCCTTCGAAGACAACCACCACCCGCAGTCCGTCGTGACGAATCCATTCCTGCAGTTTGACCAGTTCGATTTGAAGCTTCCGCAACGCTTTCTCGTATACTTTGCGCGGGAGTCTCTCTTTGCGCTCCGAATGCACATTCATGCCTCGCTCCTTCGGGGCCTACGTCGTCGGCCCCAGTATAGACCGAACGGGCACTCGGGATCGACGGGGCGCGGCTATACATTCCAGACGACGGTTGCCATGTGATATCGGTGATGGGCGCCCGAGCTTTTCGCGTAGTAGGCGGTTAGCAGCCGATCGTCTGCGAGTTCGATAGTCGACGGGTACCCCATATCGGGCGTCAAGCCGTCGTCGACAAGTACGACCGGATCGGACCATTTCGCGCCGTCGTTTTCCGATATTCGGGCGAAGATCCCGAAGAAACCGTCGATCCGTGAACCGCAGGTGAACACGACTCTCCCGTCCTTAAGCCGCAGGAGGTGTCCGGGGTGCTGGTTCGGGAGGGTCAGATTCGCCTGCTCTTCCCAGGCGTCTCCCGCCGGCGCGCCTCGTATCAGTTTGACCCACGGCTTCCCGTGCGGATCTTCCGGATCGCCGTAGTTGGAAAGCGTGCGGGCCACGGCGATCCAGCCGTCGTCGGTCGGGAGGAGATCGGTTTCGGTATAGCGATCGGCGCCGATCACGCCCGCGTGCTCCCACCGCGCTCCGCCGTCGACGCCGATGAACAGGTGCGAGCTACTCAAACGCGACTCTCGCCTCTCATTGTTCATCCTGCAGTCGTAGATCGCCGCGGCGATGAGACCGTGTCCTTCAACGACGGCGCCGAACGGAATGAATCGGGTCGTCTCCCCCACGGCAAGCGGGATTTCATTTCGTGACCACGAGCCGCCCGAATCCTTCGACCGGCACACCTGGATGGTGGAGAGGATGTTTTGCGTGCGGATCGGATGGGGGAACGAGAGATCCCATCCGGAGGCCAGGCACACGAGAGAGCCGTCGGAAAGCGCTCCCGCGGCCATGTTCATTCTCACCGTCCCCGGAGCATGGGCGGTCACGGTGGAACGCCGTCGCCACGGCGAACGGCCGTCGTCGCTCACCCACAGTTCTATATCGCCTTCCATTTTCCCGTGGCTCGGACGGTTGTACAGAAATGCACCGAGCTCTCCCGACGGGAGTCTCTTGATATTCGGCCACGCGCAGACGTTGTCGACTGCGACGTAGCGATTTTCGACCTTGAAGTTACTCACGTTCGCTTCCTCCTTGGTATCATATTCGAAAAGGCATTGACATTCATGATACCACAGTATACAATGCAATGCATCAATGAGTGCGGCCACATCCAACACCTACAATGAGCTCAGATCGAGGATCCTCAACGGCGCGATCCTGCCGGGGACGGTGATGGTCGAGCGTGAGGTGGCCGAGGAACTCGGGGTCTCCCGAGTTCCGGTCCGGGAGGCGTTTCAGCGGCTGGTCTATGACGGCCTTCTCGTCAACTCCAATGGAAAAGAACTTGTCACACGCACCTACAACGAGCAGGAGATACTCGATCTTTACGTCTATCGCGAAGCTCTTGACGGGCTCGCCACACGATTGTTCACCAGCCGGGCCGAGAAAATGGAGGTCCGTTATCTCAAGATGGTATTTACCGAGATGGAAGAAGCACTGGAGCGGTACGAACATACCTACTGGCAGGAAAAGGACATCGAGTTCCATCAAACCATCGCGCGCGGCGCTCGGAACGAGCGGCTGTTTCGGGCGATCGACAGTCTCTACACGGAGTGCTTCTACCTGATGCGGACCTACCGCGCGGCGGACGCCGATCATCCGGGCGAGAAGCCGGGACATCTGACCCAAGTACTCGAGGAACACCGCGGAATCGTCGACGCCATCGTGGAAGGAGATCCCAAAAAGGCGGAAGAGGCGGCCTGTCGGTCGGTTCAGCAGGCGACGGAGCGGATGATAAAGGGCTTTATCGGCCGGAACAGGAGGCCGCGGCAGTAGGCTTCCGCGGGACGAGTGACGCGTGTGGCCGGTGAATCGATCGATGGAGAAGTCGCATGAGCAGTGAGTCTCTTCTCGTCGACAGAAAAATACTCAAAGACTCCGGGCCGGCGGCTCGGGAGCCTCTCTGGAAATACGTGGCGAAGAATCGGTTGCTCTATCTGTTGCTGGTTCCGGGCGTGCTATACCTGTTCGTGTTCAACTACATTCCCATCTACGGCGTCGTCATCGCTTTCAAGGACTTCAGCATAGCCAAGGGAATTCTCAAGAGTCCGTGGGTGGGGTTGAAGCACTTCCGCGATCTTTTCCAATCGGTGCATTTCTACCGTGTCTTTCGTAACAGTCTCATAATCAGCTTGCTGCAGCTCAGCTGTGGATTCCCGGTGCCGATTCTCCTCGCGCTTCTGCTCAACGAGACGAGGCACGTCGGGTTCAAAAGAACCGTTCAGACTATCATCTATATCCCGCACTTTATCTCATGGGTCGTGCTTATCGGAATCGTCGTCAACTTTCTCTCGATCGACGGGTTGTTCAATCACTTCATTACGCGACTCGGCGGCGAGCCGGTGCACTTTCTCATCGAACCGCGGCTCTTTCGCCCGATCCTTATCTCGGTGGAGATATTCAAAGAGGCCGGATGGGGGACGATCATCTATCTCGCGGCGATTTCGGGTATCGACGATCAGCTCTATGAAGCGGCGATCGTCGACGGAGCGAATCGCTTTCAGCGCATCATACACATCACGCTTCCGGGGATTGTCGCGACCATCGTTGTGTTGCTGATTCTTCGTCTCGGGCGGATCCTCAATAACGGGTTCGAGCAGATCTTTCTACTGTACAACTCGCTTACGAGGAACGTCGCCGACGTGTTCGAGACCTACGCGTTCCGAACCGGCCTGCAGGAGGGACGGTTCGCCTTTTCAACGGCGGTCAATATGTTCAAATCGGTCGTCGGGCTCATCCTCATTATGGTCACCAACAATATCGCCCGACGACTCAGGGAAACCGCGTTGTGGTAGGAAGGGAAGGGTAGCAAGTGGCCAGAACTCTCAGGTTCGGCATCGTCGACGGCATGATCTACTTGGCTCTGTCGCTCTGGGCGGCCGTTACGCTCTATCCTTTCATCAACGTCGCCGCGGTGGCGATGAGCGATTTCTCGGTCTATCTCAAGAATCCTCTCATCATTATACCGAGAAAGATTCGCTTCGACGCCTACAGATTCGTCTTTATGCATCCGCTGATCAGGTCGAGCTACAAGAACACGATCATCGTCACCATACTCGGCACCTCTCTCAGGTTGGTGCTGACGGCGACGTTCGCGTATCCTCTTTCGCGTAGGGGGCTGCGCGGGAAGCCCGTCATCATGGTCTACCTGATCGTTACGATGATGTTCAACGGCGGGCTCATTCCTAACTTTTACCTCGTGCGAAGTCTCGGTATGTACAATACGTTGCTTGCGTTGATCGTGCCGGCAAGCGTCACCGCCTTCAGCGTCATTCTCATGAAGAACTTCTTCGAATCTATTCCGGAAAGTCTCATCGACGCGGCGAAAATCGACGGCGCCTCGGAGTTGTTCATCCTCGTGCGCGTGGTCCTTCCGCTCTCGACCGCGATCATCGCGACGTTGTCGCTGTTTTTTGCGGTTGGGCTGTGGAACAGCTTTTTTTCCGCGGTCGTCTATATCAGAGACCGGAGCCTCTGGACGCTTCAGCTCGTACTGCGCGAGATCGTCATCGAAAGCGCCGCGGTGCTCGACGACGAGCTTACCTCCGCCGATAACATTCAGACGCAGAATATGAAGTACGCGGTGATTATCGTCGCCATCGTCCCGATTCTTTGTCTCTATCCGTTTCTCCAGCGGTACTTCGTAAAGGGAATAATGATCGGCGCGGTGAAGGGGTGATGGACGGCAGATATCGTGAATCCGCGTCCGGAAACGGGCGCTAATATTTTCTCGCAGGAGGATGTACGAATGAGAAGAGTTCACAAACGATTCGCGCTGGTTCTCGTCTGCGGTCTGGCGACCGCGGGGATGGTGTTCGCCGCCGGCGGCGCCGAGAGCGAGACTTCAGCAACCGGGCCGACGTCGCTGCTGATCATGCAGCAGCTTCCGGCGTCGTTCGTTCAGGAGGACAATCCGGTTATCGCTTACATCGAGGAGCAGACGAACCTCAAACTTACCTACCAGATACCCCCGTTGCAGAACTACGGTGAGCAACAGCGCCTCGTCATCGCATCGGGCGACCTTCCCGACGTCATGCAGTTCGGCGGAAACGTCTACGATCCGGTGCTTCTCGACGCGGTCGACAACGGTCTTGTGCTGCCGGTCACCGAATGGATCAAGAACGCCCCGAACATTCAGAAGTGGACCAACCCCATAAGCTGGAAAGGGATTCACCTGAAGAACGACGAGGACATCTACGCGATACCGGGAAACACGATCGTCAGGGCCGACGGTTATATGATCCGCAAGGACTGGCTCGATGCGGTCGGACTCGAGCTTCCTTCCGACAATGAAGTGACCATCGATCAGTTTACCGAAATACTTCGCCGGTTCACCGAGAACGATCCCGATGGGAACGGCGAGGACGACACCTACGGCATGGGCGTGGCGGCCGCGGGCGGCAATATGTACCTGGTGTTCGGCTGGCCCTTCGGCGTCGGACGCAGGGCCACCGAGGATTGGTGGCAAAAGGTCGACGGCGAGGCGTTCGACTATATGCCGATGAAGTACGCGAAAAACCACGACAACATGATTCGTGCCCTCGAGTATCATCGGATGCTGTGGGAAAAGGGATACGTCGACAAGAACTGGCCGGCGAACAACGGGACCACGCGAAACGATCGAGTCTGGGCCGGCGTTGTCGGCGGTCGCGAGTCTTTCGGCGGGCACGTTTTCGGCAACTGGCTTCCCAAGATCCAGCAGAACAACCCCGACGCGGAGGCGACCTACATAGTCGGTATCAAGAATGATCAGGGCGTGGTGCGCGGTCCGGGTTTTGGGACGGGTCTTTTCCGGATCAACGTCGTTATGACGCCCGGCAAGGAAAAGCCGGCGGTCGACTACTTCGATTTCCTGCTCTCCGATCCCGGATTCAACCTGCTCAAGTTCGGTCTCGATGGCATTCACTACAATATGGTCGACGGTAAGCGTGTCTTTACCGAAGAGTACAACAACTACGGATGGAGGACCTATCTCGCTCTGGTCCGACGCTACAACGATCCAAGCTTCTTCATTCAGCAAAAGCTTGACACCGAGCTTCAGGACATCATGATCGGCTGGGTTTCTCAGTGCGTGGAGAACGTGCAGTTCTCTCTCGACTTCGGCTATCGGCCTCCCATCCTCAAAGAGCAGAGATTTCTCGATGCTCGCGACGAGATCGCCGTCGTCATCTCGCGAATCATCGCGGGACAGCTCGACGTCGACGCGTGGTGGGATGCGCTCGACGCCTGGTACGAGGCCGGCGGAGAGGAGTATCTCGAGCAGGTTAACGAGTTCATCAAAGCGAATCAGTAGGCCTGTCTGTCGCCCAAAACGACTCGACGGCCGGTGTGGAGTGCTCCGCACCGGCCGAGCGGGCGACACGCTGCGGCGCGAAGGCGCCTCGGCGGTCAGGCGTCGGTCGGCGTCACCCGGAAGCTTCGGATCTGATACGGCGCCACGTCGAACTCGAACCCGCTCTCCCCGTTTTCCCCGTCGCGCAGCATCCGCAGCTCGTGCTGCGGCGACTCGATGGATTCTTCGATGTGATTGCAGGGAGAGACGGCGATCGGCCCGCGGAGACCGCCGATTTTGACGGTTCCCCGCCCTCCGTGGGGTTCGTAGAATCTGAGTATGTATCCGTCGCCGTCTTCGGCCGGCTTCGCCGCGCTCAGCAATACCGGTCCGTCGATCGTGAGCAGCCGCGGAAATGAGACTCCGCCGGCGAGGTCCGCCGTGCTCTCGTCGTCGTCCGACCGAGCCGTCACGCCGGCGTCGCGCTCGACACTAACCCGGCGGTCGCCCGAACGCGCCGCAGCGCCGACATCGTCCTTGCCTGCAACGCGGCCGCTCCCCGAACCGGCCGGAGCGACGAGAACCGGTTCGTTCAGCTCCTGCGCGCGAAGCACGATCGATGCGTCGCGCCAGTCGCCCGTATGTGGATAGAGGGAGTAGGTAAAACGGTGCCGGCCGAGATCGGCGTCGGGGTCCGGGAATTCGGGGCCCCGGAGAAGCGACAAGCGAAGCACGCGTCCGCGGACGTCGCACCCGTACTTTCCGTCGTTCAACAGACTTACCCCGTAGCCGTGCTCGGATAGATCGACCCACCGGTGCACCGGCACCTCGAACTTGACCTTTTCCCACGATGTATTGGCGTGAGTCGTCCGCCGGACCGTGCCGAGCTGAATCTCGAAGGTCGCCGCTTCCGCGCGAATGAGTACGGGAAACGATGCTTTCAAAAGCGTTTGGCGCTCGTGCCAGTCGACCTCGGTTATGAAATCGATCCGTCGAGTCGATTCGTAGACGCATGTCTTCTGCCGAATCACCGTCTCGCCCCGGCGGTGAATCACCCGCACCGCGGCGCGGACAGGTCCGTTCTCGCACGGTTCGACGGTGACCGGGTCGTCGAATTGGTACTCGCGCAGTTCGAATGAGTCGTGAACGTTCCACGCCGCCTCGCGCTCCGGGCCGTCCTTGAAGAGCTGGAGGCGGTTTGCCGGCGCGTCGTCGGGTATGACTTCGCGGCCGGCCTCCTTGTCGTAAAGGCC
>JAJRYZ010000298.1 GCA_024275515.1 Spirochaetota bacterium
CGAGTTTATCAAAACCGACGGTTCGACGTGGGGAGCGATCTACATGCCGTGGTCGATGTACTATTGGCTGGAGACTTACGCGCTCCTCGCGGAATCGCTGGACAAGTCGCGGCTCGACCGATGGGAGGAAGGCCTCACGCTTGCCTATGAAGGAATCGTTGGGAAACTCGATCGCGACCCGGTGCACAACATACCGGTGTGGAACGGCGCCGCGGCGTATCGGGCCGGCGTTCTTTTCGGAAGACCCGAATGGAGCGCCGCCGGAGAACGGATGATCGCCCGCGCGGTCGACGAACAGGCCCCCGCCGGCTACTGGCCGGAACACGCGGGACCGACGCCGTCGTACAACACCGTCTATATTCAAGCTCTCGGTCTCTACCATCGATTCTCCGGCGAGGAGAGCGTGCTCGGCGCGCTCGAAGCGGCGACGGAGTTTCAGATCAGGTATACCTACCCCGACGGACGGATCATCGAGACGATCGACGGCCGGGTGAAGTATCATGACAGGCTTCCGGTAAACGGACACGTCGGGATGTCGCTGACGCCGCGGGGTCGACGCTATCTGGAGTTTTTGGTGGATCGTATGGTAGGCGAGCACGGGGGTCACACATCCGATGACGACGAGTCGGGTTCCCGGGTGCGCGCAAGCGGCAGCATCCGAAGCTCGTGGGCGACGTACGGACTTGTTCCGGCGCTCGCATCGGCGGCGGTTCATTTCCGCCCGGGGCCGGTCGAATCGATACCTCAGGATCTCGAGAGCTACCGGACGGGGGACCCCGAAATAGGAGTCGTCGCCCGGCGCCGGGAATGGCTCTACTGCCTCAGCGGGTTTACGAGCGAACCGGTTTAACAGAGATGGGGACAGGATCGTCAACAGTTCATAAGTGTATGGAACGTGCAGTACGGGCTCCTCGTCGGCGGCGGGAACTCGAAAAACCAGCCGGAGTGGAGCAGCTTCGCGATTCGCGACGGGGGCGAAGTCTTCCACATCCCCGACTCGGCGCTCATCGAGACCGACGGCGAATCGGCGCGCGCAACCTTCTCCGTCGGCGGCCGCAAGTTCCGAATCGTGGCGGAGTTCGTCGACGAACGAGCGGTCGCGTTGTGCTGGACCGGACCCGAATCATCGGTCGGGCGCGTGCCGCTTCGACTCGGTGTCGGGACCTGTTTGAAAACCGCTGCGGGTGAAACGATAGAAGTGCATCCGGACGCGGCTCTATCACTCGATGCCGCTCGTTGCGGCCGTCACATCGACTATGCGGGGATTCGCATCCGGCTTCCCGAAAGCTATGTAATCACCTGGCCGGTCAGGCCGTTCAATCCGTACACGAAAGACGGACGCTCCCCGATCGAGAATGCGGTCGCGATGGTCGAGTTCCCGCTCTCATCCCACGAGGTCCGGTTGGTTTTCGAAGAAGGAGCGTCCGGATAAGACCGGGACCGCTGCAGGCGCGGGAGCGTTGTTTCCCAAGCGCCGGGAAAACCGTATATTCATTAGCGGAACATCACATGCAGTTAAGAGTTGATAGACCTACACTCGTCCGCAGTGGATACGTGGGCTTGTCGATCGCCGTATCCGCGGTGCTTTTCGTGATCATACTCGAAGCGCTCAATCGGTTCGTAAAGATCCGTGAAGGAATGCCCGCGGCCGCCGCAACGTTCGCAATGGTGTTTGTGGGAATAGCCGAGCTCGCGTTTGTGATTTTCGCGGGTGAGTTGTTCCGGAGACGAAAACGCATCGTTCAGATGAGCATACTCTTTTTTCGGATAATAGCGGCGCTTGGGTTGTTTTTCGCGGCGGTGCAGGTATTCGAATTGTGGACGTTCGTCCCGAACCCCGCAAACTGGCCGCGCCTGGTGCAGGCGGTGTGGGACGCGAGCGACTACGCCTACTTCATCGCCGGTCTCATCGCCGGAATCGGAGGGACGGCATTTGCGCGCGTGCTTACGGCGCGACCCCGGACCGATACGCGTTGAGATTCACCAGATTCGTTGATCGAGCATCTCGGACCAGCTGAGCGATTTCCACCGATCGAGCGTCTCTTCGAGCGCGGCGATTATTCGCCTTCGGGTCGCCTCATCCTCGACCATCGGCGTCGTACGAAAATACCTGATGACCGAGCGAAGCCTCGAAATCGCGCGCAGCTTCGCGTAACCGGCCGGTATGCGCGCCGCACCGCGCTTCCACCACGGAGGAACCGTACCCGACTGAATGATAATTTCGGCCGCCATGTGTTTTCGCTCCACGAGTCGCGTGAGAACAAACTGAGCATACCGAACGATCAACAACCCCGCGACGAACAGGAAAATCGCCGCGCCGACAAACATAAGCGCAATGCCACCCATGCCACACTCCACCACGAATCGCGAGGCGATGTACAGCGACCGAGCAATCGAGGTCGTGTGCGATGCACGCGCCGACGTACGCGCAACGCGGCGATCGGTCTTCACCCGGTTCGCGGGAGTTCGCCGGACTCGTTGATAATGAAAGAGCCGATAGTGCCGAGAATATGGATAGGGAGCGCTAAACAACCGACTTCGGGACCGGGGGACCACGGGTCGAAAAACCTGATGATCCCCGTATCCGACCGTCGCAAAAAACGGTAAGGTTGTTTCGTAGTGTCCCCTGTATTGTATCGGGCTTACTTGCGGAGGCTTTTGTATGGTTACCAGACTGCTGAAAACGTTTTCGATCGTGACGCTGTTGACGCTGCTAGGCGTGCCGGCAATCGCCGAGAGCTCGCTCTCGACTTATATCGGCGGCGCGTTCTATCGATACAACGAAGCCTATCTCCTCACCGGCGCGACCTACCTTGCGACCACTCGGGAACAGATGGAGCTTAATCTCGGTGTCGACTTCGGCATCGCGACCGTGGAAGAATCCACGGGAGAAATACTTCCCCGATTCTTCATACCGGTTAACATCGGCATCAATTTCACATTTCCCGGCGACCCGTTGACGTTCTACTTCGGTCCGGGCTTGACTCCGGTGTTCATGATTCGACCCGGTTCCGATACTCAATTCACCTTCCTCCTCGGACCTTATGCCAAGATCGGCATCCGTTTGCGGGTGCATTCGATTATGAGTATCATCGTAGAGACACAACAGGATCTGCTTTTCGGCGGTCCAAAATGGGTGAACACCACCACCAGGGTCGTCGCGGGAATAGATTTTTCGTTGTAGACGGACGCGGATGATTGCGGCGCAAACTGTTTCCCGCCGCCGTCCGAGGTTTAGAAGAGACCTACCGCCCGGCCGTTAAACCGAACTGCGCGATCCCGGTCGAATGAAGAACAGCCGTTGCCGTGAAAGGCGCCGAAGCGCGCCGCGGCGCGGCCTCGATCGCATCGGGTTCGCCCATCGACAATAGTCGTTCCACACGCCCCTGTGATACGATGCCGCATGCAGGAAACTCTCATCTCCGTCCACGATGTGGGCCGAAGGTTTCATCTCGGCGGCGAGACCGTGCATGCGCTCGCCGGCGTCAACCTGACGATCAACCTCGGAGAAATCGTTCTGATAGAGGGAAAGTCGGGTTCGGGGAAGACCACGCTGCTCAATCTCATGGGCGGACTCGATACGCCCAGCGAGGGCCGAATCCTGTATCGTGGCGACGATCTCGCGGCACGGTCGCAGCGCGAAATCACGCGATGGCGACGGACGACCGTCGGATTCATCTTTCAATCCTTCGCGTTGATCGACGGTCTCACGGCTCTTGAGAACGTCGAGACGGCGGCAAGAATCGGAGGTCTCGCTCCGAAGGAGGCGACCGATCGATCGCGCGAGATTCTCGCGCGTGTCGGCATGAGTAAGCGCGTGGACCACCGTGTCGCCGAACTCTCAGGCGGGGAACAACAGCGGGTGGCGCTCGCCCGCGGTCTTGTCTGCCGACGCGAGCTCGTTTTCGCCGACGAACCGACCGGTGAACTCGATCACGCCACCGGCAGAACGGTGCTTGAGATACTTCGCTCGGTCGTTGAGCGACGCGGAATGACGATTTGCCTGACGAGTCACGATCCCGCGGTGCAGAGCTTCGCCGACCGCGTGTACCGACTGGAAGACGGCCGGCTTGCGGAGGGAGAATCACGGTGATGAAATACGTGCTTTGCCTGGCGACACTCGCGCTGTCCGGATGTTTTCTCATCCCCGATGAAACCGAACAGCAGATGTTCGAGCTTCCCGAACCGCCGAAGATCACCCGGGCGGCGACCTACCCGGTCAAACGCGAGCCGATCATGCAAGTCGTCGAGGGGACGGTACGGGTAACCCCGGTTCGCGAAGTTTCACTCTACTTCGAAGTCGCCGGCCGGATTCAGTCGGTAAACGTCGCCCCCGATCAGCAAGTGAAGCAGGGCGCGGTTCTCGCCAAGCTCGAAATCGACGATCTCGAGCACAGCCTCGCGCTTTCCCGACTCGATTTGCAGATTGCCGAGGCGAACGTCCGCCGAACACAGGCCCAAGGCGCGGCGCCGATCGACATGGAGATTATGCGTCTTCAGCTTCGCAAGCAACAACTCGCCGTCTCGTATCTCGAGACGAAAGTCGGTGCGGCGACGATCGCCGCGCCGTTCGACGGAGTCATCAAGCGCGTACAGATACGCGTAAGCGATCTCGTCCGTGAGTACGACCCGGTCATTGTCATTTCCGATCCGACCGAGCTTGAAATGCAGATGTCGGTCAATCAGGAGGCGTTTCTCGAAATCGATACGTCACTCGAGGCCGAGATACGGACCGGACCCGATGAGTGGGCGCCGGCGGTGATCGTACAGACCACGCATCTCAACCCGCGGATGGACGCTTCGATAAGCCGGGAGGAGTATCTCGTGCATTTCGCCTTCGTCGGCGAGGGGCCGGAGCTTCGGCTGAGCGACCGGATGCCCGGCCGCATCATACTGCAGAAGCACGAGGACGCGTTGGTTATTCCCTCCGCCGCACTGCGAGAGTTCGGAGACCGTACCTATGTCAGGGTGCTTACCGACTGGGTTCGGCGCGAAGTCGACGTAGAGGTGGGTATTCACACCGGAACCCGCGTCGAAATCGTCGACGGGCTCGAAGAAGGCGAGCTGGTCATCGGCAAATAGCGATGTATCTGCTTACGATTCTCTGGCTCACCCTCAAACGCATTACTCACAACTGGCGCATCACGCTCGGACTGCTTTTCGGGCTCGTGCTGGCGACGGGAATCGTCTCTTCGATACCGGTATACTCTTCCGGAAGTCTTCAGAAGAGTTTCATTCGCGAGTGGATTTCGAGGGACACTCTTCGGCCGCCGATGGCGATTATCGTTTCGCACGAGAATCCCTACCGCAAAACGCCGGTCGCCTATGAAGACCTGAAAAAGCTCGAGTCGTTCGTCGGCACGCGTCTGAGGCAGACCATCACGGGGGAGCTGCTCAGCTCCGCGGTGTTCTCGCGGCTGGGCACCAATCCGCTCATCCCGCGTGACGCGCCGACGCCCGATTTGCGCTCGCCGAGGGCCGACCTCGTCGTAACGACCAACCTGCGTGATTTGTGCGATATCGTCGCCGGTCGATGGTACGAAGAGCGCGACGACGGAGTCGTGGAAGTCGTCGTGGACGAGTCGACCTTCGAGCGTTTCGAGCTTTTGATCGGCGATACCTATACTTACTGGTACCCGGTCCGATCGGGAGAGACGCCCTACGGCGCCCGGAACGGTTTTGTGCGAATCCCGGTGGAAGTCGTGGGAATGTTCCGCGCCAAACAGGGTTATACGACCGAGGATTGGATCTACCCACCTCCGTATTCGGACCGGTTCTTCGCGCATCCGGCGGTCTACACGCAACGACTACTCAAGGCGTATCGGCTCCGGGCGACGAGCTACGATATGCAATGGGTATTCGACTACGCGGCCACGCGCGTCGGCGACCTCAAGCGGATGATCGACGAGTTCGAGGATCTCGAGGAGCGCATGCCGGAAATGGTCCCGGACACCGAGTTCTGGCATGCGCCGATCGACTTCTTTCGTGATTTCAACGAGCGGAGAATTCTCATCTCGCGTTTCCTCTCGGCGCTCGCTATTCCGGTCATCGGGATGATTCTCTACTATCTGGTTCTGATGGCGACGATTTCAGTCGAACACCGAAAGCGCGAAATCGTGGTCATGTTGAGCCGTGGAGGCGGGCGCGCGCATATCCTCCTGAGCTTTCTCCTCGAATGGCTTGTTCTGGGAACGGCGGCGATTGTGATCGGCCCTTTTCTGGGGATGTTCATCGCGCGCGCCATGGGCGCTTCGGCGGGCTTCCTCGAGTTCGTTCATCGGACCGCGGTCCCGGCCTATTTCGATCGCCGGACCATTCTCTACTCGGCCGCCGCGGTGGGAATCGCGACGCTCTCGGGGCTCATACCGGTGTTCGGAGTTTTCAAGCACTCGATCGTCACCTATACGCGACACTACGCGCGGTTTCGCAGACGCACCGCGTGGCACCGCTTTTTTCTCGATTTTATTCTCATCGGGCTCGCGATCTTCGGATACAACAGCCTGCGATGGGAGAGTTTCGCGCTCGCCCCCGGAGAGGACGTCCCCGCCGACCCGGTGCTGTTCTTCGTTCCCGTTATCGGAATACTCGGCGTCGCGCTGCTCATCCTGCGGATATATCCGCTTCTGGTTCATCTTCTTCGTTGGGCGACCGGACGGGCGCCGGGAATCATTTGGAGGTTGGCGCTGCAACGACTTTCGCGCAGCACCGTCGACTATGTCCCGCTCATGCTGCTGCTCGCGGTCA
>JAJRYZ010000299.1 GCA_024275515.1 Spirochaetota bacterium
ACAGAAACAAGATCCGCAGGCGGATCAAAGCGAGGACCGGTGATCCGTTGTATGAAGACATCGACAAGAGTTGGGACGAGATATCTTTCGTGAAGCCCGCCGATACTCAAGTGGAGGTCATGAACCGCACCTATCTCTACGAGAAGGACAAAATCAAGACCAAGCTCATCCTGATGCGCAATCGGCTTCACGACATGTACGGGTTCCGCTATCCCATTCAGCGTCGTGTTATGGAAGATCGGCTCGCCTTCCTCGAAAGCCAGTTCAATCTCTACGACTACATGATCAACCCGTACCATATTCAACCGGGGCTTCTTCTCGACGTCGATATCACGTCGATCAAACGCAAGAAAGCTACGCTCGACGGTATGGCGAACGTACTCAACGAGTTCCTGCACGGCGTATCGAAGGGGTTCCAGGACGCCGCGTTCGCCGCGTTCTCGCGAAGACGGTCGACCGTGCGCGAAGACATCGCGATGAGCTTCTCGTCGGACCTCGGTGAAGAGGAGGAAACAGGTTCTTCGGGGCAGGCGTATATCGATATGCTCAACGAGCAGGCTTCAGGCGCGCCCACCGCGGAGACGGTCGTTTCCGACGAGACCGCGGGCAAGCAGGGTGGAAAGGCCCCGTCACGCAGAAGGACGCGAAAGAAACGGGACACCGACTCCGGGCTGAAATCCCTCTGACAACGGTTGCATGCCCCCCGAAAGGGGGGTATTTTTTCCAGAACAGGAAGCAAGTCCCCGCCACAGGAGTGACGGGCCGCGCGAGGCGGTGGTTGTTCCGCGCGGCGGAATTCCGGAAGGGCGAAAGGTCGAGACGACTTGAGGAGATGAAATGGCAGAGTCACTGTACGAGTTCGAGCGATTCTTCAACCGTGAAGGATTCAACCGAGCGCTGAGTCACTTTCAGGCGGTGTCTTCACTGCTCGACGACTTCGAAGACGCGTACAATCTTGCGGACATACTCAATTCTCTGCTCGCCGCGAAGGAAATCGAACAGGAGCAGTTGAGCCCGATTCTGTATGCTTTGCTCGTCGACAAGTACGGGTATCGTATCGGAACATGGAACGCTCGGGATACGATCGACGACTTCGAGCACCTCGCCGCCGAGGCGGCGAGGTGGAATGCGGTCGACGTGGTAGTCGCCTACCATCATCCGGAGCTGGGGTTTACGGTAATCAACCCCAAGAACCGCGATCACTGGGCGGTCGCGCAGAACATACGCAAGAACGAACTCGTTTCGATCTACGCCGGCGGATTCTCATCCGGCGTATCCGAGAAAGTCGCCGACAAAGCGATCGAGACGTGTATTCGTTATCTCGAGGGAAAGAAAACGAAATCACCCGCGATACTGCTTGACGGCGAGTTCGGCTATGTTCCCTACGAAGAGGAGACCGAACCGCTCGAAACGCCGGCGCGGAGGACCGAAGGCGCGCGGCCCCGCTCGAAGAGAGAACCCGTTCGGGCGTCGGTTTCAGAATCGGGCGAAGAGGCCGAGCGCGGCGCTTCGGCTGCGGAGAAGGCGCCGAGCGCCGGGACTCCTGAGCCTGCAACCGGGGCCGGCCGCCGGATGACTCCGATGTATTCGGTGCCCGTGAGCAACGAATTGTTCCACAACGGAAACGTCGAAGCCTGGAAGAAGATCATCCAGAGTTATCAGTTGAAGTACCCGAATTGCGAGGTGCTTGTCTTTTATGAAGGCGAGCGGATACACGATATCAATACGCTTTTCAAATGGGGCAAAGTAAAACACGGGAGCACGATTCTGTTCGCGGTGGTCGGCGAGACGATAAAGGACGTCGCCAAACTGCAGCGGTATTTCAAGCAGGGCGCCTCGCCGCAGTTCGAGGCGTTTCTCCGTGTTCCGGTCAACACCGTTCTGAAGCTCTTCTAGGTAGCCGGCAAGGAGTCAAGTATGAAAGAAAACATTCATCTGTTCAGCAGAAGCGAGCACACCGACGATCCGACGATTCTTGCCAAGATCGGAGTCCGTGGAAGAGAGTACATGGAGTTCGCGGCGCTCGATTTGCCGATACTCCCCGGATTCATTATCGACTCCGACGCGGCCGCGCACCTTCAGGACGCGGAGATCAGGCCGTATCTCGAAGAGAATCTCGACACGCTGGAAAAAGAGGTCGGGAAGGTCTTCGGCAACACGAGTAACCCGATGCTCGTGAAAATCGTCGTCAGCCCGAATCTCGCGATCGGGCACTACCCGACGCTTCATAACTACGGATTGACCGACGAAACGATATCCGGTTTCAATAGCTACGTCGGGGAGGATTTCGGTAACCACGAGGTGTTGTTTCTGGTCAAGGGCAACCTCGAGATAGAGCTCCGACTCGCACAGCTTGAAGATCGGGAGGCGGATGCCCGAAAGCTCGGTCAACTGATCGAATCGATCACCACCGAACTCGATACCGATATGAGCGCCGCACGGTACGCGAAGGCGCTCGAGAAGTACAAACCGGTACTCGACCCCGATTTCTTTTCCGACGCCTACACCCAGCTTCAGATCGCACTTAAGCGAATAAGCCTGCTGCTGAAGCTCGACGATATGAACGATGAAGACGCGGCGCTGATTATTCAACCGATGGTGTACGGCAACTACGGCAAGGACTCGGCCTTCGGCGGGTTCTATACGCGAAATATCGTTACCGGCGCTCCCGATCTTGACGGCCTTTTCTATCAGAACGAGTTCAACGAAATCGGTGCGACGGGAAAGGACATCAAGCACATCGATGCGAAGTACCTCAAGGAGCTCAAAAAAACCGCGCGGACGGTGGAGGACCATTTTCGCGAGATCAGGTCGATTCGATTCACCATCGAAAACAAAAAGGTCTGGCTGCTCGACCAGCGGCCGGTCATGACCAAGTCGACACAGGCGGACATCAAGACCTTGCTCGATCTGAACGCGCGTAGCGTCATCGACGAGGACTATCTCATTCACGCGATCAAGCCCGGGCAGCTTACCGAAATACTTCACCCGGTTATCGACGCCTCGTCGGTCAAATGTTTGCCGAGCGTCACCGGCGGCATCGCCGGCGCTCCCGGCGCGGCGATCGGGCGGGTCTACTTCTCAACCGACGCGCTGCTCGACGCCTACAAGAACGCGCAGCAGCTCGGCGAGGACACGCGCTGCATTCTGTGCATGCCTTCGACTTTCGCCGACGACGTCAAAGCGATCGAGGTTGCGGCGGGAGTATTGTCTACCGAGGGAGGATACTCGGCGCACGCCTCGGTCGTCGCGCGTCAGTATGGGAAGGTTTCTCTCGTACAGCCGGACCTGAAGGTCCGCGGCGCCAAGGCGACTCTGGGCAAGCTCACGATCAAAGAAGGCGATTTCATCTCGATGAGCGTACCGCAGTACGGCGACGCGACGGTCTATCTCGGTGTTGCGGGGCTGATCGAGCCCGATCCGAGGGAGTCGGGGCTTCTCGACTTCATCG